>CAYJBG010000120.1:0-6285 GCA_964368085.1 uncultured Acidiferrobacterales bacterium | reverse complement strand
TCTGGCGCTCGCCGGCGTCTTTCAGTCCGCGCACCTCGCGCAGCAGTTGGCGCGCGCCGGCCGCGCCGACCCGGATGCGTTTCGCGCCTCGATCAAGAGTCTTCTCGATATCGATGCGCCGAACGTCGCCGCGGTATACGGCGGCGTGACCGGCATGCGCCTCGGTCTCGATCTGTTACGCGCCAGGCTCGGCGGCCGGTCCGGGCGGTCGGACGTGGAGATCGCACGCTATGTGGTCGCGCTGATGCATCTCGAGGGCGTCCTGCGCAAACACCCGGCCATGCAGGAGGCGATTCGCAGCGGTATCGAGACCGCACAGGCACAAATGAAGTTCTTCGCCGGCGACGCGGCGGCGGACGACGTACACCCGGCGCTGATCGAGAAACTCGCGGGGCTCTACAGCCAGACCATCAGCGCCCTCGCGCCGCGCATCATGGTGAGCGGCGAACACGGCCACCTTTCCAACCCGGCGACCGCCGCCCGGGTGCGCGCCGTGCTGTTCGCGGGTATTCGCTCGGCGGTCCTGTGGCGCCAACTCGGCGGCCGGCGCTGGCGGCTGCTGTTTCAGCGCGCCCGCGTCGTGCGCACCGCGGGCGAAATGCTGGCGTGATGGCGGGTGCCTGCATGGCGCGCCATTTATAGAACCAAGCACTCGTTGCCGGAGTTTTACCGGCGCGCGCAGGCGCGCCAGCTCTCGGGCACGCAGGTTTTTCCGGCTGCGGCCACGGCTTGATCGAACAGCTTCGCGGCCTCGGCGCAACGTCCCTGGCGGGCGCGCAGATAACCGGTGAGCGCTTCCTTGCTGCCGGGCGCCGTCGCGCCGCGCACTTTGGCCAGCGCTTTTTCCGCCTCGGCAAGCAACCGCTCCTCGATCAGAACCTGAACGGCATCGAGACGTTTGCGGTTTTGCATCGCCTCACCCAGTTTCAAACCGGACGACACCGAGGCCAGGCTATCGTCGGCCAGCATCTTTACATCGGTGAGCGTGAAGCTCTGACCGTCGGCATGCGCCTCGGATTCGCTCAGGAAGCTACCGTCCGCGGCGAACGCCGCCACCGTCACTTGGTATTCCTGGCCGGAGGCGGCGCCCGGTACGGCGCGTATACCGGCCAGTGCCAGCTCAGTCCGGGCCGGTACGCGCCGGGTCACCGTCTGAATATAACTCGCGCCCCGATCGGTACGCTCGACGCGCGCGATGCGCACGACATAATCGCTTGCCTGCGGATAGGCTTGCCAGCGGATCGTGGCGGCCTTGTGCGTGACCTCGACGCGTTTGTCCCCTTTGCCCGGCCACTGCAAGGCCACGCGTCGGCGAATGGTGAAGGTCAGCGGCGCGGTCGGCGGGGTTTCGCTCACCATGACCTTGAGGCCATTGCTTCCAAAAGAAGGATGGCGATCGTAATTATCGCCGCGCAGCCGGCCTTCGGCGCCGCTTAACAAAATAAATTCGCCCTCGTCCGGGCGCTCGTCCCAACTTTCGGTCTGCACGTGATTGATAGTCCACTCGCCCGGCGCCAGCTTGAGCGTGAACCGGCCGTGCGCATCCGTACTCAACCCGGACACCCGATATTTTCCGTTAAGGCTGAGCGTCAACGTGATGCCGGCGGCGGGTTTGCCGTCGTACACGAATTTGCCGGCGAGTATGCCGGCCCCGGCCGGCGGCGCGGGTAAGGCGTCGGGCGATTCACTTAGTCCACCGAGCGCGAGATATTGCCAGAATCTCTTGCCCCCGCGTTGTGACATAGGATCGTGAGTGCCGGCTGCGGACCCGGCACTCAGAAAGGATTTTGCCGCGAACAGGCTGAGCGACGACTGCATGGCTGCATAGGCCAGCATTCCCGTTACCAGCAGGCTGACAAGTGTCGCGCCCAGCTGGGCGGAAAAGGTCCAGCGCAGGGGTGGCGCCAGACGCTGCAGACTGCTGTCGCGCCAAGTAACAGCCAGGCTCACAAGCCAGAGGAGCCCGGTGCCCAGAACACTCGCGACCAACGCAGCAAACACCCAAGGCCCAGGAAGATTCAGATAGAAGGACATAAAAGGAACAGCGATCCCCAGAAACATCAGAAACCCGAACAATGCGATGAACAGCAACGCCCGGTCCCAACGCTGATTGAGAAAATGGCCACCCACCCCGGTGAAGGCGGTAAGCAACACAGCGGGCATGCGCTGGTGCATGGTGAGCCTTAACCGGCCAGCTTCTTTTTGAGCAGGTCGTTGACCTGCGCCGGATTGGCCTTGCCCTGCGTGGCCTTCATCACCGCGCCCACGAAGAAGCCGAACAACGCTTCCTTGCCGGCGCGGTATTGTTCGAGCTGTTTCTGATTCCTGGCGATCACATCGTCGATCGCCTTCTCGATCGTGCCGCTGTCGGTGATTTGTTTCAAACCTTTCTTCGCGATCACCGAATCCGCGTCGCCCTCGCCGGCCCACATGGCTTCGAGAACGTCTTTGGCGATTTTGCCGGAGATGGTGTTGTCGGCCAGGCGCTTGAGCAGGCCGGCCATCATGGTCACCGTCACCGGCGACCCGTCGATCTCCTTGTTGTCGCGGTTGAGCAAACCGGAAAGATCGCCCGCGATCCAGTTGGCGGCGATCTTGGCATCGGCGCCGGACTTGGCGCAGACCTGCTCATAGTAGGCCGCCATGGCGCGCGTGGCGGTGAGCACACCGGCGTCGTAGGCGGAGAGTTTGTAGTCGCGCCGGAAACGCTCGCTCTTTGCATCCGGCAACTCGGGCAGGGTTTTCTCAACCTCGCGGATAAAGCTTTCCTCGATCGCCAGCGGCAACAAGTCCGGATCGGGGAAATAACGGTAGTCGTGCGCCTCCTCTTTCCCGCGCATCGAACGGGTTTCGTGCTTCACCGAGTCGTACAGGCGCGTCTCCTGCACCACCTTTCCGCCGGATTCGATCAGCTCGATCTGGCGCGCGACCTCGAACTCGATGGCCTTCTCGACAAACCGGAACGAGTTGACATTCTTGATCTCGGCGCGCGTGCCGAATGCTTTCTGGCCTTTCGGACGCACCGACACATTGGCGTCGCAGCGGAACGAGCCTTCCTGCATGTTGCCGTCGCAGATTTCGAGATAAGTCACGAGCGAATGCAACTTCTTGAGATAGGCGACCGCCTCCTTGGCCGAGCGCATGTCCGGCTCGGACACGATTTCAAGCAGCGGCGTGCCGGCGCGATTGAGGTCGATGCCGGTGAGCCCGTGGAAGTCCTCGTGCAGGGATTTGCCGGCGTCTTCTTCCAGATGCGCGCGCGTGACGCCGACGATCTTTTCCTGTCCATCGACTTCGATCCTGAGCGTGCCTTTCTGCACCACCGGCAACTCGTATTGCGAAATCTGGTAGCCCTTGGGCAGGTCCGGATAGAAATAATTCTTGCGCGCGAACACCGAGCGCGGGCTGACCGTGGCGCCGATGGCAAGGCCCAGCTTGGTGGCCATGCGCACCGCCTCGCGGTTCATCACCGGCAGCACGCCGGGCAGCGCGAGATCCACGGCACAGGCCTGGGTGTTCGGCTCAGCACCGTATTGCGCGGCCGCGCCGGAGAACAGCTTGCTCTTGGTGAGCAGCTGCACGTGCACTTCAAGACCGATGACCGTTTCCCATTCCATAAATAATTATCTAAGGTTCGTTTACGTAGGGTGCGTCCCACGCACCGCAGTTACTCTCCAAAATCTGCGTCGGCCTCATCGATCACCACACCTCCCCAGTCATCCGGATAATAGCGCCCCTCGACATAACGGTGAAATGATGAATACGGCCACTCCTTCACCGATTTCACCAGTCTATGCTTGACCGGATTCCAGTGAACGTAATCGAGGTGTCTGGCCAGATCGTCGTCATCCCGTATCTGATGTTCCCAAAACCTGCGTTGCCAGAATGCCTGCTCGTTTCGCCGCTTTCTGGAGATACTCGGCAACGCATCCGCCATGGAACCACACTCCCGGCTCACTTGGCGTTTGATGATCGCCCAGCGGGCCGCGAAATTGCCGTCACCCGGCGGCAGCGACCAGATACAGTGCAAATGATCCGGCAACAGCACCCATGCCTCAATGTCGAAAGGCAAAGTCGCCCTGGCCCGTTGGATCGCCGCTCGTAACGCACTTCGCACCTCTTCCGTCGTCAGCACTGGCCTACGTTCGTGTGTGACGACGGTGAAGAAATACATCCCACCCGGATTCCCTGGACGACGATAGTTGGGCATCTCCTTGCCTCTTGTGCTCGGTGCGCAGGGCGCACCCTACATATCAGCCGGTGCGTGGGACGCACCCTACATCATGCAAAACCCTTCGGCGCGCGCCGGTGCCAGTCGGTCGCCTGCTGGTACTGGTGCGCGGCATTGAGCAGGCGCGCTTCATCGAAATATTTTCCGATCAACTGCAAGCCGACGGGACGGTTGTCAGCGCCGAAGCCGGCCGGGATGGACATGCCCGGCAGGCCGGCGAGGTTCACCGAGATAGTGTAGATGTCACTCAAATACATGGCCACCGGGTCATCGGTCTTGGCGCCGAGGTCAAACGCCGTGGTCGGACTGGTCGGGCCCATGATGACATCGCACTGCTCGAACGCGCGGTTGAAGTCGTCGGTGATCAGGCGGCGCAGCCGTTGTGCCTGTAGATAGTACGCATCGTAATAACCGGCCGAGAGCACGTAGGTGCCGATCAGGATGCGGCGCTTCACCTCGGCACCGAAACCCTGGGCGCGGGTCTTGCAGTACATATCCGTAAGGTCTTTATATTCCGGCGCGCGGTGGCCGTAGCGCACGCCGTCGAAGCGCGCGAGATTCGACGACGCCTCGGCCGGGGCCAACACGTAGTAACAGGGAATGGCGAGCTGGCTGTTGGGCAGACTGACTTCCACCACTTGCGCGCCGAGCTTCTTGTATTCATCGATTGCGGCTTCAACTGCCCTGGCGACGTCGGCGCTGAGACCCGCACCGAGGTATTCTTTTGGTAGACCGATCCTGAGACCTTTAATACTGTTGTTGAGGCCCGCGGTGAAATCCGGCGCCGGCTGGTCAACCGAAGTCGAATCGCGCAGGTCGAAGCCGCACATGGCGTTGAGCAACAGCGCGGCGTCTTCGGCGCTGCGGGTCATCGGACCGCCCTGGTCGAGCGACGAGGCGAACGCGATCATGCCGTAGCGCGACACGCGCCCGTAACTCGGCTTGATGCCGGTGATGCCGCACAGCGCCGCCGGCTGGCGGATCGAACCGCCGGTGTCGGTGCCGGTGGCGGCCGGCGCGAGGCGCGCGGCGACCGCCACCGCCGAGCCGCCGGAACTGCCGCCGGGAACAGCCTTCACATCCCACGGGTTTTGCACCGCACCATAATAAGAAGTCTCATTCGACGAGCCCATGGCGAATTCGTCCATGTTGGTCTTGCCGAGCGTCACCGCGCCGGCGGCGTTGAATTTCTCGATGACCGTGGCGTTATAGGGCGCGACGAAGTTCGACAGCATCTTCGAACCGCAGGTGGTGCGCCAGCCATCGGCGCAAAAGATGTCCTTCTGGGCGATCGGCACGCCGGTGAGCGGGCCGGCCCGACCCTTGGCGATGCGCTCGTCCGCGGCCTTGGCCTGCTCCAAGGATCGCCCTGGGTCCAGGGAAATGAAGGCGTTCAGATCCTTATACCTGTTAATGCGGTCGAGGTAGCCCTGCGTGAGCTCGACGCTCGATACCTTCTTCGCCTTCAGGGCGGCGGACAACTCGGCAACGGTTTTCTCTAACATTTTCCCGGTCTCTGAACGAAACACCTGTAGTCCTTACTCAATCACCTTGGGTACCAGGTACAACCCGGCCTCGGTGGCCGGGGCGATCTTCAGGAACTTGTCGCGCTGGTCGGGCTCAGTGACGCGGTCGTCGCGCAGGCGCAGGGCCGCGTCCTGCGGATGGGCCATGGGCGCCACACCCTTGGTGTCTACCGCGTTCATTTGTTCGATCAAGCCCAGAATGCGCGACAGCGACGAGGTTGTGGCCGCGACCTCGGCCGAGGTCAAGTCGAGTCGCGCCAGGTGGGCGATCTTGATAACGTCTTTTCTGTCGAGCGCCATGAAAACCTTCTCGAAACGGCGGTTGGAATGCGCTCTGCACGTTAGCACATCCGGTTTGGCGGTTGAACCGGCCCCCGGCGGTTGCTACAGTAGGCGGACTATCGGGATTCATCTCACCCTCACGACTTCAGGGCCACACGGCATTCATGTTTGAAAACCTGCGCGGTTATTTTTCCAGTGATCTCGCCATCGACCTCGGCACCGCCAACACCCTGATCTGGGTGCGCG
>CAYJBG010000119.1:0-6364 GCA_964368085.1 uncultured Acidiferrobacterales bacterium | reverse complement strand
GCCGGTGCGGATCAGCGCCTCGCGCGGGATGAACAGCGCCGATTTGCCCGCGGCCGTACCCAGGATCGCGGCCTCGGCGAACATGTTGGGCTTCAACACGGCGCTCGTCTGGCTCAGGCGGATGCGCGCCTTTACCGTACGCGCGCCGATGTCCACGTCCGCCTCGACCTCCTCAACCGTGCCGCCCCAGGTCCGGTCCGGCACATCGGCCACGCGCACCTCGGCGCGTTGGCCGGCGCGCACGAAGCTGGCGTCGCGGTCGACGAGGTCCACGAGCACGGCGAGCCCGCGCGCATCCCGGAAGGTGTAGCCCGTCACCGCCACGCGTCGCGGCTGGCTGCCGCGCGTGACCGTGTAGGTGCGCACGCCCAGGTTCTGCACGATCTCGGGACGCACGCTGACCACCGTTGCACCGGCCTCGTCTTCATAGACAGGAACCAGTTCCATGTCCATGAACGGCGACTTGCCGGGCTTGTCGGACTTGAAGCCCGGTGTCATGGGGTCGGTCCAGTAGAGCACCTTGCGCTCTTTTTTTGCCGCGTCTGCGACGGTCGTCGCGCCCGGCGCCTCCTCCTTGGGCGCAAGGAAATACCACGCGCCGATAGCGATGGCCGCGAGGACAACGGCCGCGATGATGCCGATCGAAAATGTCTGTTTGCGGTTCATGGTTGTTCTCCGGTGAGATACAGAAGTTCCGCCTGGGTCTTGGCGAGGTCCACGCGCACGCGTGTGTATTCTTGTTCGGCGTCGAGCGCCTTCATCTGCGCGTCGCGGTATTCGACCTGATCGCGCGCGAAGCCGGCGACCGTCACCTGCGCCTCGCGGCGGATGGCGGGCAACAGCTGCGCTTCGAAGATCCTGGCGCGTTCGGCGAGCGCATCGTATTCGGCTCGCATGGACTGATGCATCGCCTCCAGCTCACGGCGTTTGTCCTCGCTCTCGAAACGCGCGCCGCTCTCCATGGCCTGTTTCTCGGCGAGGCGCCGGTCCTGGCGCTTGGCGCGGAACACCGGCAGGTCGAGCGTCACCATCGCCGTCGCCATGTTGGGACGCTCGGTGCCGTCCGGCATCGGGCGGCGCAGGCCGTAGGAGAGGTCGAGCATCCAGGCAGGCCTGTAGTCCTGGCGCGCCATGTCCACTTCGAGACGCGCGGCGTCGAACATCGCCTCGCTCGCGAGCCACTCGGGATGACGCGCGGCGTCGAAGTCCGTTGCCGGCGCCGGCAGCAGCGGCAGCGCGGCTGGCAATTGCAGCGCCGCCGCGGTGCCGATCCAGCGCCCGAGCTGCGCCCGGGTGCGCGCGATCTGTGCCTTGAGCATCGGTTCGCGTTCGTTTACGCGCGCCACCGCTTGGCGTGCGCGGATCACCACCTGCTGCATGTCGGCCGCCGCGCGGTAGCGGCCTTCCGCGGCCTCGAGCAGCTTCTGCTGCAGGCGGCGCGCTTCCTGCAGAAATCGCAGGGACTCCTGCTGGAAGTACAACTCCAGCCATGCCTGGCGCACCTGCTTTAAAAGGTTGCGGCGCTCGGCCTCGAGCTTGGCTTCTTCGCGCGCCAGTTCCTTTTGCGCGCGCCGGCCCTTGAGCGCCAGCGTGTCGCCGGGCGGGAAGCTCTGGCGGATGCCAACCATGGTCATGGTCATGTCCTCCCGGTCGAGCTTCCAGGTGTCGGTCGGTACGTTGAGCGCACCGAGCACGAGTTGCGGGTCGGGGAGCCGGCCTTCATAGACGGCGCGCTCCGCGGCGGCGTCTACATTGGTGCGGTGGTGGGCGAGCCACGGCGCATGCGTCAGCGCCAGCGACTCGGCGCGAGTGAGGGTGAGCGTGGTTTCATCCGCGCACGCCGCTGCCGGCGCGAGCAGGGGGAATATCAAAATGATCCCGATAAGGGGGTAAAATCGTAATACAGGCACAGGCTATCTCCTTCTTTGTCCGTGGAACGGTGACGAAAGAACGAGACGGCTAAATCAGGAGCACCGCGTGTTGCAGGTTAAGAGGAGGAGAAAGAATGACCGTTGCGTACCGGTCGGGTGCGTGGGCGTGGTGCCAAGCCGGAGGCGCCGGCAGGCTGTGGAGCCGCACCGGCACTACCGAGAAATCCATGACCGGCGCCGTCGCCGCGAGCCGCTCCTCGCTGGAAGTCTGGCAGTCCACAGCGTTGAGCGTATCACAATCGCTGCTCGCAGACAGGCCCGGGTCATGCGTCGGCGAGCAGTCGCTGGCCATGCCCAGCGGGCACGGAGACGCCGCCATCACACACGGCGCCGCCGCGGCGAGCAGCCACAGACTACCCATCAGCACCAGCAGTGTCTGTGCGGTGCAGTGACGGACTTTTCGGGAGAGTCCTAACATGTCCAGAATGATAGGCCAGTATGATGGAAATGTCTTGATCTGGATCAACGGGTCTTTGCCCATGGTCCCGGTTCGAACCCTGTGGGAAAGATTAGTTCCGTGTGCCGGGGGAGGCTCCATTCGGCGAGCAATTGATATGCCCCGTGCCTGTCAATGGTGACGTGGCTACGAAAACAGATGCTGTTGCCCGATCCAATCAGCGAGCTTCTGGTCGATTTTTTCGAAGGTTTTTGCCATCGTTTGCAGTAACACGGTCGCGTTCGTTTATTTCACGCTGCCTATGTTTAGGTTGGCAACTTGTAGTTCACTTTGCCATCCTTGATGTCTATAACCCCACGCTTTGAGAGTTGTCCAAGGATCGCTTCAAGTTCTTCGTCCGCGAGTTTGTTCACAAAGAGCGCCTTGATGGTGCTTCGCAGAGTCTTGAGCGTTCGAGGTCTTGATGCTTTACGTTTCGTGAGATTGTCGATGACAGTCTCAATCTTCTCCAGGGTCGACCTGGTGCTGGATATTTTAATTGGTTTCTCCGGCGCTGGCTTGATGTTCGATGTCTTGACCAGAGGGATGTCTGCGATTGATGTCCAGCGCTGGCAGGAGATTTTTTTCGTCTGGAGGTGTTTGATTAAAGGATCGAAACCTTTGTCCTTCGAAATCACGTGGAAGTGTGCAGCAGGATGTACAGTGGCCAGTTGCCCAATGTAGTAGGCAATATGAAAATCCAGAGCGTTATTACCGCTGCCATTAATCTGGATATATTCGGCGTCAGGCCCGAATATTTGGAGTGCAAGAGCCATCTCCACCGGGATTTTCGTCTGGTTAGTTCCCAGGAAGACTTGAATCTTGAATGACCCGCCCTTCAATGAGATCATGTTCTTGGGCTGAACATTCTCAAAATCAACCAGCACGAAATTTGTTTTCAAGTCTCCCCCTGTTCACCACAGCAGAATTCAGAACGGCAATTGCACATCCGGCTTGGTGGCAAGCACGAGCGTGCGAAACTGTTTCTGGATGCGCTCCAAAGCGGCTTGATTATCTGCCTCGAAACGGAACACCAGCACCGGTGTGGTGTTGGAGGCGCGCACCAGGCCGAAGCCGTCGGCGAAGTCGGCGCGCAGGCCGTCGATGGTCGTGATGCGCGCGTCCGGCAGGCGCGCCTGCTTGAGGAACTGTTCCATGAATTTGTAGTGTTCGCCCTCGGGGAACTTGAGGTTGAGTTCGGGCGTGTTCAGGGTGTTGGGCAGGCTGGCGAAGATTTCCTGCGGCGAGCGGGCGTCACGCGCCAGAATTTCCAGCAGGCGCGCGGCAGTGTACAGGGCGTCGTCGAAGCCGTACCAGCGTTCCTTGAAGAAGGTGTGGCCGCTCATCTCGCCGGCCAGCAGCGCGCCCGTTTCCTTGAGCTTGGCCTTGATGAACGAGTGGCCGGTTTTCCACATTGTGCCCTTGCCGCCGGCCGCGGCAATCGCCTCGGCCAGGGTGCGCGAGCACTTCACGTCGTAGATGATCTCGCCGCCCGGATGGCGCGAGAGCACGTCGCGCGCGTACAGGATCATCTGCCGGTCCGGCCAGACGATGCCGCCGTCCGGCGACACCACGCCGAGGCGGTCGCCGTCGCCGTCGAACGCGAGACCCGCGTCGTAGCCGCCTTTTTTCACTTCAGTGATGAGGTCCACGAGGTTCTTCGGCTGGCTCGGGTCGGGATGGTGATTGGGGAAGGTGCCGTCGATCTTGCAGTACAGCTCGGTGACGTCGCAACCGAGACGCTTGAGCAGTTGCGGCGCGAGCTCGCCGGCGACGCCATTGCCGCAGTCCGCGGCGATGCGCATTTTGCGCGCGAGCTTCACGTCGCCAGTGATGCGGTTGAGGTAGGCGTCGCGCACATCGGCTTGGCCGATCTTGCCGTTGCCGGTGACAAGGTCGTTGTCGAGCAGTCGCTGGCGCAGTTTCTGGATGGCTTCGCCGGAGAGCGTATCACCCGCGATTACCATCTTGAGGCCGTTGTAGTCGGGCGGGTTGTGGCTGCCGGTGACCGCCACGCCGGTGTGAGTGTCGAGGTGGTGGGTGGCGAAGTACACCACCGGCGTCGGCACCATGCCGATATCGGTGACCTCGCAACCGGCGCGTGCGAGTCCGCGCGCGAGCGCGGCCACCAGCTCCGGACCCGAAAGCCGGCCGTCGCGCCCGACCACAACACGCGGATGCCGGCGCGCCTGCGCCTCGCTGCCGATCGCCCGGCCGATGTGCTCGACGATCGCGGGCGTGAGCGTCTTGCCCACGATGCCGCGGATGTCATAGGCCTTGAAGATTTCGGGTGGGAGCGTGACAGCGGCGGAGCTCAAGCGGGTTTCCTCATGCTGAGTCTGACGGCAATGTGAATGGAAGGAGTGTGTTTCAGTTCTTGACGCCGGTGTGACCGAAGCCGCCGCCGCCGCGCCGGCTCGCGTCGAAATCCCGCACAATCTCGAACTCGGCCTGCACCACCGGCACGAACACCATTTGCGCGATACGGTCGCCGGGTTCGATGGTGAAAGTTTCTTTGCCGCGATTCCAGCAGGACACGTAGATCTGTCCCTGGTAGTCGGAATCGATGAGGCCGACCAGGTTGCCGAGCACGATGCCGTGTTTGTGGCCGAGGCCGGAGCGCGGCAGCAGCACGGCCGCGAGTCCGGCATCGCCGATGTGGATGGCAATGCCGGTGGGAATCAGTTGCGTGTCACCCGGCTTGAGCGTGAGCGACTCGTTGAGGCAGGCGACCAGATCGAGACCCGCGGCGCCCTCGGTGCCATAACGGGGTAGTGGAAGTTTATTGCCGATGCGCGCGTCGAGGATTTTGAGTTCTATTTTTTGCATGAAACCTATTCGCGATGTGTTGAATGAGTGTGCGCGCCAGTTGCGACTTGGGCGCGAGCGGGAGTTCGGTACCGCCGGCGCGATCCACCAGCAGCAGGCGGTTTTCATCTGCGCCAAAGCCGCCCTCGGATCCGCCCACGAGGTTGGCGGCAATCAAGTCCACGCCCTTGGCTTCGAGCTTGGTGCGCGCCGCCGCTTCCAGATTCCCGGTTTCGGCGGCAAAGCCGACGGTGAACGGCGCGGGTTTGAGCGCGGCCACGCTCGCGAGAATGTCCGGGTTGCGGATCAGCTCCAGCGTCAGGTGCGCAGCGGACTTTTTAATTTTCTGTGTGGCGATGTCCGCCGGACGGTAATCGGCCACGGCTGCGACGCCGATAAACAAATCGGCGTCGGACGCGCGCGCGTGCACGGCATCGTGCATCTCCTGGGCGCTGGTAACGTGCACCAGCGTCACGCGTTCCGGCGCGGTGAGCGCCACCGGGCCGGAGATCAGCGTGACCCGCGCGCCGGCCTCGGCGGCGGCGGCCGCCACGGCGTAACCCATTTTCCCGGAACTTTTGTTGGTCAGGCCGCGTACCGGATCGAGCGCTTCCCAGGTCGGGCCGGCGGTGACGAGTACGTTGAGGCCGTCGAGCGCGCCGGTGGCAAAAAGGCCGGCCGTCAGCGTCGCGAGCTCGGTTGGCTCCAGCATGCGTCCAGGGCCGACATCGCCGCACGCCTGCGACCCTTCGGCCGGGTCGAACACCTGTACGCCGCGTTGGCGTAATGTGGCGATGTTGTTTTGGGTGGCGGCGTTGCGCCACATTTGCTGATTCATGGCCGGGGCCACGGCCAGCGGCGCGCTGCTGGCGAGACACAGGGTAGTGAGCAAATCGTCGCCGCGCCCGGCGCTGAGGCGCGCGAGGAAATCGGCACTGGCCGGCGCCACCAGAATCGCATCCGCCCAGCGCGCCAGCTCGATATGTCCCATCGCCGATTCCGCCTGGGTGTCGAGCAGGTTGCGGTGTACCGGTTGGCCGCTGACCGCCTGGAAGGTGAGTTCGGTAATGAATTCGCAGGCGGCGTCGGTCATCACCACGCGTACCTCGGCTCCCGCTTCGCGCAGACGGCGCACCAGGTCGGCGCTTTTGTAGGCGGCAATGCCGCCCGTGACCCCGAGCAGGATGCG
>CAYJBG010000118.1:0-6369 GCA_964368085.1 uncultured Acidiferrobacterales bacterium | reverse complement strand
ACAAGACCGAATCGGCCGTGCGCCTCACGCATTTTCCTTCCGGCGTGGTGGTGATTGCCTCCGACACGCGCTCACAGACGCGTAACCGCGAACTCGCCTTCGAGCGTTTGATCGAGCGTCTGCGCAAGCTTAATTTTGTCCCGAAGAAGCGCAAAAAAACCCGCCCCACGTTCGGCGCCAAGAAACGCCGCCTTGAAGGCAAGCGCCAGACGGGCACGGCGAAACGTCTGCGTGGCCGGGTGCGGGATGAGGGCTAGGTAGTCTGGAAGAAAGAATCTGCCGCAAAGGCGCAAAGAACGCAAAGATAATTGAGAGAAAAACTTTGCGTTTTTTGCGCCTTTGCGGCGGGTGTTCGTTTTATACCCGCACGCGCCACCAGAAGAACAGGGTGGCCGCCGCCGTGATCGCCGCCGAGACCAGGAATGCGGCATGCGCGCTCCACACAGTCCACACACCGCCGAGCAGTAGGCCGGCCGGAATGGCCGCGAGCCCCACGAGCATGTGAAACCAGCCGAATGCCGTGCCGCGCTCCGCGCGCGGCGCGAGGTCGCGCACCAGCGCGCGTTCCGCACCCTCGGTGAGGCCGAAGTGCAGGCCGAGCACGAGGCTCAGCAGCCACAGGTACGCGATCGACTCCGTGCACGCCAGGCCGATGAGCGCCAGCACGTATACGACGTAGCCCGCCAGCAGCACCGGCCGGCGGCCGAGGCGGTCGGCGAGCCGGCCCGCGCCCTCGGCGGTCAGCGCCTTCACCGTATGCGCCGCCGCCCACAGCAGCAGCAGCGCCACCACGCTCATGCCCAGTTCGTGGCCGCGCAGCAGCAGGAAGGTCTCCGGAATGCGTCCGAGTGCGAACAGGCCGACACTGATGAGATAGGCATGGGTCTTCGCGCTTAACGTTCGCCAGCGCAAGGGCGGGAGTATCTCCTGGCTTGCCGTTTTTTGCGCCGGTTCAACGATGCCGTACACGACGAACAGGACCGCGAACAGCCCGGGGATCGCGGAGAACGCCATGACCAGATCGAGTCGCTCCGTCCCCCAATACACCACGGCCGCGGCGGCGAGCGCGCCGAGCACCGCGCCGCTGTGATCGAGCGCGCGCGTAAGACCGTAGGCACGCGCCGCCATGCCTTCGGGAGTTGCGTCGGCGAGCAGGGCGTCGCGCGGCGCCGTGCGCAGGCCCTTGCCGACGCGGTCGGTGATGCGGATGCCGAGCACCATGAGCCAACTGCCGGAGAAGCCGAGCAGCGGACGCACCAGGTTGGAGAGTGTGTAACCGAACAGTATGAACGGCTTGCGCCGCTGTCCGGCAGTATCCGAACGCCGCCCGGCCCAGAGCTTGAGCAGGTTGGTGGTGGTATCGGCCAGTCCCTCGATGATGCCGAGCGCGAGCGGTCCGGCGGCCAGCACGGTGACGAGCAGCAGCGGAATGAGCGGCGTCACCATCTCGCTCGCGAAATCGTTGAGCAGGCTGACGAGGCCGATGGCGATCACCGTGCGCGGCAGGTGGCGCGCCGGACCGGCGGGGACAGGCCGCGTGCGGTTCATCATCGCGTCATATTGGCAGGTTTGTTCTTTTTTCGGAACCGATGGCGGCGTTGCGCGGCCGGTGTGCTGCTATCATTTCCCATGGCCGGTTGTCTGGCAAGCGCCGCATCGATTGTGTAACATCGCCGGAATTGCCACCTTTAGTTTCCGGACCGATCAGGAATTCAAGCTGCCGTGACATTCGAGTCGCTCATTCACGATTACGGATATCTCGCCGTCCTGATCGTCACCTTCATCGAAGGTGAAACCATTGTGATTCTGGCCGGGGTGGCGGCGCACCTCGGTTACCTCGACATCAACTGGGTAATCGTCGCCGCCATCATCGGCAGTTTTGCAGGCGACCAGACCTGGTATTACATCGGCCGCCACTGGGGGCCGAAGATCATCGCCCGGCGCCTGTCGTGGCGGGAGGGCGCGGACAAGGTCTACAAGCACCTGCACCGGCACCAGTACTGGCTGATCCTGAGCTTCCGTTTCTACTACGGCCTGCGCAACGTCACGCCGTTTGTCATCGGCTCGGCGCAGATTCCGCGTCTGCGCTTCTTTACCTTGAACCTGATCGGCGCGATCGTGTGGGCGCACGCCTTTGCTTACGGTGGTTACCTGATCGGCCAGACGTTCACGCTGTTCATCGACGACTACCACAAGTACGCGCTCTACGTGCTGGGTGGGCTGGTGCTGCTCGGACTCGCCATCTGGCTCGCGACCCTCATACGCCACCGCCGTAAGGCGCGCGAGCATGGGCTAAAATGAGAAAATTGAGGGTACGCCGGTCGCCGATCTGCGACCGGCAAACGGAGTCAGCGCTATGATCGGGTTCGCCGGAATCTTCACTTGGTCGGGCCGCACGCTGACCCGCAAGTTCACCCTGCTGCTGGCCGGTTTTTTCGCCCTGCAGGCGATCCAGTTGAGTGTGGGCATCTTCAGCCTGCGACACCTCGGCGAGGAAGCAGTGCTGATCAACGATGCCGGCAAGCAGCGTATGCGTCTGTTGGTGATGCACCACCTGGTTCATGAGGCCAGCATCGTCGGCCGCTGGCAACTGGGCCAGCGGGAACAGCTTTCCGGGCTCATCGCCGAGCAGGAAATCACGTACGCGAATTTGCGCCAACACACGGAGAAAACTCTCCATGGCGATCTCGCTGTGACGCTCGCCCTGGCCGTGATGCACTGGGAAGGGGAAATCAAACCGCTTCTGGCGGCATTCGATCCGTCCCGCCGCGCCGCGCATGACCTGCACACCCGCTTCGATCGCGCGTTTCCGGACATGGTTGTGCTGGAAGACCGGGTGGCACAGGAGTTCCAGCAGAATGCCAGCAACGACGCCCGCGACCTGGCCCTGGTGCAGGCGATCATGTTCGGCCTGAGTCTGTTGCTGGGCGGCGCGGGCATCGTCCTCTTCCGGCGCGGAATGGTGCGACCGCTGCGTGATCTTGCCGGTGAGACAAACAGAATCGCCGCCGGGGCCTACGACGGACGCGTGACGGTCGTCTCGCACGATGAAATCGGCCAGTTGGCCGAAACCTTCAACCGGATGACGAACGCCGTCGCCGAGAAGACCCGCGGGCTGACGGCGCTCAACCGCATGGTCGGTTCGATCACGTCGTCGCTGAAGCAGTCGGAAATTCTCGATCAGATCATGTACCACGGTATCGACCTGAGCGGCGCGACCGCTGCCTGTGTCGCCTTTTACGATCAGAAAACAGGATTGTTCAACGATTGGGTGACGCACGGGCTTTCCGATCATTTCGTGCGCAACATGGCGTTCAGCCCGGGCGGCCTGGCCGATGAGGCCTTCACCACCGGCACCCACGTCCTCAGCAACGATCTTCCGACAGTGAATGAAGCCTTATTCACTGATGGCGGCCGCTCCGGGCTCCTGCCCTCTCGCGGCATTACTCCATCCATGGAGGGCAGAAGTGCGGAGCGCGAAGCCGTCCCTACGGGGACAAACGCAGGAGCAGTTTTTCCGCCCGGCACCCGGCATCGGTTGAGCAGGCTGGCGCGTGACGAAGGCATCCGGTCTTTCATTTGCCTGCCGCTCACCAGCCGGGAAAGCCGCCTGGGCGTCATTTACTTTTACCGCAAGGATCGTGACACGTATAGCGCGGACGAGATCGCGCTGTTGCAGACCTTCGCCCACCTGGCCGCGAGCGTGCTCGAAAATGCGCGCCTCCATGAGCGGGTGGAAGCGGAGGCGCGCATTGATGCGCTCACCGGCCTGCTCAACCGCCGCAGCTTCGACCGGCGCCTGGCCGCGGAGCACAGCCGCGCCAGCCGCTTCAACAAACCGTATGCGCTCGCGCTCCTCGACATCGACCATTTCAAACGCATCAACGACAGCCACGGTCATCCCGCCGGGGATGCGGTGCTCGCGCAGCTCGGGCAGATATTCGCCCGGCAGTTCCGGGAGGTGGACGTGGTGGCGCGCTATGGCGGCGAGGAATTCGCCGTCATTCTTCCCGAAATCAGTGGCAGCGTCGCCAAGGGCGTGGCCGAGCGCGTGCGCCGCGCCGTCGCCGCGACGCCGTTCATGCTGCCGGACGGCCGCGAGATCGGCGTGACCGTCAGCATCGGCGTCTCCTGTTATCCGAACTGCGCGGCCAGTCCCGAGGCCGCGGTCAGCAGCGCCGACCAGGCGCTGTACATCGCCAAGCAGGCGGGGCGCAACCGCGTGTTGCTCTACCGCGAGACGCTCAAGGCGCGTATCGAGAAGGACCCGGACCTCATCGTCGCCTTGCTGCGCGAGCACCCGGACAACGTCCTGCCCGTGGTCACTGCGGTTTCCGCCAAGGCGCCGTTCCTGCATCCGCACACGGACAAGGTCCTGGAGGCCGCCGCCCTGCTGGCGCAGGCGCTCGGACTGTCCGCGGAGGAACGCGACGCGCTGCGGCTTGCTGCCCAGTTGCATGACATCGGCATGGCGACAATCCCCGATGCCTTGCTCGCCAAGACGACTGCGCTGACGCCGGAGGATTGGGAGATCATCAAGCGGCATCCGGTAACCGGCGCGGCGTACCTGGAACAGGTGCCGGAACTGCGTCACCTCGCGCCGCTGGTGCGCCATCATCACGAGCGCTACGACGGCGCGGGTTATCCCGACGGACTCAAGGGCGAGGCCATGCCGAAGCTCGCGCGCGTGCTGGCGGTGGCCGATGCCTACGGGTCGATGATCAGCGACTGGCCGGGCCACATGGCCGTGCCACCGGCGCAGGCCCGGGAGCGGCTCAAGGCCGGCGCCGGGACCCAGTTCGACCCCGGAATGGTGGATGCGCTGTTGCGCGTGCTGGATGACGACGTGGCCTGAGCCGCTCGCGGTTGCGGATCAGCTTCGCCGTTCCATGGCCACGGCGTAGAAACTGTCGGTGCCGTGGCGGTGCGGGAACAGCCGCAACGAACCCTTCAGGATATTCTCACCCGCCACCCCGCTTGCGGGAGCGGGGTGGGACAGGGACGCATCCACCGGCAACGTCACATGCCGCCGCGCCAGTATCTCCGCCGCCGGCAGCAGCGCGAACTCCGGGTGCGTCGCAAGAAAATCCGCCACCACCGCGTCGTTTTCTTCCCGTAGCAGGCTGCAGGTGGCGTATACCAGACGTCCGCCCGGTTTCAGCAATGTGCTTGCGGACGCGAGAATGGCACGCTGTGTGGCTGCGAGTTCCTCCACGTTGATCGAGCGCCACTTGATGTCCGGGTTGCGCCGCAAGGTGCCGGTGCCGGAGCAGGGTGCATCCACCAGTACCCGGTCGATCTTGCCGGCCAGACGCTGCACGCGCACATCGCGCTCGTTCTGGATTGCGACGCGGCGCACGTTGTCGAGGCCAGCACGCGCCAGGCGCGGCTTGAGACGTTCGAGGCGTTTGGCCGAGATGTCGAAGGCGTACACCGAGCCGGTGTTGGCCATGAGGGCGGCAAGGTGCAGAGTCTTACCGCCGGCGCCCGCACAGAAATCCACTACCATCTCGTGCCGCTTCGGTTCGAGCAGCAGCGACAACAACTGGCTGCCTTCGTCCTGCACCTCGATGAGACCCTCTTCGAAACAGCGCGTCTTGAAGATGGGTGCGCGTTCCCGACGCCGCAGCCCGACCGGCGAAAAAGGCGTGAGTTCCGTGGGAAAGCCGGCCGCGGCCAGACAGGCGGCCGCCTCCTCGCGCGTGGCCTTGTGGGTGTTGACGCGCAGATCGAGCGTGGCCGGTTCGTTGAGTGCCGTGGCCAGTGCGCGCGTCTCGGCCTCGCCGTGCTCGGCGAGCAGGGAGGCCAGCAGCCAATCGGGCAGATCGAGTTGCACGCCAAGCGGCAACGCATTCTTGTCGAGCGTGCGCGCCCGCTCGACGATGGCCGTGGCCTCGCCACGAAAGCCGGCATCGCCAAGCGCGCGGCCACTCACGCCTTGCAGCGCCACGAGACAAGCGGCGACCAGACCTTCGGGTGCGGCGTTCAGGTTTTCATTGCCGGTGGCAAGGAAATCGAGATAGCGCCGGCGGCGCAGGCAGGCGTACACCGTCTCGGCCGTGACGCCGCGATCGCGCACCCCCATCTCAGGGTGCGCGCGGAAGTAACGCTCCATGTGCGCGTCCGCCGGCGCGTTGCCGGCGATGACGGCGCCGAGCAGTTCGGCGCAATCACGGAGATGAAGGTGTCGGGGCATGGACGATTTAAGGTGACAAGAATCAAGTGGCAAGTTCCAAGTTATTCCCAGGGTACGAAACACTTGTCACTTGCAACTTGATTACTTGCTGCTGAATTATTTCCCGTAACGCTTGAGAAGGTCCGCGTAGGCGTCGATGCGCCGGTCGCGCAGGAACGGCCAGATGCGCCGCA
>CAYJBG010000117.1:0-6393 GCA_964368085.1 uncultured Acidiferrobacterales bacterium | reverse complement strand
ACTAAAGCGCCCACACAAATTACTTGATCCGAATTTTAAAAGAGCGAATCCGGCTGACCCGCGAGACATAACCATGGGGCGCCAGAGAGCCGCGCATTATACCCGCCTGAACCCACCGGTCAACAGCCGGTCTCCATTAACCTTGGATGCCGCTCAGGAACATCTTATTTGCCCGGGTTCGTTACTGAGATCCGGGCAAATTTACGTTTTCCGACTTGCAAGACATGAGTACCGCCGGCCGCTACCTCGAGACCCGGGTCCGCCACCTTTTCGCCGTCCAGGCGCACGCCTCCCTGACGAATCAAGCGCATGGCCTCGGAGGTGCCGGCGGTGAGCCCGGCCTCCTTGAGAAGATGGGAAATACTCAAGCTGCCCTGAGGCGCGTGGATGCGCACTTCCGGCATGTCCTCGGGCAGCATGCCCTGCTGGAAGCGGGCGATGAACGCCGCCTGGGCCACGGCACCGGCCTGCGGCCCATGGAAACGGCTCACGATTTCGCTCGCCAAACGGAATTTCACATCCCGGGGATTAAGGCCCGTAAGCACTTCCTCACGCCATTTCCGGATCGTGGCGCTGGACTCGAATGACAGTAGCTCAAGATAACGCCACATCAGCGTATCGGAGATCGACATGAGCTTGCCGAACATCTCGTCCGGCGGCTCATTAATGCCGATGGTGTTGCCAAGCGATTTGGACATTTTGCTGGCGCCGTCCAGACCCTCGAGCAGCGGCAAGGTCAGCACCACTTGTGGTGTTTGGCCGAACTGCTTCTGCAGCTCACGGCCCATCAGCAGATTGAATTTCTGATCGGTGCCGCCGAGTTCGACATCCGCCTTCATCGCCACCGAGTCATAGCCCTGGATAAGCGGGTAGAGAAATTCGTGGATGGCAATCGGTTGACCGGAACTGTAGCGCTTGTGAAAGTCGTCGCGCTCGAGCATGCGCGCCACGGTGTGGCGGGCGGCCAATTGGATGAGGTCGGCGGCCTGCATCTCGCCCATCCAGCTCGAATTGAACACGACCTCGGTCTTCTCGGGATCGAGAATCTTGAATATCTGCTGCTCGTAGGTCCGGGCGTTTTCCAGTACCTCGGCGCGCGTGAGCGGCGGGCGCGTCACGCTTTTGCCGCTGGGGTCACCGATCATGCCGGTGAAGTCGCCGATCAGGAACAGCACCTGGTGACCGAGATCCTGGAACTGACGCAGCTTGTTGATGAGCACGGTGTGCCCAAGATGCAAATCCGGGGCAGTCGGGTCGAAACCGGCCTTGATGCGCAGGCGCCGGCCGCTGCGCAGGCGCTCCACAAGCTCGGATTCGAGCAGAATTTCGTCTGCACCGCGCCGAATGAGCGCCAATGCCTCAGTGTGTGTCGCCATGCGCAAAGCGTCGCCGGAATAGGTTCGGATGCAAGCAAGATTACCACAGTCCAGTACCATGCCGCCGCGCGCACGCGCCACAAAAAAGCGCTTGCTCACCGCTCGCGCCTGCCGGAAACTGTGGGCATGTACTACATCGGCCTCATGTCCGGCACGAGTGTGGATGGGATCGATGCCGCACTCGTCTCCGTCCCGGCGGCCGGCCCGCTCACCCTGCAAGCCACCCACCAACACCCGTTTCCGCCAGCCGTCCGGGACGCCATCCAGGCGCTTCTGCAGCCCGGCGACAACGAGATCGAGCGCGCCGGCGAGCTCGACATGCGACTCGGACAACTGTTCGCGGAGGCAGCGCTGGCGCTGCTGCGCAAGAGTGGCATTCTGCCCAAGGATATCCGCGCCATCGGCAGCCACGGCCAGACTATCCGTCACCGCCCGCAGACAGTGCCTGCGTTCACACGCCAGATCGGCAACCCGTCGGTCATCGCCGAACGAACCGGCATCACGACGGTGGCCGATTTCCGCGCGCGCGACATGGCGGCCGGCGGCGAAGGCGCACCGCTGGCGCCGGCGTTCCACCGGTGGTTTTTCCGAAAATCTGGGGCCAACCGCGTCATCGTGAACATCGGCGGCATTGCCAATCTCAGCTGGCTGCCGGCGGCCGAGCACGATGCGCTGCTTGGCTTCGACACCGGTCCCGGCAACACACTGCTGGACCAGTGGATCGCCCGGGAGCGGGGCGAACGTTACGACCGGGATGGCGTGTGGGCGGCAAGCGGGCGGGTGCACGCCGAACTGCTCGCGCGTCTGCTGGCTGACGAGTACTTCGCCAAGCCGCCGCCCAAGAGCACCGGGCGCGAACACTTTCACCTCGCCTGGCTTCAACAACGGCTGGCAGGCAACCCCAAGCCGCAAGACGTGCAGGCCACGCTCGCGGAACTCACGGCGGCGTCCATCGCACAGGCCATGCATTTTCTGCCGGGCAGGGTTGAGGAAATCTATGTGTGCGGCGGCGGCAGTCACAATCACTACCTGCTCGCACGTCTGCGCGCGCAGCTACCCGGCGTCCCGATCGCGACCACGGAGGTGCTCGGTCTCGATCCGGACTGGGTGGAGGCAGCAGCCTTTGCCTGGCTCGCGCACCAGACGCTGGCCGGGCGTCCCGGAAACCTCCCCAGCGTCACCGGCGCACACCGGCCCGTGGTACTCGGCGGCATCTATCTCGCTTAGATACAAGATACAAAAAAGAACCAAGATACAAGAAAGAACAAAGGGGCCTTCCGGCCCCTTGTATCTTGTATCTGCCTTTATACGCTAAAGGACGACCCGCAACCGCAACTGGTCTTGGCGTTTGGGTTCTTGATCACGAACTGAGAACCCTCAAGGCCTTCCTGGTAGTCGATCTCGGAGCCCATCAGGTACTGGAAGCTCATCGGATCGATCAACAAGGTGACGTCGTTCTTGGTGACCCGGGTATCGCCATCCTGCTCGGCTTCGTCGAAGGTGAAGCCATACTGGAAACCAGAGCAACCGCCGCCGGAGACGAACACCCTTAACATGAGGCTGGGGTTTTTCTCCTCCTCGATCAGTTCCTTAACCTTGCGGGCCGCGTTGTCGGTAAAAACCAGCGGGGCCGGCATTTCGGTTACGGGTGCGTTCATGGGAAACCTCCGAAAGTAATTCGTACCCCCTGAGACCGTCAGGCTCCGGAAATTATCCCATTACCTGACTATATTAGTCAACTGTGCGGGCTTAATCCGCTTCGCCATGGCCGGAATCCACGCTCTTCAGCGTAACCACCTCAGCCTTCTCGCTCACACGCGTCATGTTGCCGTTCAACCGCGCCCCGGCGGCGATTTCCAGCACCTTGTAGGTGACATCCCCGGTGATCTCGGCCTTGGGCTGGAGTTCGAGGCGCTCGGCGGAACGCACATTGCCCTTGATTTTGCCATTCACGATCATGTGCGGAACATTCACGTCCCCCGTGACCACGGCATTTTCGCTTAAGACCAGGGTGCTGTTGTCGTCGGCGCGGGCGGTGATGTTGCCCTTGATCTTACCGTCGATGCGCAGCCCGCCGGAAAAGGCGATATCGCCCTTCATCTCGGTGGTCACGCCAATCAGGGTATCGATGGTGTTGCACGGCTTTTCGTTAGGCTTCCTGGCGAGCTTGTCCAGCATGGCATCCTCCGTTTTTAGGCATCCGGCATAACCACACCGGACTTCATTGATAGCTGAGTATAGAACGATTTGGCGGCCGTCACAGCTTCGGCCAGGTGTAATTCTGCTCCAGGGTCTGACCCACGGGCGAGGTGGTGCTGATGCTCACCTTGACCCCGGAGGGCTCGAAGTTGCGCGGCAGCTTCAATACGCCCTCGAATTCCTGAAAGTACTTGAAGTTGATATTGAGCGGCCGGTCGGTAGCCGCGGGAAAGCTAAGCACGGCATCCCGCCCGTCCTGCACGCCGCGCACTTCCAGACGCGCGCGCCCGTATATCGTCTGATCGTGCTTGAGCGCCTGGATGAGCACGAGCTTGTAGCGATACTGGTTGTCGCCCGGGCTCGCAACACGCTCGATGTTGAGCTTGTCGATCTGTAACCCGCCAACCTTGTTGGTGGGCGAGATAATATTGCGGTAGAACGACGATTCCTCGCGCAGCTTGGTAATTTCTTTGGCCGACTCCTTGAGCGAGCGATCGAGTTCCAGGTAGGCGACCTGGTCCATTTGTAATGTGCGCTGGGCGCGCGCCAGGGTCTCGCGCAATTCCAGATTCTCGTCTTGGATACGCTTGATCTCCTGGCGCAGATCCGACTGTTGGCGGAAGGCGGTAAACTTCTCGAAACCGGCCGAGGTGAGCCCGTGGGTATAGAGCGCGCCGCTGGCCACGATCAGCAGCACTACCGCCAGACCGGCGATGAAGAGTTTGGTCCGTGACGAATAGCGCCGCTTGATGACGAGTTCGCTGGTCCGGTGTTTGTTGAACAAACGCTTGAGCTTCATTCCCCGTCTCGGTCACCGCACTGCGGCTGGCGCCGCGCGCGAATTATAGCGGCTGGGGGCGGGCGGAACCAGCGACCGCCATGGATGGCGGAAGTGCCGGAAACGCAGGAGCAGTTTTCGGCCGACCGCCATGGATGGCGGCCGCTTCGGGCTCCTGCCCTCTCGCGGCATTACTCCATCCATGGAGGGCAGAAGTGCGGAGCGCAAAGCCGTCAGTGAATGAGGCTTCCTTCACTGGACAAACGCAGGAGCAGCTCTCCGGCCGACAACTCAGGGCAGCACCGGCAGCTGCGCAAGGCCGGTCGCTTCCGGCAGATTGAACATCAGGTTCATGTTTTGCACTGCCTGACCGGCGGCGCCTTTCACCAAATTGTCGAGTACCGACAGGACCACGACGATGTCGCCACCCTGCGGGCGATGCACGGCGATCCGGCAGGTGTTGGCGGCGCGCACCGAGCGTGTGTCCGGATGGCTGCCGGGCGGCAACACATCCACGAACGGCTCATCTGCGTAGCGCTGAGCGTAGAGCTTTTGCAGATCAACACTCGTGTCTGCAACGCGCGCGTACAACGTCGCGTGGATGCCGCGGATCATGGGCGTGAGGTGCGGCACGAAAGTGAGACCGACCGCTTTGCCGGCAGCGGCTTCCAGCCCCTGACAAATCTCCGGCAAATGTCGATGGCCAGGCACGGCGTAGGCTTTGAAGTTGTCCGCAGCCTCTGAGTACAGCGTGTGCATCCCGGCCTTGCGCCCGGCGCCGGATACGCCCGACTTGGCATCGGCGATCAGGTGCTGGATATCCACCAGCCCCTGCTCCACGAGCGGCAGGAAACCGAGCTGCACGGCGGTCGGATAGCAGCCGGGGTTGGCAATGAGCCGCGCCTTTTTGATCTGTGTGCGGTTCACTTCCGGCAGGCCGTACACCGCCTCCGCCAACAACTCCGGACAGGCGTGCGGCATGCCGTACCATTTTTCCCATACGGCCGGGTCCTTGAGGCGGAAATCGGCAGCCAGATCGATGAGCTTCGCGCCCGCCGCGAGCAGCGCGCGCGCGTGGGTCATGGCGACACTGTTGGGCGTGGCCGAGAACACCACATCGCAGGCCGCCAGCGCCTTCGCATCCGGTTCGCTGAAGGTGAGCGACACATACCCGCGTAGATTCGGAAACATGTCTGCCACCGGCTTACCCGCCTCGCCGCGCGAGGTGATGACTTTTAGTGCCACCTGCGGATGCTGGGCCAATAGCCGCAGCAACTCCACGCCGGTGTAACCGGTACCGCCGATAATGCCGACTTTGATCATGTTCCTATGGCCATTTACGTGCGTGGTGAAGGACGCGCAGCATCTGGATGCTCTGGTAGCGAATACGATAGACGATGATAAATGGCGTACCGGAAATCACAAGCTCGCGCGTGCCGCGTATTCTTCCGCTGCGGCCCAAGTTCGGGTGTTCCAAAAGATACTCAACTGCCTCGCGGACACGCACCGCCATGTCGCGGGCGGCTTTGGGATTGTCGTTGGCGATAAACTCGCCAGCGTCGCGCAGGTCATGCAGGGCGCTGGCGGTCCAATCTAAGGCAGGCATGCCTGCACAAAAATAGTCATTCTACGCCCCTCGCCGCCCCCATTTCCGGAGAACCTTCAGCGCCTCCTGATGATCGACCAGCTTGCCTGCATTCGCCTCGGCCAAACCCTTGCGGATCGCCTTAACCTGCCACTCCTGAAGCGCCAGAAACTCCTCGATGGCCTGCGCCGCCACATAGGACTTCGAGCGATCGGTGGCTTCGGCCAGCGCCGCCAGCCGTTCGGCAACCTCCTCCGCCACCCGAACCGAAATCAATGTCGTGCCTGCCATCCCACACCCCTCCGGGAGAACCATCATCACTTTAGATGATAATAGCATCATTATTGAATAATGGTCATTCGGAGGCGGCCCGCGGAAGGTGTAGCCTGCGTGCCCGCAACCGGCTATTGACACCTGTGTAAGTAATGTCCTATCTTCTGGGCAGGAGGTGCACG
>CAYJBG010000116.1:0-6394 GCA_964368085.1 uncultured Acidiferrobacterales bacterium | reverse complement strand
ATCTGGCCATGGCCGACGTGCCCGGATCGCTGGCGGTGGCGACACTCATCACCTGCGCGATCTTCGCCACCGCCACCGGCATTGTGGGTGCGGTGGTGACCCTGATGGGGCTGCTCGCATTCCCGGCCATGTTGCGTGCCGGTTACGATGTCCGCATGTCAGCCGGCGCCATTACCGCCGGCGGTTGTCTCGGCATCCTGATCCCGCCGTCGGTGATGCTGATCGTCTACGGCGCGACCGCCGGCGTGTCGGTCGTCCAGCTTTATGCCGGCGCCTTCTTCCCGGGGATCATGCTGGCCACACTCTATATCGGCTACGTCATTGTGCGCGCCAAGCTCAACCCGAAACTGGCCCCGCCCCTATCGGAGGAAGAGCGGTATATTCCGCTGCCCGAGTTCGCAAAGAAGATCGCCGCGACACTGAAGACAAAGGCGGTCCCCAGCCTGCTGCGCGCGCTGAAAGGCCCGCGCAATGTCGATGTGCCAGCAGGCACGCTCGCGAAACAGCTCGCCATTGCGTTGCTGCCGGCGCTCGTGTGGTTTGGCAGCATGGGCCTCATTTACAATTCGGTCACGGAGCCGCTGGAGGTCGTAGACATCTCCGGGCTGGTGGAGATGGGCACGTCTGATTCAGATCGCGCGGCGATCAGCGTAGATGAGCCGCTGGGCGCTGGCATAATGGAAACGCCGTCGGCCGGCGGCATACAGGAACCGCCGGGGACCGAGAAAGACACCGCACCGCCGGCCAAACCGGCGGCGGCGGCCGCACCGAACCCGCCGCCGACACAGGCCGAGCCGCGCGCTGCCCCGTGGACGTACTGGATAGTCCTGGCGATCGGTACAGCGGGGCTGGCGCTGTCCTACCGGAAGTTCACCTTTGCGCGTCTCGAAGTCTTCAAGATGCTGCTCGGGTCGTTCTTCCCGCTGGCCGTGATGATCCTTTCCGTGCTCGGTTCCATCGTGTTCGGACTGGCAACGCCCACGGAGGCCGCGGCAATCGGTGCGCTCGGCGGCATGGTGCTCGCCTGGGCCTACCGGCAGCTCAACTTCGGCGTGATCCGGGAATCGACCTTCCTGACCGCCAAGACCTCGGCCATGGTGTGCTGGCTGTTCGTGGGATCGAGCATTTTCTCGGCGGCCTTCGCGCTGCTCGGCGGGCAGGGGCTGATCGAGAGGTGGGTATTGTCGCTCAACATGTCGCCGCTGCAGTTCATGCTGCTCGCGCAGTTCATCATCTTCATCCTCGGCTGGCCGCTCGAGTGGACCGAGATTATCGTGATTTTCATGCCGATCTTCATTCCGCTGCTGCCGCATTTCGGCATCGATCCGCTGTTCTTCGGACTGCTGGTGGCGCTCAATCTCCAGACTGCG
Organism: uncultured Acidiferrobacterales bacterium; assembly: GCA_964368085.1. Lineage (GTDB taxonomy): Bacteria > Pseudomonadota > Gammaproteobacteria > Acidiferrobacterales > UBA6901 > UBA6901. The sequence continues at coordinate 5,024 of CAYJBG010000116.1, read as the reverse complement.
TTCCTGTCGCCGCCGGTGGCGATGGCGGCGTTCTACCTGAAGGGCGTGTGCCCGCCGCATGTGACGCTCAACCAGATCTTCGCGGGCATGATGCCGTTCATGGCGATCCAGGTGTTCGCGCTGTTTCTGTTGTATGTGTTTCCGCAGATCGGGCTGTGGCTGCCGCATATTCTTTATAAATAAAGCGGGGCGGTTTTCATGAGCAGGCCGAAGGTGCAGGTCACGCGCGAAGTGTTCGACGAGGTGCTGGACTATCTCGGCCAACACTTCGAGGTCACGGCGAACCAGGACGACCGGCCGTTTACGCCGGAGGAACTTGCGCAAGCGCTGACCGACAAGCACGGCGCGCTGACCGTGCTCACCGACCGGATCGACGCCGCCCTGTTGAGCCGCTGTCCGCAACTCAAGGCGGTGTGCAATATCGCCGTGGGTTACAACAACTTCGATTTGAAGGCCATGTCCGCGCGCGCGGTGCTGGGCACGAATACGCCCGGCGTGCTCGATGCCGCGACCGCCGATTTCACCTGGGCGCTGATCCTTGCCAGCACGCGCCGTCTCACCGAGGCCGAGGCCTGGCTGCGGGCCGGCGAATGGAAGGGCTGGAAGCTCAAGCAGTTTCTCGGCACGGACGTGCAGGGCGCGACCCTCGGCATCGTCGGCATGGGCCGCATCGGCCAGGCGGTGGCGAAACGCGCGCGCGGTTTCGACATGCCGGTGCTCTATTACAGCCGCACCCGGCTCGCGCCCGATCTCGAACGCGAATGCAACGCGCGTCACACAAGTCTCGATGAACTGCTGGCGCAGTCCGACATCGTCACGCTGCACACGCCCTATAGCGCCGACAGCCATCACCTGATCGGCGCTGCGCAACTGACGAAAATGAAGAAGACCGCGATCCTGATTCATGCCGCGCGCGGCGGGGTGGTGGACGACGCGGCGCTGATCGCGGCGCTGAATAACGGCACGATCGCGGCGGCCGGGCTCGACGTGTTCGAGAACGAGCCGAAATTCAATCCGGAATTCCTCAAGCTCCGGAATGTCGTGCTCGCCCCGCACATCGCGAGCGCCACGACAAATACCCGCCGTAACATGGCGATGCTCGCCGCGAAGAATCTGGTGGCAGCGCTGACCGGCGAGCGTCCGCCGAACCTGCTCAATCCCGACGCCATGAAATAACGCCGTGTCGGCCATGACCGGACTCAAACGGTTGAGTCTTTGCGATGCCGTGGAGCGGCTGCGTGCCGGCGAACTCACGTCCGCGGACTACACGGCGGCGCTCCTGACGCGCACCGAGTCGCTGGAAAAAACCATTCACGCCTTCGCCTGGCTTGATCGCGGGCACGCGCTCAGCGCCGCGCGCGCGGCGGACGCGCTCCGCGCCGCGGGAACGAAGCTGGGCCGCCTGCACGGTGTGCCGATCGGCGTGAAGGATATTTTCGCCACCGCTGGCATTCCGACCGGCATGGGGTCGCCGGCGTTCGATGGATTTGTGCCGGAAAAATCGGCGGCCATGGTCGTGCGTGCCGAGGCGCAAGGTGCATTCACCTTCGGCAAGACAGTCACCGCGGAACTCGCCTATTTCACGCCCGGGCCGACGCGCAACCCGTGGAACCCGGCGCACACGCCCGGCGGCTCGTCGATGGGCTCGGCCGCGGCGGTCGCTGCCGGCATGCTGCCACTGGCGTTCGGCACCCAGACCAATGGCTCGGTGATCCGCCCGGCGGCATTCTGCGGTTGTGTCGGTTTAAAGCCCAGCGCAGGCACGCTCGCGACGGCCGGCATTCAGCCCTTCAGTCCGACGCTCGATCAGCCGGGGCTGTTCACGCGCTCGGTCGAGGACATGGCGCTTGCCTTCGCAGCATTGCGGGAGGGTCCGGATGAATTGCACGCCGAGGCCTGGCCGCTGCCTCCGCTCGATCGCCCGCCGCGACTCGCCGCGGTGCGCTCGCCGGTGTGGTCGCAGGCCGAGCCCGCCGCGCAGCAGTCGTTCGCCGAGACGCTCGCGCGCTTGCGCGCGGCAGGCGCACCAGTCACCGTGGTCGAGCTGCCCCCGGCATTCGGAAGCGCACATGACGTGCATCGCACCATCATGGCCTATGAGGCGGCGCGAAATTTAGGTGAACTTCAATCGCAACAGCGCGTAAAATTGAGCACGGTGCTCAACCGCTTTCTCGACGAAGGGCACACCATCACCGCTGCGGCCCATGCCGGGGCGCTCGCCCAGCGCCAAACCCTGCAAGCCGGGCTTGGGCCATTTCTCGCCGGGTTCGATGCCATCGTGACGCCGCCGACGCCCGGCGAGGCCCCGGCAACACACGAGCACACCGGCGACCCAGTCTTCTGCACAATCTGGACGCTCATAGGCGTTCCGGCGCTGACCCTGCCGGTCGGGTTCGGTCCGCAGGGCCTGCCGCTCGGATTGCAGATCGTGGGAACGCTTGGGGATGACGCGCGCCTCCTGCGTGTGGCACGCTGGGTAGAACAGGCGCTTGGCTTTGCACCCGGAATTCCGGAACCAGTCAGGGAAGCTCTAAAAATTCCCTCTCCCTGAGGGAGGAGGCATTTCCAATTTTTAGAGACTCCATAAGTTAATAACGAAGAAGGAGAGAGACATGACCACCAAACTCGGATTTGTCGGACTTGGCATCATGGGCCGTCCGATGGCGCTCAACCTGCGCAAGGCCGGGCACGCGCTGTGGGTGTATGCGCGCCGCGCCGAAAGCATGAAGCCGTTGAGCGACGCCGGCGCCACCGCCTGCACCTCGCCGCAGGAGGTCGCGGCCAATGCTGACATTATTTTCATCTGCGTGTCAGACACACCCGACGTCGAGCATGTCATCCTCGGCGACAAGGGTCTCATCCACGGCGTGCGCAAGGGTTCGGTGGTGGTGGACATGAGCACCATCTCGCCGGTCGCCACGCGGCGGTTTGCTGAAGAACTTGGCAAACGTGGCGCGCAGATGCTCGATGCGCCGGTGTCGGGCGGCGAGGTCGGCGCCGTCAACGCCACGCTCTCGATCATGACCGGCGGCAAGCCGGAGGTGTTCGCGCGCGTGCAGCCGTACTTCGAGGCGATGGGTAAAAACATCGTGCTGGTCGGCGGCAACGGCGCCGGTCAGGTGGCCAAGGCCTGCAACCAGATTGTGGTGGCCGTCACCATCCAGGCGGTCGCCGAGGCCATGACCTTCGCGCGCAAGCAGGGCGTGGATGCGGGCAAGGTGCGCGATGCCCTGATGGGCGGCTTCGCCGGGAGCAAGATTCTCGAAGTGCACGGCAAGCGCATGCTCGACAATGATTTCAAGCCGGGTTTCAAGACGAAACTGCACCAGAAGGATCTGAAGATCGTGATCGACAGCGCACACGCGATCGGTGTCGGTCTGCCGGCGACCGCACTGGTGGCGCAGCAGATGAATGCGCTCATGGGCGCGGGCGATGGCGAGCTCGATTCGGCCGCGCTCGTCAAGGTGCTGGAGCGCATGTCGAAGGCCTGAACATGGCTCTTGTCAAGAATTGCACTCGTATTTTCACCGGAGGTAGTTATGTTTGAGTGGGCTAACGATACTCAATTCTGGGTCGGGTTGGTGGAGATCATCGGAGTGAACATCATCCTGAGTGGTGACAACGCCATCGTCATCGCGCTTGCCAGCCGCAAGTTACCACCCGTCCAGCAACGCTGGGCGATTCTGCTCGGCACGGCCGGCGCTATCGTCCTGCGTGTCGTGCTGACCTTCTTCGCCACGGTGCTGCTCGATCAGGCCTGGCTCAGGCTCGTGGGCAGCGTGCTGCTCCTGTGGATCTCGGTGAAGCTGCTGCTGCCCGAGCAGAATGACGATGGCGACGGCATGTCCATCGATGGACTCGCGGGCGCGATCCGCACCATCATCATCGCCGATCTGGTGATGAGTCTCGACAACGTGCTCGGGGTGGCAGCCGCCGCCAAGGGCAGTCTCCTGTTGCTCACCATCGGACTGGTGCTCAGCATGCCGCTTATCATTTTTGGCAGCACCGTGATCCTGAAACTCATGGGGCGTTTTCCATGGATCATCACACTCGGCGGCGCGCTGCTCGGTTATGTCGCCGGCGAGATGGGCGTGACGGATCGGGTGGTGAAAGGCTGGGTCGAGATGAACATGCCCGTCCTGCACACGATTGTGCCGATTGCCTGCGCCGTGCTGGTGGTGGCGGTTGGAAAATTCATAGCGCGCAAGAGGGAGGTGGTGTCATGACGAAGGGGAACAGCATGCAGCGGATACTGGTGCCCGTGGACGGTTCGGAAACGGCCGTGCGCGCCGTGGACTGCGCACTGCGTCTCGCCCGTTGTTCGCGCGAGCCGGTGGAACTGCACCTGCTCAATGTGCAGCAGCCGATCGCCTCCGGGGGTGTGCGCATGTTCTTCAAACACGAAGAGATCGAGGCGTACTACCAGGACAGCGGTCAGGAGGCGCTGCGTGCGGCCCGCGAGCGGCTCGACCAGACCGGGCAGGCTTATGTGCAGCACGTGCGAACCGGCGAAATCGGCGAGACCATCGCCGCCTATGCGAAGGAACAGCGCTGCGATCACATCGTGATGGGGTCGCGCGGTCTTGGCGCCATCTCCGGCATGGTGCTGGGGTCGGTCGCCACCAAGGTGATTCATCTGGCCGATGCACCGGTCACGCTGGTGAAGTGACGCAATGCCAGACGGGGTTCCAGCGCTTGCTAGTGTAGTGCTTCATTCTGTTCGGAACTCAAGCGCAGGGTTCCTTCCCCTTCAAGGGGAAGGACAGGATGGGGATGGGTGTTCAGACCTCGACACCTTCAACCCCATCCCCTCCCTGACCCTTCCCTTGAAGGGGAGGGTACCTGCCAGACCAGAAGGTCCGTTAAATACGAAGCACTACACTAGAACAGCTATTTTTGTGCAAGCGTGCTTTCCCTAGCCGTGCGTGGGCATGACCAGGGTCGGCGCCTTGCGTTCCTCGTTGACCGCCCAGCGCGTCGTCACGACCTTGGTGCGGGTATAGAACTGCACGCCCTCCATGCCA
>CAYJBG010000115.1:0-6415 GCA_964368085.1 uncultured Acidiferrobacterales bacterium | reverse complement strand
GAAGGTCCGTTAAATACGAAGCACTACACTAGCCGGAGCTTCCATGAAAATGACCAAAATCATAATGGCATTGGTGTTTTCCGTTTCGGCGCTCGCCGCGCTGGCGGCCGCCCCGCTGACGGTGACCCTGAACGCGATCGACGCCGACGGCGTTGGCAAACCGGTCGGCACGATCCGCGCCGAGGACGGCAAGGAAGGTCTGGTGCTGACCGTGGCGCTCCAGGGTCTGGCGCCCGGCGATCACGGTTTCCACGTGCATGAAAACCCGAGCTGCGGATTGAAGGAAAAGGACGGCAAACCGGTGGCCGGCCTGGCGGCCGGCGGCCATTACGATCCGGCGAAGACCGGCAAACACACAGGGCCGTCGGCCCAGGGCCATCTCGGCGATCTGCCGGCGCTCAGCGTGGATACGAAGGGCAACGCCAAAGGCCGGCTGGTCGCGCCGCGCCTCAAGCTCGCCGACCTCAAGGGACGTTCGATCATGATCCACGAGGGCGGCGACAATTACGCCGACAGCCCCAAACCGCTCGGCGGCGGCGGTGCACGCATCGCCTGCGGGGTGGTGCCGTAGTTCAAGGCCGCGATTTTTTACCGGCGTGCACGGTTTCCAGCCCTCATGTCGATCCAGGTTCTGTTTTTCGCCTCATTGCGCGAGCGTTTCGGTCGCGGAGCAGACACGGTTGAAGCCGTGGGCACGCTTACGGCCGCCGACGTCTGGGCGCGCGTGACGGGCGACCGCCCCCTGCCGCCGAACACGCTCGTCGCCGTCAATATGGAATACACCGAGTTCACCCGCGAAGTAAAGGATGGCGATGAGGTCGCGTTCTTTCCGCCGGTAACCGGAGGTTAGCCATGACGATCGAGGTGAGCATCAGTCTATTCGATCCCTGCGTGGAGCGGCGCCGCCATCAAATCGAGCTGACGGCGGTATGGCCGGCGCATCGCGTCGCGGCGTTCGATGCCGGTCGCTATCTGATCGAAGAACTTGAATCGCATGCGCCGTTCCGGAAAAAGGAGCAGGTTGCGCGGGGCGTGCGCCGGGTCGAGTGTAATACACCGGCCGCCTGATCCTCCAGGTGGCGCACCCGACAATTTCCGTTTCGGTGAGAATGCTGGCGGTTGTTCTCGCGACGCTCGCAGCCCCCGTGTTGGCGGCGTCCGACCCGGACGAGCAATGGGTCCGCGCGTTGATACAACGAAACCTGTCTGCGGTCGAGCGGGCGCTCGGACGCGGTGCCGATGCCAACGCGGCGGCGCCCGACGGTCGCACGGCCTTGATGCTCGCGGCCGGCGCGGGCGAGGCCTCGTTGGCCCGCGCCCTGCTTGCGGCCGGGGCGCGCGTGAATGCCGCCAACCGGCGGGGCGGGACGGCCCTGATGTACGCGGTGACCGGAGGTGACGTCGCCGTCGTTGAGCTGCTCCTGAGTCACGGCGCGGCGGTCAATGCCCAGGGCGCCAACGGCTGGAGCGCGCTCATGATCGCCGCGGCCCGGGGCCGGGCAGACATTGCACGCCGGCTTCTGGCGCATGGCGCAGACGGGAATGCGTCGGATATCTATGGCTGGACGCCGCTCATGCGGGCGGTGTACGAACTTCGGGCGCCGGTGGTGCAGACGCTGCTGGAAAGCGGCGCGCTGAACATTGACGCAATTGATGAGCATGGCAGCACGGCGCTGCATCATGCGGCCGCGCAGGGGGCGACGGAGATCGCGCGCCTGCTGATGGAAGGCGGGGCCAACCCGCGGCGTCGTGACTACACCGGGCGCACGCCGGCGAGGGTCGCCGCTGCGCTCGGGCACCGTGCGCTCGCCGGGCTGATCGAGCGCGCCGCCGCGGCTAGCAAAGCACCTGGTTCTGGCAAAATTCGGTGAGTGGCACGACCGTGGTTGTGGCGGAGACCGGCGCGCGCACGTCGGCGATGCGAAGATCGAGGGCGAGGCGGAAGCCGAACTCGCGGAAGAACCGTTCGAACAGCTCGCCGCCGTAGGCGCCGGTCGCGTGCAGCGAGCCGTCGCGCCTGTCTTCCTCGAGCAGGATCGCCGCGAGCGGTTGCCTGGCCGGCCCGCCGAGCACGCGCGCGCCGTCGGCCGGATCGTACACGCTTCTTTCGGAACAGCAGTAGATCACCTGCGGGCGCTGCGTGACCCGCTGGCCGCCGTCCTTGAACGTGACCGCCTGGTGGCGATAGTTGATAAAGCTTACTGCGCGCGCCGGGTGGCTCATCTTGTGCGCGCAGATCGCCGAGAATGCCACGATTGAGCGCTGCGGACCGACGCCGCCTTCCCAGCGGTAGGCACGTCCGTCCTCGGTGCTGAGCGGCGCGCCTGCGGCCGCCGGCCTGCCGAGATTGATCAGAAAGCAGGGCGTCGAGACGTAGGGGTAATGGAACAGATAGCTCTCGCCGGTATCGAGCCGCTCGGCGGTGATCGGCTGGTTGTGCGCATCCACAAGACGCGCGCGCGGGTAGCGGCGCGGCGCGGCATCGGGCTGGGCGAGCAGGTTTGGGCTGGCGCTGACTAGTGCGATTGCCGAGGTGCACAGCTTCACGAACCCCCGGCGGCTCATTGCGGAATCGGTGCTCATGGGCGATTCTCCTTCGGAGCGCACGAACAGTACGGTTCAACCACGGTCTCATCATAAGCAGAACGGGATGTCGCTAGCAAATCCGCAACCCGGCCGTTTTCACGATACGCCATCGGAGCTCGATGCATGCGGTTTCCGTGCATAGTACGTCTCGACGAGTCGGACGCGAGGGTCTACGATCCACCGGCGATGCCCGGCGAGTGGGCCGTGCCCGGATCGTTCGTCTTCGTGTTCGCGGAGGCGGAGCGCCTCGAAGGCAGGGCGCGCGAGGCTTTACGCCATGGCTTCCTCGGCACGCACAGCTTCGGCTGGGGCACGCTCGTTTCGGTGGAGGAAATCAGCGCGGCGGAGTACGCCGCGGCGATCGAGCGCCTCGCGGTGCACTTGCGGGAACTTTACGGTGCCCCCGACGCGGAGGCGGCGCTGCGCGCCGCACGCGAGGAGGCGGAGTTCGCGGCGAGCCTGTGCGAGCCGCATCCACCGCACACGCTGCTCGCGGTGGAGCGCGGGATAAGCGACGACGGTATCGAGGAGAATTTTCGCGTGGTGCGGCCGCCGAGTGGCCTCGATCACGGGCGTGTCAGGCTCTGGGCGGTCGAGGACGACTGAGCGTCGCGCCCAGCCTTGTCAGGCGGGCGCCCCGGATGGCGGCCGGTGACAAGTGCAGACTTCCGGGCGGCAGCCATGCCACGACGGTTGGAGCAGACGATTCCACGCCGTGCTGGTAGGGTATGGGACGGCGCTGTTTGACCGGGATCGACGTTGCCGAAATGTGCCGATTGCATAATTGACTGTCACCTAACTGAGGATGGATTCAATGAAATCGAGGATTGCGGTGTTCGTGTTAGCGGCAATGGCACTGGGCGGTTGTGTTACCAGTGGCACCTATGATCAGAAGGTGGCGGAACTGTCCGCCTGTCAGGACGAGCGTCTGACCATGCAGGACAAGATCAAGTCCGAGCTGGATGCCGGCTTTGCCGCGCAGCTCGAACTGGAAGCTGGCCTGCAAGGCATGAAAAGCGAATACGAGTCCTGCAAGAAGGCCACCGAGGAAGCGCGCCAGTACGGTGATAAGCTGAAGCAGCGCGAGGCCGATTTACGCGGTCGCCTGCAAAAGGAGTTGACCGACAAGGATGTGGAAATCAGTTCGTTGCGCGGCCAGCTCTCGGTCAGCGTACTAGACAAGATTCTGTTCAAGTCCGGCAGCGCCGATGTCCTGCCGGCCGGCCAAGTGGTGCTGGAGAAGGTCGCGCGGGTGCTGGCCGCCACCGATGACATGATTCGCGTCGAGGGCCACACCGACAACGTTCCGATCAGCAGCCGGCTCAAGGAAAAGTATTTTTCCAACTGGGAACTATCGGCCGCGCGCGCCGCGGGTGTGGTGCGTTACTTCCAGCTCGGCGAGAACAAGATCGACCCGCAGCGTCTGGAGGCGGTGGGTTACGCCGAGTACCGCCCGGTGGCGCCAAACGACAATGACGTCAACCGCAAGCGAAATCGCCGTGTCGAAATCATCCTGACGGCGGTGAAGCCGCGTGTCGAAGCCAAATCGCCGGCGCCCGCTGCACGTTGAGAAGCCCCGATCGATTCGCGCCGAACCGCCAAGGACGCCGGGAATCCGGATTTATCGAAGACCTGGTGTTTTTGGCGGAAACGGCATGCCTTCAGTCCACGGCTTGGGGTGCATGCGACGAAGCCCGGGCCTCTACACGTGCAAGCGTTTCTGTATCAGCCGCACCGCGATGAAATAACCGACCAGACCGTAAACCGTGAGCACCGCCAGGTGCAGAGCGACGTCCGTCAGCGGCAGGCCCGCCACCAGCGGGCGCACGAGCTCCACGGCATGCACCAGCGGCAGCCAGTGAACAATATCCTGCAACAGCGGCGGCAGCGTGCTGATCGGGTAGAACACGCCGGACAACAGCATGAGCGGTGTCATGACCAGGGTCGTGTAATAACTGAACGAGGCGTAACTGCCGGCGCGCGCCGTCACGACCAGCGCGGTGGCGGCGAAGGTGAGGCCGGCCAGAAACAGAATCGGCAACACCCACAAAGCACGCCAATCGGCGACGGCGCCGAGCAGGGCGGCGACCAGCAGAATGCCGGCGCCGTGAATCACCGCCTTGGTCGCGCACCACAGGATCTCGCCGGTCAGGATATCCGCGATCTCCAGCGGGCTCGCGAGCATTGCGTCGTAGCTTTTCTGCGGCACCATGCGCGTGAACACCCCGAACAGCGCCTCGAAGCCGGCGGTATTCATGGCCGAAGCGGCGAGCGTGCCGGAGGCGAGAAAGGTCAGGTAGGGCATCTCCATCTGACCGCCGATGAACATGCCCAGGCCGAAACCGAACGCCACCAGGTACAGAAGCGGTTCGCCGAGGTTGATCACGATGCTCGATCCGATCATCTTGCGCCACACGAGCATGTTGCGCGCCCAGATGGCGAAGGCGGCGTGGCGCAGGCGCGGGGTGTAATCGGCAAGCATATTTATTGAAGGTTACCCAAAATCAATCGATAGTTTCCCCCTCTCCCTGGCCCTCTCCCCGCAAGCGGGGAGAGGGGATGTTCTCCCTCTCCCGCCGGGGCGGGAGAGGGTTGGGGAGAGGGTGGGACGGTAATCATTGATGTCGGTCTAAAAATCACACCGCTAATCTCGCAATTCGTGGCCGGTGAGCTTGAGGAACACGTCCTCGAGATTCGCCGGCCGGTGGAGGAACGTGAGTTCGCGGTGCTGTTCCAATGTGGCAAGCAGGGCGCGCGCATCGCGCGTGTAGCAATAGTGCGTGTCGCCCAGTTCCTCGATGCGCGCACCGCTCACACCGGCGAGAACTGCGTGCGCCCGTTCCGGAGCACCGCGCACTTCCAGCACCTCGGCCTCGACGTGCTTGCGGATGAGCTCGCGCGGCGAGCCGCGTTCCAGGATCGTGCCGTTATCCACGATCACCAGCTCATCGCACAGTCGTTCGGCCTCGTCCATGTAATGAGTGGTGAGCAACAGCGTGCGGCCCTGGTCGCGCAATGCACGCAGCCGCGCCCAGATCATGCGTCGCACCTGTGGATCGAGACCGGTGGTCGGCTCATCGAGGATAATAAGTTCCGGGCCGTTGATGAGCGCGCGGGCGATGGTGAGCCGGCGCCTCATGCCGCCCGACAGTGTGGCGATCGGCGCATCGGCGCGGTCGCTGAGTTCCACGAATGCCAACAACTCGCGCAGGCGTTCCTGGATCGCGCTGGCGCTCAGGCCGAAGTAGCGGGCGTAGACTTGCAGGTTCTCGATGACCGTGAAGTCGGGATCGAGATTGTCGGCCTGCGGCACTACCCCGCAACGGGCACGCACCGCGCGACCCTCGGCCGGAATCGGCAGGCCGAACACGCGTATCTCCCCAGCCGTGCCCGGTGAGAGCCCGAGCAGGGCGCGCAAAGTCGTGGTTTTGCCGGCGCCGTTCGGCCCGAGCACGCCGAAGCACACGCCTGGCGGCACGCTAAGATCGAGCCCGCGCAGCACCTCGCGTTCGCCAAAGCGTTTGGTCAGACCGCGAATATCCACCACCGGTTGCATGGGCGCACTTTACATTACCACCGCTGTGGGTGGAATCCATGCCGGTCGTTGTTGAGGTGATGACAGACACGGCTTAAAGTAACGACACTTGAACCCGACAAGTTGCCGGCAGAAGGAGTCGAGCATGGCAGGCTATTCAGGAATGCCCCTTGCAAAAAAGCTCGGCATCAAGGACGGCAGCAGAATCTTTCTTGCCGGAGCGCCCGGGGATTACCGCAAGCTTGTCGCGCCGTTGCCGGACGGGGTCGCGCTGGCGGCGCGCATGTCGAGCGA
>CAYJBG010000114.1:0-6518 GCA_964368085.1 uncultured Acidiferrobacterales bacterium | reverse complement strand
ATCACGAACACCGGCTCGATCAGATCGTCCACCGTGACGCGGCTCTCGCGCACCAACCGGCGCGAGAAATCATCGGCGCGCAGACGCCGCAGGCGGGTGCGGGGGAAACGGCTCGGGAAGTTCATGCTTCAGCATTCCGCTCAAGTTGTGGGCCACCGGGAGTTTACAATATTCGCCTGTGTCGCGCCGAATACCTGCCGCCTGCGCCGATTGGTGCCATTTGTTGCGCGCCCAGCGCGCACCGGCCCGCCTCCCTCTCCCTGCGGGAGACGACTGCATGGATGCAGGAGGTAGAGCAACGCCGGGAGCGGTTGCCGAGGGTTGGGGTGAGGGCCAGCAGCGTAAAAGCGGCCCTCATCAGCAGCGTACCTGTGGATGCTGGACAAACCACCGATCCTTTATTTAACCTTTACCGCAACGAGGCTGGGTCGCTCAAGGACGTCTCCGCCTGGGAGGAGCCCTATCGCACTATTTGGAACAGAAACTCGACCGCCTGGACGACTATTTACGCGAACTGATAAAAGAGCGAATCAAATAAGGAGAAGCCACATGGCACGCACCACCAGGAAGTCAGCAGCTCGAAAGAAAACGCTACCCGCACGCGCAAAGCCATCCGCACGCCGACGCCGCACGCGCCGGGTGGTGATTCTCGTCGCCACGCGCAAGGGCGCGTGGTTGTTTCACGGCGATGCGGCGCGCAAGACGTGGCGGACCGACGGCCCGCACTTTCTCGGCCACATCGTCAATCATCTGGTGCTCGACCCGCGCGACGGGCGAACGTTGCTGGCGGCGGCAAAAACCGGCCACCTTGGCCCAACCATTTTTCGTTCCACGGATTTCGGCCGCAGCTGGAAGGAAGCCTCCCGGCCGCCCGCGTTCGCCAAGGCGCCGGAGGGCGCGGATACAAAAATGCCAGGCCGCGCGGTCGATCACACGTTCTGGCTCACGCCAGCGCATGCGAACGAGCCGAACGTGTGGTACGCGGGTACGTCGCCGCAGGGACTGTTCCGCTCCGTCGACGGTGGCGTTACCTGGGATCCGTTCTCCGTTATCAACGACGATCCGCAGTACCGCGAGTGGATGGGCACGGTGCAGGACGGCACACCCGACGGACCGAAACTGCATTCGATCATCGTCGACCCGCGCGATCCGGCGCATCTCTATTTCGCCATGTCGGGCGGCGGCATACACGAAACGCGTGACCGCGGCCGAACCTGGACGCCACTCGTGCAGGGAATGGATGTGGTTCAGGGCTTTGACGCGGCCAACATCGCCGTTCACGATCCGCATTGCGTCCGGTTATGCCCGAGCAACCCGGACCGGCTGTACCAGCAGAATCACTGCGGCATCTACCGGCTCGATCGGCCATCGAACCAGTGGACACGGATTGGCAAAAACATGCCAAAGCAAGTCGGCGACATCGGCTTTCCGATGGTGGTGCACCCGCGCGACGCGGACACCGCATGGGTGTTCCCCATGGATGGCACGTCCGTCTGGCCGCGCACCAGCCCGGAAGGCAAGCCTTCCGTCTACGTGACACGCGATGGCGGCAAGCGCTGGCGGCGTCTTGATTTCGGCCTGCCCAAAGCCCAGGCGTGGTGGACGGTAAAACGCCAGGCCATGACGGCGGACGCGCAGAATGCCGTAGGCCTGTATTTTGGAACCACGAGTGGCGAACTGTGGATGAGCCGCGACGAAGGCAAGCGCTGGGCCTGCATCGCGCGGCATCTTCCCGAAATCTATTCGGTGGAAACCTTCGAAGTGTGATGACACCGTTGTCTCGGTGGCGGCGAATGGCTTCGAAACGAGGTTAGGTCGATGAAGGTGCTGATTCCCAGTTCGCTGCTCTCTTACACCAAAGAGCAGAATGTCGAAGCCACCGGCGCGACACTCACCGAACTGCTCGCCGACCTCGACCGTCAATACCCCGGCCTGCAATTCCGCGTGATTGACGAACAAAACAAGATGCGCGGACACATGCGGTTTTTCGTCAACGGCGAACAGGTATTCGATTTAACACACGCGCTGCGGCCAACCGATGAGGTGTATCTCGTGCAGGCGTTAAGCGGAGGGTAAGGCTCGCTCAGGGTAGCGACGCTTTGGTCGGTTCCCGGGTAACCTGCTGAAGAGACGATTGGGCATCAGGGCCAGTTCGCTAAGAAGCGGTCGTCGTCGTGGACGCCCGGGCTTTTGACAGGATGTTCTTGAGCTTCTGCTCCAGCTCCGCCGTGCTGTCGTTCAGCCATTGGGCGCAAAACACAGCCCCCGTGGCCGAACGTTCGTCCAAACCCTCACCCTTGGCCAGCGTCGACGCCAGCGCTTGCATGACAAAGGCACTGCAGGCATGAAGTGCCGTCAGCTCGTCGTAGAACTGAAGCAACTCGCGTGCGAACCACTGCTGCTGTGCTGCTAATTCGCCGAGCCCGGACATATCGCACCTCGTGTCGTTTCCGGTGCGATTCTAAGCGGTTCGGCCTTCCTACTTAACGAAGTCAAACTTCGGGTTCGTGGGTCGCGTCCGGGAAGGTATATCTGATGGTTAAGCCAAGCCGCAAGCGGGTTACGGACGGCAAGGGTGGCTTCGGCGTCAGATGCCGTCTGCTAACAGGCTGGGTGGGCGAAAATAAATTCGTCCCGGTTTTAGTGTTCGGTTCTAGTGTTCAAATATAACGATCGTCTGTTCCCGGCCAATAGCTGCCTCTCGATCAAGACGCCGATGGACGATAGGGGGGGCATTGTGTAAGATTCGGTCCGTCATTGGGGAGTAGCCGCCCTTCGTTGAAGGGGCCTGTGTCAACATACTTGGCCGTTCGGTCATGGTGCAGGCGGTTTCCCGAGCTTGGCAAGACCTTTGACCATATCGCCTCCAGATTGGCCGGAGGGGCATTATGGTCATTCGTCTTTGTCCGGCCAGGGAACTTAAATGGAAGCCTTTCTGATCTCCACGGGCATCGTCGCCCTTGCCGAAATTGGCGACAAGACCCAGCTGCTCGCCTTCATCCTCGCATCTAAATTCCGCAAGCCTGTTCCGATCATCGTTGGAATTCTGGTTGCCACGATTGCGAACCATGCTTTTGCTGGTGCGCTCGGTGCTTGGATCACGTCCTTGCTCGCCCCGGAAACGATGCGCTGGATTTTGGGGCTCTCTTTCATCGGCATGGGTATCTGGACGCTCATTCCGAACAAGTTCGACGAGGACGATGCCAGGCTAGCCCGGTTTGGCGTGTTCGGTACGACCTTGATCGCCTTCTTTCTCGCCGAAATGGGAGACAAGACTCAAGTCGCGACGGTAGCCTTGGCCGCACGGTACCAAGCGTTTTATTCGGTGGTGGCCGGCACTACCTTTGGAATGATGATTGCGAATGTTCCGGCGGTGCTGTTGGGCGACCGTATTGCCACTCGCATGCCGGTTCGCTTGGTTCATAGCATCGCGGCAGCCATATTTGTGATTCTTGGGGTGGCCACTTTGCTGGGTGCAGGTGAGCGGCTCGGTTTATAAGCGGCTATCTATTAGGGTGGTATGAGAGACTGCTTTGGGTCTATTTTGTTGAAAAACTCCGTTTTTGGTCGGGCCACGAGAACATTGGTCCCGTCAGCGAATTATTTTCTCCGACATATGGGGGCCCAGCAGTGTGACTGTGATTTCGCCGTGTGAAACCTCCAGTGAGCTCAGGCACCGAAATTACTTTCAACAATCGATTGTATTCGATGACAGCGGAGAAACCGGTTCAGTAGTTTTTTGAGTTTTTCAACAGAATAGGTCGAAAGTGGACAGACACCGCCTTCTGGCGTTTGCTCAAAAATCGCAGCCGTTCGGCAGCGGCGTTTGTTTGGCGAGGTCTGCGGCAAACCCCGCGCCGGGCATGGCCTGTATGAATCCGGTTTTCGGAGAGCCCATGAAAGCTATCCCGCCGTAGCCGACGGTGTTCATGTGCGCGCGCACCCAGACGACTGTATCCGGCTGAATTGGCACCGGGCCGCCGGAGCGGGTGAAGGGTTGTTCGTCTACATGGCTGTGCAACAGCACGCGCCGGTAGAGAAGCTTGCCGTCCTTGCTCACCACTTCCCACCAGTCGGCGTACTGTGCGCAGCCTAAGTCCCGGCTGCGGATGCCGACGCTGAACTGGTAGGCGCCGGGTTCACCGCTGACCTGCACTGCGATGACATCTGCCGTTACGCCCATTCCGATTGCCTCCTTCGCCAGTTTGCCTTGTGTACGAAAGTCGTCACGCGTCGTGTTAACGCGCTCTTCCGCCATGCGTTCGCGCAGCATGGGCGCGGCGGCGGGTGCCGTCATAGTGCGTTCGGTCTTTTTCGCTTCTGCTGCGGCAGAGAGCGCAGCCGGTGATGCGGCCACACCCTGCGCGGTTTCGGACAACACCGGCTTCGCCTTGGCCGGTGCCTTCGCTGCGGGCAGCGCGGGCTCGGACGGTGCGAGTGGCGCGGTTGGGGCGCTGCGCGCTGGCGATTGCGGTGGCGCCTCTGAAAGCAGCGGCGTGATCTCATCGCGGTGATTGAGTGCGCCCTGCTGGCTGAGCAACAACACGACACCGACACTCAGCACGATCACCGCTGCGGTGGAAAGCGGAATCGCCCAGTGCCCACCGAACGGCCCGCGCGCCTTCGGCTTGGCGGCGGCGTGTTGGGCCTCGACGAGAATTTTGGCATCCAATTCTGCGGGCGGCACGTCCTTTGCGGCGGCGCGATAGAGGCGCACCATTTCAGCGTCGCCCGGCAGCGGGTCATCGTGTTGCGTGTCGGTGGGTTTATGCGTGGTCATATTCAGTCCTTTGTCAGCCCCTGTCGGAGTTTGGTGAGCGCGTAGCGCAGGCGGCTTTTTGCGGTCTCGGCATTTACGCCGGTAACTTTGGCAATTTCTTCCAGCGACAGGCCGCTCTCTTCGCGTAACAGAAAGGCCTCGCGCTGCGCCTCGGGCAAGGCGGCGATCTGCGCCAACAGGCGCTGCCCCAGACGGCGGCGGTCGAGTTCGTTGTCTGGTTCGCGTGCCTCTAAATCCGCCACCTGCTCGATCAACGGTTCGTCCGGGTCATCATTATAAGAGATTGGCACACCGGTCCTCGCACGCCGGTAATGATCGATGAGCCGGTGGTGCGCGAGGGTGTACAGCCAGGTGGTGAATTTGGCGCGCGCCTCGTAGCGCTCGCGCGCCCGGATCAATTTGAACCACACATCCTGGAACAGTTCCTCGGCCAGCGCTGCTGTACCGCATTGACGCAGCAAATAACGATAGAGCGGCCCCTTGTGGCGCGTGTACAGCGCCTCGAAGGCGCGCGCGTCGCCGTCGCGGTAGCGGTTCATCAGCTCTTCGTCGGGTGCTGCGTTGTTCATCCTGTAAACGCGCGAGCGGGCAATTCGGGGTCAAGGGCTGGAACCGTTACGGCGCGGCTATGGTAGTCCGCGCCTTTTCGGTCTGTCCACCCGAATCGACTTAACCCCGTTTCGTCCGGCCCCGCGTTTATAGCCTGCGAACGGCTGGAAACCCCGGTCACTGGCCCACACAAGAAGGAGAACAACATGATCGCATTCGGCAATCTGAAACAGGGCGCGCTGCTGGCGCTCGCATTTTTCTGGCTCACGGCCTGTACCTCCAGCGGTCCGGCACTGAACCCGTTGCCGCCGCAGGAAACACTACCCAGTACCGTGGTGAACCCACCGCCAGCACGCGCCGATGAAGTGCGGACGCACGACGCACTGACCAAACACAAGCTGGAGGAATCCGGTCGTATCGGCCACCCGGTGAAGAGTGTCGCGACACCAGCGGCGATCGGCATCATGGGCCTGTCGCAGGATTTTCGTTACCCGAGCGAAGCGCTGAATCGCGAGAACTACGCGCACTTCGACGACAACCCGGTAAAGCGCGCGGCCGAACAGCCGGTTTCGACCTTCAGCATCGACGTGGACACGGGCGCCTATGCAAACGTGCGCCGCTTCCTCAACCAGGGCAACCTGCCGGTGCAGGATGCAGTACGCGTCGAGGAGATGATTAATTATTTTTCCTACGACTACCCGTTGCCGAGGGACAAGACCAGGCCGTTTTCGGTGACTACCGAAATCGCGCCAGCACCGTGGAACAAAGACAGCCACCTGCTGCGTGTCGGTCTCAAGGGCTATGACATCGCCGCGGAAAAACTACCGCCCGCGAATCTCGTGTTCCTGGTGGATGTGTCCGGTTCGATGATGACCCCGGACAAATTGCCCTTGCTCAAGTCCGGGCTGAAGCTGCTGGCGCAGAACCTGCGCGCCCAGGATCGCGTGTCGCTTGTGGTTTACGCCGGCAACACCGGCGTGGTGCTGGAACCGACGCCCGGCGATCAGAAGGGAAAAATTCTTGCGGCGCTCGAAGGCCTCGCCGCCGGCGGTTCGACCAACGGCGGCGCCGGCATCAAGCTCGCTTACGCCATGGCCGGGCAGGGCTTCATCAAGGGCGGCATCAATCGCGTGTTGCTCGCCACCGACGGCGACTTCAACGTCGGCACGGTGAGCTTCGAGGCGCTCAA
>CAYJBG010000113.1:0-6536 GCA_964368085.1 uncultured Acidiferrobacterales bacterium | reverse complement strand
GCGACGCGGCCATCATCAGGTTCTCGGTGCCGGTCACCGACACCATGTCCATGAATATCCGTGCGCCCTTGAGGCGCCTGGCCTTCGCCTTGATGTAACCGTCTTCAACCTTGATGTCGGCACCCATCGCCTGCAACCCTTTGATATGCAGGTTGACCGGACGCGAACCGATGGCGCAGCCGCCGGGCAACGACACCTCGGCCTCACCGAAGCGCGCCAGCAGCGGCCCCAGCACCAGGATCGAGGCGCGCATGGTTTTCACCAGCTCGTACGGCGCGCGCAGCGAATTGATCGTGGTGGTGTCGGCCTCGATGGTCATCTTGTCGCCCACCGTCAGGTTCACGCCCATGCGCCCGAGCAGCTCCATGGTGGTGGTGATGTCCTGCAGGTGCGGCACATTGCCGATGACGAGCGGGCTGTCGGCCAGCAACGAGGCCACGAGCACCGGCAGCGCCGCGTTCTTGGCGCCGGAAATGCGGATCTCGCCGCGCAGGGGAATACCGCCGTAGACGATCAGTTTATCCATGTGCGAAAACCACGGCCGACAGAGGCCAGAAAATCAATGGCCGCCCAAAGAGGCGGCCTTTGTAGTCTACACCGGAAGGCCCAAAACCACGTGTCTGCGGAAACGGGGTTCTCAGCCCGATGCCCTCAGTGTGCGGCCCGGCTCCAATCGGGCTTGGTGGGTCTATACTCTATTCTCGACCTTTAAAGATGAGGGGCATAACCATGGCCAAGCTTGTCATGACGGATAAAAAACCGACCAACTACATTATTCTATTGGTGCTGCTCGTGGTAGTTGTGTATCTGCTGTTCTTCCGGTAGCCGTGGCCTCGCCCGTTTGGGCAACGAAGCCAGGTTTCGATAGGCCCGAGGCCCTGCCTTCTAAGTAGATTTCGCGCCGGCTTGGGCCTCGGTCACGAGCTTCTGCAATTCACCTTTCTGCTGGAGCTCGGCCATGATGTCCGAGCCGCCGATGAACTGACCTTTGATGTAGAGCTGCGGGACCGTCGGCCAGCTGGAGTACTGCTTGATGCCCTCGCGGATCTCCGCGTCGGCGAGCACGTCCACGGTGGCGAATTTGGCGCCGCACGCCTTCAGCAACTGGGTGGCGCGCCCGGAGAAACCGCACTGCGGGAACTGCGGCGTGCCCTTCATATATAGAATGATGGTGTTCTCTTCGACCTGCTTGCGAATCTTGTCCTGCACGTTCATTTTAAATGTCTCCGTAAATAAATAACGATGTTCGGCCGGAATCAGCGCCCGCCTTCGGCGGCATGCTGTTCCGGGGTCAGGGTGCGCAGCGCCAGGGCATGAATCACCGCGTCGCGCATGTTCTGGCCGAGCGCCCGGTACACCATCTGGTGCTGCTGCACCAGACTCTTGCCGCCGAAGTCCGCGGACACGATTAACGCCTCGAAGTGGGCGCCATCGTCGCCCGCGACGCGCACCTGCGCGCCGGGTAGCCCGGCCTCGATGAGGCGCTGGATGTCTTCTGCTCGCGTCATATCGAAAGAGTGGATTTGGACCGCGTCGTGCGCTTTGGCCGCTCTCAGCCTCCTGCTTCCCGCGGCACTAGTACGTCCCCGTACGTCGCAAGGGCGGCAAGCATACGCCGGGCACGCGCCGGATAAAAGCGTGGAGTGTAATACCCCTGTGTCAGCTGCGGATTTTGTAACCGCGCCGCAGGAGTTCAAGCGTAAGCGCGGACAGCAGCGTTAGCGCCAACAGCACGACGGCAAAACCGCGCAGCGGACTCACGTCCGAGACGCCGAAGAAGCCATAGCGGAAGCCGTCGATCATGTAGAAGAACGGGTTGAAGTGCGACAGAGTCTGCCAGAACACGGGCAACGAGTGAATCGAATAGAACACGCCGCTCAGGAAGGTGAGCGGCATGATGATAAAGTTCTGAAAACCGGCGAGCTGATCGAACTTGTCGGCCCACAACCCGGCAATGATGCCGAGCGTGGCGAGCGCCGCGCTCGCCAGCACCGCGAACATCAGCAGCACCGGCACGCTGTGAATCGGCAGCGGGATGAACGCGAGCGCCGCGATATACACGCCCGCACCGACCACCACGCCACGCACCACCGCAGCCAGCACAAACGCCAGAAAGAACTCGACATGCGAAAGCGGCGTCATCAGGACGAAAATCAGGTTGCCGGTGATCTTCGACTGGATCAGGCTCGACGAGCTGTTGGCAAAGGCGTTCTGCAACACCGCCATCATCGTCAGCCCGGGAATCAGAAACGCCGTGTAACGTACGCCGGGAAAAACCTGAACGTGTTCTTCAAGTACATGTCCGAAGACCAACAAATAGAGCAGCGCCGTCAGCACCGGGGCGAGCAGTGTCTGGAATCCGACCTTGTAGAAACGCAACAGCTCCTTGTAGAGCAAGGTGTAAAAACCACGCAGGTTCATGGCCGCCGTTCCTTGCGGGTCAACTCAAGAAACACGTCTTCGAGATCCGGCTTCTCGGTGTGCAGGTCGGTGATGACCGCGCCGTGCGCGCGCAGCGCATCCACGACGTCGGCGATCGTGTCGTTGCGACGGTGCAATTGCAGGACCAGTTCGTTGCCGCGTCGTTGCTTGACCTTGTTCTCCAGCGTCGCGGGAAGTTGCGTCAACGGGTTCTCGGTACGCACCGTGAACATCACACTGTCCAGGCCGCGCGCCAGCAGTCCCTGTTTGCTGTCGAGCGCGATGACCTCACCGCGGTCGAGGATGGCGATGCGCTCGCACAGCGCCTCGGCCTCTTCCAGGTAATGGGTGGTGAGCACGATGGTGTGGCCCTCGCCGTGCAGGCGCTGGATAAACTGCCAGAGCGACCGGCGCAGTTCCACGTCCACACCCGCGGTCGGCTCGTCCAGCACCACCACCGGCGGGCGGTGCACCAGCGCCTGCGCGACCAGCACGCGCCGCTTCATGCCGCCGGACAGGGAGCGCATGTTGGCCTCGGCCTTGTCGGTCAGCATCAGCGCCTGCAACAACTCTTCGACCCATGCATTGTTCTCGCGTCCGAGACCGAAGTAACCGGCCTGCAGGCGCAACACCTCGCGCACACTGAAGAACGGATCGTACACCAGCTCCTGCGGCACCACGCCGAGCGCGCGCCGCGCGGCCCGGTAGTCGCGCACCACGTCGTGCCCGAGCACGGCGACGCTGCCGGCATCCATGCGTGCAAGGCCGGCGAGGATGTTGATGAGCGTGGATTTGCCGGCGCCGTTCGGCCCGAGCAGGCCGAAGAACTCGCCGCGCTGGATGTCGAGATCGATGCCCTTGAGGGCGTGCACACTCCGGTAGCGTTTGTGCACGCCCCGGATAGCGACAGCGAATGAAGCCTCATTCACTGATGGCGGCCGCTTCGGGCTCCTGCCCTCACGCGGCATTACTCTATCCATGCGACCGCCATGGATGGCGGAAGGTAGAGCAACGCAGGGAGCAGTTGCCGGGAGGGCAGAAGTGCGGAAAAGCAGGAGCAGTTTTCCGGCCGACCGCAGCGACCATATCAGGTTTTTTTATTGAGCAAGGCGTCCTGCAGGCCATTGATGCGTATCAAGGTCTGCACCTGCGCCGGCGCGTTGGCAAAACGCAGCGCGTGGTTGCCGGCCCGGGCGCGCCGCAGCCATTCGACCATGAGCGCGAGACCCGCACTGTCGGCATTCGTGACCTGTGCGAGATCGAACGTCAACCCGCCCGCGCTTTCAAACCAGCCGGCCGATGTCCGGTACAGATCCGGAACGGTCTCGAAAGTCAGGGCGCCGCTGACTTTTCGCAGGGAAACAGGCTCGGTCATTGTTTAGCGCCGGCGGCCATGCGCTTTTGCTTGTTGTTGCCGGTGATTTCCGCGATCAACGCATCCATGCCCTTGTCCCGAATCTTGGTCGCGTATACCGAACGGTAGTTGGTCACCAGGCTTACACCTTCGATAGTGATGTCGTACACCTTCCATACGCCGTCCTTGTTCCTGTAGAAGCTGTAGTGGATCGGGATGTTCGGCTGGCCGCCGGACTGCTTCACTTCGGTCTTCACCGTCACCTCGGTATCATCCGGCTTACGCTGCACCGGCAGGTAGACGATCTCCTGATCGTTGTAGTTGAGCAAGGCCTGGGAGTAGGTACCGACCAGCAGATCGCGGAACTCGGCGGTGAAGCGATCGCGCTGCTCCAGTGTCGCATCCTTCCAGGAACGCCCCAGCACCCACTGCGACATGCGCCGGAAATCGAAGTGCGGCAGCACTTTCTCGTCCGCCATCTTGTAAAGCTTGGCGTAGTCCTTGGCATAGACCTCGCGATGCGCCTTGATCGCGGTGAGAATCTGGTCTGCGGTCTTGCGCACCAGCTCATCGGGCGCCACCTCGGCGCGGGCAACGCCCGCCAGCGACAGCAGCAGGATACAGGCGAACAGAAAAATTCTTCTCATGGTGACCTCCAGGTGTTATTTACGGAAGGCAAGCTTGCGCAAGAATAACCCTATTTCTTATTGTCCGCGGGCTTGTCGATGAACATGGTGAGCACGCGCCCGATCAGCTTCTCCAGCACCATGGCCGATTGCGTCAGCTTGATGCGGCTGCCTTCCTTAAGATACTCCTCGGCCCCGCCCGGCTCCAACCCGATATACTGTTCGCCCAGCAGGCCGGCGGTGAGGATCGAGGCGCTTGAGTCGGTGGGGAGATTCCTGTAACGGCCATCAATATTCAGCACCACCACCGCCTGGTAGCTGTCCGAATCGGAACGGATCGCGGCCACCCGCCCGATTCGCACCCCGGCCAGGGTTACCGCCGACCGGACCTTGAGGCTGCCGATATTCTCGAAACTCGCCTCGATGCGATAGCCATCGGAGACATCCGTCGTCGTAAGATTGCCGACACGAAATGCGAGCACGCCGAGCGCAAAGACACCGGCGGCCACGAAGACGCCGACCCACACTTCCACGGTTTTCCTGTTGGTCATATCAAACCTCTCCCAGCATTAATGCCGTCATGATGAAATCGAGCCCCAGCACGGCGAGCGATGAATAAACCACGGTGTGGTTGGTGGCGCGACTGACACCCTCGGCGTTCGGCGCGGCATCGTAACCCTCGTACACCGCGATCCAGGTGACCACCACGCCGAATACCACGCTCTTGATCACACCGTTCAATACGTCGTCGCGGAAATCCACGCCGTTCTGCATCTGCGACCAGAACGCACCGCCGTCCACGCCCAGCAGCCCGACGCCGATCAGATGCCCGCCCAGAATACCGATGGCGCTGAACATGGCGGCGAGCAGCGGCATGGAAATCACGCCGGCCAGAAAGCGCGGCGCGATCACGCGCATGACCGGGTTGACCGCCATCATCTCCATGCCGGCCAGTTGTTCGGTCGCCTTCATGAGGCCGATCTCGGCGGTGAGCGCCGACCCGGCGCGCCCGGCGAACAGCAGCGCCGTCACCACCGGCCCGAGCTCGCGCAGCAGCGACAGCGCCACCAGCAAACCCAGCGATTGCGCGGCGCCGAACTTCACCAGGGTATTGTAGCCCTGCAGCCCGAGCACCATGCCGACGAACAGGCCGGAGACCAGCACGATGGGCAGGGTAAAGACACCCACCGCGTATACCTGCTGGATGACCAGATAGAAGCGCGTGACCAGCGTCCAGCTGTTGCCGAGAATTTCGTAGAGGAAGAGCGCAGCGCGCCCGAGGCGCTCAATGGCTTCCAGCACCGCGGCGCCGAGGGTCTGAAACATTTTCATCGGCCAGTTTCTCCAAACAGATCGTCCAGATAGTTCTTCGCCGGATAGGTGTAGGGCACCGGGCCATCCGGGAGTCCATCCATGAACTGGCGCACGTGTTCGGATTTCGACTGCTGCAATTCGGTCGGCGTGCCCTGCCCCAGGATACGGCCATCGCCCAGCAGATAGGCGTAATCGGAAATCAGCGCGGTCTCGGCCACGTCGTGCGACACCACAATCGATGTAATGCCGAGCGCCTGATTCAGCTCGCGAATCAGCTTGGCGATCACCCCCATGGAAATCGGGTCGAGGCCGGTGAACGGTTCATCGTACAGGATCATCATCGGTTCGAGCACGATGGCGCGCGCCAGCGCCACACGCCGCGCCATGCCGCCGGAAAGCTCCCAGGGCATCAGGTCGCGCGCGCCGCGCAGACCGACGGTCTCAAGTTTCATCAACACCACATTTCGGAGCACCGCCTCGGGCAAGCGGGTGTGTTCGCGGATCGGGAAGGCGACGTTCTCGAACGCGGACAAATCGGTGAGCAACGCGCCGTTCTGAAACAACATGCCCATGCGCTTGCGCAGTTGGTAAAGCTCACTGGTGCTCAGGTCCGGAACATTCAGTCCGTCCACCAGCACCTGCCCCCGGCTCGGGCGCAGGCGTCCGCCGATGAGATTGAGCAGCGAGGTCTTGCCGCAGCCGCTGCCGCCCATGATGGCGGTGACCTTGCCGCGCGGGATGCCGAGCGTGAGGTTGTCCAGAATGGTGCGTGTGTTGTATTTAAAGCTGACTCCCCGGAACTCGACCAGGTTGTCGTTGTT
>CAYJBG010000112.1:0-6548 GCA_964368085.1 uncultured Acidiferrobacterales bacterium | reverse complement strand
CCCGGTGTTTTATATCCAGTACGCGCACGCGCGCGTGCACAGCGTGTTCCGGCAATTGAAAGAAAAGGGCTTCACGCGTGACCGCGCGCGCGGCGCGGCCGGCCTCGACCGCCTGAACGAGTCCCACGAGCAGGCCATGATGGCCACGCTGGCGCGTTACCCGGAGGTGGTCGAAAGCGCGGCGCTCGCGCACGAACCGCATGTGCTGGCGTATTACCTGCGCGAGCTGGCGAACGACTTCCATACCTACTACAACGCCCACACCTTTATCGTCGACGACGCGGCGCTGCGCGATGCGCGCCTCAACCTGATCGACGCCACGCGCCAGGTGCTGGCCAACGGCCTCGGTCTGCTCGGTGTCTCGGCGCCGGAAACCATGTAGAGTCCGCCCATGGCCAAGGCACGCCGTTCCCCTTTCCGTTCCCGTTCCCGTTCCGGTAAGAAGTCACGCGGCATACTGTGGCTGATCGCCGGCCTGCTGCTCGGCGCTGCGCTCATGTGGGGTGCGCAGCATTATTATTATCGCGACAGCAAACCGTTCACCGGTCTCGCCAACCTGTTCTCCTTCGGCAAAAAATTCACCGACGCCGGCGACAAGCAGAAGCCGCCGGAGGCCGAGCGCCTGCCCAAACCGAAGCTCGATTTCTATACCATCCTGCCGGAGTTCGAAACCGTGCTGCCCGAACTCAAGGGCGGTAAAAAGACCGCCAGGGCCGAGCCGCCCGAAGCGGGCGTGAATTATATTCTCCAGGCCGGCTCGTTCGGCAATCACGAGGACGCCGACCGCCTCAAGGCCAAACTCGCGTTCTCCGGACTTGAGGCGTACATCGAGAAAGTGGTGATCGAAGGCAAAGGCGCTTATTATCGCGTGCGCCTCGGGCCGTATTCAAGCGTCGAAGCGCTCGACGGCGCGAGCGACAAGCTCGCGCATCTGGGCATCAAGGCATTGCGGCTGAGGGTGAAGAAAGGGTAGTTGGGGAATGGCTGGCGGGACTACGCCTTAACACCGCTTACCCCGTATTTTTCCCCGCGGCGGCCGGGCTCGCTTTGGGCGATGGTTTTCCTCCCAGTTCACGTATTCGCTTGTTGATCGCGTTCTCCCAACCACTGCCGTCGCCAGCACGACTCAACCATTGCAACATTTCCAACTCGCTCGGGCTCTTGTTTGGTCTGAGGCTGTATGAGCCGGGTATCCCGAAAGCCATGCGTAATCCATTCAAGGTTCCGTCGAGATAGTCGTGGCTGCCGATGAACATCAACTGCCCGGGTTTTATCTCGATTAATTTCTCTTTACTGTATGGGAGACTATTGTAAACATTGCCCGTTTGAAAACCGGCAAAGTAATACTTGCCCGGCTTGATATTGGGAATGACAAAGTACTTGTTGGTCATGACATAACTCTTTTCGCCGCGTGGCACGTGTCCCGCGTAGATGTAAACCTTGCCCCAAAACTGGAAATTGACATCATTCAGAAGCAGCACCTTGCCATCGGGATTCTCTTTCTTATTGCTGGGCATTTCGATCCGTCCGAAGATCATTGCCGACTCCGGATTTTTCCGGACGGGCACCTTCCATGATTCGACCGGATAGCGCACGGTCCCACAACCTGCAACTGCCAGTACCGAGATAAGAAGAACAGCCGGGCGCGTCGCCTTCCTGTCGAAACCAGACATGGTTATGTCCTCCTTATGTTTTACGGTGTGGTATGTACTGGATACTCCCGTCAGTGAGTATAGTCCGGGGGAAATACGTTGCGTCGGCGTCTTTCGCGCGACCGTAATCCGTCTTTCCGCAGCCTCCATCTGTAAATTATCGGCGTGTGAAACGCACCCTGCCACTCAATCTTCGAGATAGGTGTACCCGTCCAGGCCTTCCTGGATTTCATTGAGGTAAGAATTGCGGGTTTCGGAATCGAGCTCTTTTAGTTCGGCGATTTTCCCGCGGAACGCGCCGAGCAGGTCATCGGCGTCGAAGTGCACATAACGCAGTACCGAGCCCACGGTGTCACCACGCCGCGCCTGGGTGAGTTTGTAGCCGCCGTCCGGCGTCGGCTCGACGTGCACCGAGTCGGTGTCGCCGAACAGGTTGTGCATGTCGCCGAGAATTTCCTGGTAGGCGCCAACCATGAATATACCGAGTGGATAGAGTTCGCCGGGTTTCTCGGCATGCAAGGGCAGGGTTGACTCTATCCCTTCACCATCCACGTACAGGTCGATGCGACCGTCCGAATCGCAGGTGATGTCCTGCAACACCGCGCGGCGCGTGGGTTCCTCGCCGTGCCGGTGCAAGGGCAAGATAGGGAAAATCTGGTCGATCGCCCAGTGGTCGGGCATGGACTGGAAGAGAGAGAAGTTGCAGAAAATCTTGTCGGCGAGCTTCTCGTTCAATTCATCCAGCGCCTCGCGGTGGGCGCGCGCGCCGGGCTGCAGCCTGTTGCGCACCGCGTGGCAGGTGGCGAAATACAGTTGTTCGGCGCGGGCGCGTTGTTCGAGCGTAAGCAGGCCGTGCGCGAACATGCCTTGCGCCTGGCCGAGGCCGTGCATGGCGTCGTGATAGGATTCGAGCGGCGGGCGGCTGTCGAGGGTTGCATAGCCGCGCCACAGGTCCTGGATCACCTGCGGCTCGTCTTGCGTGGCCGGCCCGGGTGTAGCGGCGCCGGCTGCCTGTTCGATGTCAATGACGTTGGTGATGAGCACCGCGTGGTGCGCGGTCATGGCGCGCCCGGATTCGGTGACGATGTCCGGGTGCGGCAGCGCACGCTCGTCGCAGATTTCCTTGAGCGCGTGCACGATGTTGTGCGCGTATTCCGTGACGCTGTAATTCATCGAACAGAACGAGCGTGAACGCGTACCCTCGTAATCCACGCCCAGACCGCCGCCGACGTTGACGGTGGCGATCGGCGCGCCCGCCGCGCGCAAGCTTGCGTAGTAGCGCACCGCCTCGCGCATGCCGGTCTGGATGTGCTGGATGTTGGCGATCTGCGAGCCCATGTGGAAGTGCATCATGCGCAGGGCGCCGAGCATGTTGGCCGCGCGCAGGCGCTCCACGACGCGCAGCACCTCGTCGGCCGACATGCCGAACTTGGACTTCTCGCCGCCGGTGTTCTGCCATTTACCGGCGCCGAGCGAGGCGAGGCGCACGCGCATCCCGAGCAACGGCTCGATCTTCAGCGCCTTCGATTCCCGGATGACGAGTTCGAGCTCGGAAAGTTTCTCGACCACGATGTGCACGCGCATCCCGAGGCGCGTGCCGAGCAGCGCCAGGCGAATGTACTCGCGGTCCTTGTAACCGTTGCACACCACCATGCCGCCGGTGCGCGAACGCGCCAGTACCGCGAGCAGCTCGGGCTTGGAGCCGGCTTCGAGACCGATGCGCTCCGCGCCATGGGCGAGCATGGCGTCCACCACGCTGCGTTGCTGGTTGACCTTGATCGGATAGACCGCGGTGTAGCGGCCCTGGTAAGCGTCCGCCTGCATGGCCTTGCCGAAGGCGCCGCACAGCTCGTCGATGCGATGGTGCAGGATTCCCGAGAAACGGACCAGCACCGGCAGCGTCAGTCCCTGACCGGAAAACTGCTTGGTCAGCTCGTAAAGGTCGACGCCCGGGTGGCTGGCGTGCGGGTCGGGGCGCGCGATCACATGGCCCTGCTCGTTAATGTCGAAATAGCCGTTGCCCCAGTGGGCAATATTGTAGGTGTCGCGCGCGTTCTGGAGTGTCCAGGTCATGGCGGCGAAGTATCAAGGAGCAAGGAGCAAGTGGCAAGGGGTGAACAGGCCCTATACAATCTTGCCACTTCCTACTTGCTACTTGCCGTTCCCCAACCATGTCGCTCGATAACAGCTGGTACACCGAGGAATGGGCCGGACAGGGTGCGGCCATCTCCCTCAAAATCGTAAAAAAGCTGCACGACGAGCAGAGCCGCTACCAGCGCATCGAGATCTACGAAACCGAAACCTTCGGCACGCTCATGACGCTCGACGGTTTGGTGATGGTCACCGACCGCGACAATTTCGTGTACCACGAAATGATGACGCATCCGGCGCTGTTCAATCACCCGAACCCAAAGCGTGTGCTCATCGTCGGCGGCGGCGACTGCGGCACCTTGCGCGAGGTGCTCAAGCACCCGGGCGTGGACCTGGTCGAGCAGGTGGAGCTGGACGAGCGCGTGACGCGCGTGGCGGAAATGTTCTTCCCCGAACTGTGCGAGAACAACGGCGACCCGCGTGCGCGTCTGCATTTCGCCGACGGCATCCAATGGGTGGCGGACGCCAGGCCCGACTGCTACGACGTGATCATCGTCGATTCGACCGACCCAGTCGGCCCGGCCGCCGGCCTGTTCTCCGAAACCTTCTACAAGAACTGCCATCGGGCACTGCGGCCGCACGGCATAGTGGTCGGCCAGAGCGAATCGCCGCTGTTCCACCAGGACTTGATCGTGTCCATGCACCGTGCGATGCGGGCGGCGGGTTTCGCCGACACCGCCACACTCCAGTTTCAGCAATGCACCTACCCGTCCGGCTGGTGGAGCTGCACCATGGCCCGCAAAGACGACGCGCTCGACGGTTTTCGCCAAGACGCCGCAACAAGCAAAAAATTCGCCACCCGTTATTACAACGCCGCCATCCACGTCGCGGCGCGCGCGTTGCCCGAGTTTCTGGTGCAGGCGCTGCGCTGAACGCCCATTCCCCCTACCGGGCAGGCGTAGCCTTGCAACCGGCATCCGGCGTATAACCTGAGCCACAATCTTCGTACAACATTTAAGTGAGACTTGCATGGACCAGCCCGAAATCGCCCGGAAATCGCCGTACGTCATCGAACTCGCACCCGGTACCTACTGGTGGTGCGCCTGCGGGAGATCGAAGAATCAGCCGTTCTGCGACGGCTCGCACAAAATCACGGGCCTGGTCCCGGTCATGGTCGAGATTGTTGCGGGCCAGAAGGCGGCGCTGTGCGGCTGCAAGCAGACCAAAACCCCGCCATACTGCGACGGCAGCCACAAGCAGCTGTGAACGCGTTCGCCGCCTGGACATAGCGTGCGCGCCCGGCAGGGGATATTCTTGACCTGGCAGGACATAGGCGTGCGAGGAAAGATAAGGACTGCGCACTAAAAAGTTGTTTTTATGCGGGCTTTCTTTCCTCAGGTTAACTTATAAGTTAAGGAGGCGGGAGTGAGCAAACCTGTTACTGTCGTCGTTACAGTCGTGGTGACCCTGGCTGCGGCCGCGGCGGGGCTGCCGTTCTGGTTCGGCATGCAGGCCGAATCGGCGTACGAGGCGATGATCGCCAGCGCCACCCGGAATGGTGATTTGACCGTCACCCAGAACAAGTTCGAACGCGGCTGGTTCGATTCCACCGCCGACACCACCTTTACCGTCGCCGGCACCCCGGTCACGATCAGCGTGTTGCACCGCATCAGCCACGGGCCGTTGCCGCTGGACGACGACTTCCAGCCTCAGCCGTTGCTGGCGCGCGTGAAGAGCCAGATTTCCATTGGCCTGCCGGGCGGCGCCGTCAAACTGCCGGCCATGAGTGGCAAGACCGCGGTATACCTCGCCGGCAACAGCAACACGCGTCTTGAGATGGAGTCTTACAAACAGTCCGCGCCGAAGGCCGGTGAAACCGAGCCCTTCGATCTTGAATGGAAGGGCCTGAGCGGCGAGTTCTCCTTGAGCGCCGATTACAAAAACCTGAAAGGCGAGATGAACGCGCCGATCCTGCGATTCTCGTTCATGGACGGCAGCTTCACGCTGAATAAGCTCAGCTTAAGCATGGACACGCAGGAGAGCGCCTCCGGCCTCGGCACCGGCAGCGTGGCGCTCGGCGCCGACAGCTTCGTCATGGACGACAAGAAAAAATCGGAACACATCAGCATCGATGGCCTGCGGCTCAGTTCCAGCACCCAGGAAGCGGGCGGCAACCTCAACAGCACCCTGAGCCTCCAGTTTCGCAGCATCGAGGCCGGCGGAGCCAGGCAGGGCGCGGCCCAGATCAACATGCAACTGCGCAAGCTGGATGTCGCGACCCTGGTGAAGTTCCAGAAAGAGATACGTGAACTGCGCAAGCAAAAGGCGCCGCCGGAACAGACCAACATGATGATACTCGGCAAGACCATGGAGCTGCTCGGCCAGCTCGCGAAAAAGTCGCCGGAACTCGAAATCACCAAACTCAGCTTCAAGGCGGTGGACGGCGAAGTCACCGGCCGGGCAAAGTTCGTCCTGGACGGCAGTCAGTTGGACGTGGGCGGCAACCCGATGCTCATGCTCAAGGCGCTGTCCGGCGAAGGCGAGGTCAGCCTGCCGGATTCCATCGTGCGCCTGTTCGCCGAACCGGACGTGAAACGCGATATCGAGACGCTCAAAACCAGCGGCAAACTTTCCGAGAAAGAGATCGCCAAGCTCACGCCGAAACGCATCGCCGCCATCACCGCCCAGGCGGTCAAGGAACTGCCGCAGTACAAGGACAACGTGGTCAGCCGCCTGCGCCTGGTGGCCGATGGACCGAACTACAAGATCGTCGCCGCGCTCAAGGATGGCCAGTTGCGCGTGAAC
>CAYJBG010000111.1:0-6550 GCA_964368085.1 uncultured Acidiferrobacterales bacterium | reverse complement strand
AGACGATGAACGACAGGAACGCGATCGAAGCGGTGGCGTACACCATCGACTCGTAACCGAACAGCGGCTTGCGCGCGAAGGTCGGGATGATCTGCGAGGCAATGCCGAATGCCGGCAGAATCAGGATGTACACCTCGGGATGCCCGAAGAACCAGAACACGTGCTGGAACATTACCGGATCGCCGCCGCCGGCGGCATCGAAGAAGTGCGTGCCGAAATGGCGGTCGGTGAGCAGCATGGTGACCGCACCGGCCAGCACCGGCATGACGGCCAGCAGCAGGAACGCGGTAATCAGCCAGGTCCACACGAACAGCGGCATCTTGAGCAGGGTCATGCCCGGCGCGCGCATGTTGAGAATGGTGGCGATCACGTTGATCGCGCCCAGCACCGAGGAAATACCCATCATGTGGATGGCGAGAATGGTGAAGTCCGTGCCCATGCTGCCCTGCACCGACAACGGCGGGTACAGGGTCCAGCCGCCGGACGGGCCGCCACCCGGTACGAACAGGCTGGAGAGCAGGAGGATGAAGGCGAACGGCAGCAGCCAGAACGACCAGTTGTTGAGACGCGGCAGCGCCATGTCGGGCGCGCCGACCATGAGCGGAATCTGCCAGTTGGCGAAGCCGGTGAACGCCGGCATCACCGCGCCGAAGATCATGACCAGCGCATGCAGGGTGGTCATCTGGTTGAAGAAGTGCGGCTGCACAATCTGCAAACCGGGCTGGAACAGCTCGGCGCGGATCACCAGCGCCATGGCGCCGCCGACAAAGAACATGATGAGCGCGAACACCAGGTACAGGGTACCGATGTCCTTGTGGTTGGTGGTGGTCAGCCAGCGCAGGATGCCGGCCGGGTGTTCATCGTGATGTGCGGTTGCCATGCATCAATCTCCTGATTCGATTCGTTCTGGGCCGGTTCGGCGGCTGGTTCAACGCAGGGCCTTGACGGCCGAAGGCTGCACGACGTCACCGGTGTTGTTGCCGAAGGCGTTACGCTGGAAGGTCACGACCGCGGCAATGTCGGCGTCGTTCAGCTGGCCGGCAAAGGCCTGCATGGCCGTGCCCGGCTTGCCCTTCATGACGATGTTGAGGTGCGCGCCCACCGGACCGGTGGCGATCTTGCTGCCCGTGATCGCCGGGAACACCCCCGGGATGCCGGCGCCGGTGGCGCCGTGGCAGGCGGCGCACTGTGCATACACCTTCTCGCCGCGCGTCATGAGATCGGCCTTGGTCCAGACCTTGCCGGCATCGGCGGCGCTTGCCACCACCTCGGCCTTCTTGACGCTGATCCACTTTTTGAATTCGTCGTCGCTCACGGCCTTGACCACAATCGGCATGTAGCCGTGGTCCTTGCCGCACAGCTCGGCACACTGGCCGCGGTAGATGCCCGGCTCGTCGACACGTGTCCAGGTTTCGTTGATGAAGCCCGGGATGGCGTCCTTCTTGACGGCCAGCTGCGGCACCCACCAGGCGTGAATGACATCATTCGCGGTGACCAGAAAGCGCACCTTCTTGCCGGTCGGGATGACGACCATATTGTCCACTTCAAGCAGGTAGTCCTTGCCCTTGGCGGCCTTGTTCTCGATCTGGTCGCGCGGGGTGGACAGGCTGCTGAAGAAACCGACGTCCTGATCCAGGTATTCGTACTTCCACTTCCACTGGTAACCGGTGACCTTGATGACCAGGTCGGCGTTCTTGGTATCTTCCATCTTGATGAGCGTGGCCGTGGACGGAATGGCCATGCCGACCAGGATCATGAACGGAATAGCGGTCCAGATGATCTCGATGGTGGTGCTTTCGTGAAACTTGGCGGCCTTGTGACCGCGGCTCTTGCGGTGCATCACGATCGACCAGAACATCGCGCCGAATACCACGACGCCGATGCCCACGCACACCAGCATGATGAGCATGTGCAGGCTATAAACTTCTTTCGCGATTTCGGTGACCGGCTTCGGGAAGTTGAGCCCGTATTCGGCGGCGGCGAGGGCGGAAACAAGGAACAACGCGATACCGGCTATCAGGCTGATCCGCTGTGCGGGGCCCGGACCTCTGCTGCTTCTCAACATGCCTACATTCTCCCAAAGTGAAAAAGTGCGCGCGCCTGGCGCGCTTCGGCTCGCCTCCCTCTCCCTCTGGGAGAGGGCCGGAAAACTGCTCCTGCGTTTCCGGCACTCCCGCCATCCCTGGCGGTCGAAATGAGGGTGAGGGCCAATCTTACCAGCGCCTCACACCAACTCCCCCTCTCCCGCATCAGCGGGAGAGGGCAAGGGGTGAGGGCTTTACATCTGCCTGCAGGTGGCCCATTGTCGCGCTCTTCCCGCAAGCCGATGCTCATTTGTGTTGATTTCTTGCCGCAGACCGGCGAATTTCTGCTGCGTCGTACTGCTTTTTTACCGCGCGGGAAGCTACCACAGCGACTGTACTGCTGCAATACGCCAGATAGGTGCGATTTAAAAAATTCCGGACATTATTGACCCGGCGCGATTGATCTTGAACGTTGGCAGACGACACTCACCGTCGGGCTTGCGTGTGGGCGCGGTCGTGCCGGGTCAATAATGAAAATTATAAGGGTTTTTCGGTTATTGCGGCAGCGCCACGGCCTCGATCCCGGTTCCACACAACTATCCGCCCACGGGGCCTAGTTGATAATGGTTATTTTTGTGCAGGCGTGCTGAATGAATATGGTTAATTTTGTGCAGGCGTGCTTTCCCTAAATGCGTTCATGCCGCCGCAATAACCATAGCGCGCGGCTCGGGTTTCACGCTTAAGCCACACCGAGTCGAGCGAGGTCGAGACAGCGGGCGGCCATCTGCGGCCCGCTGGCATGCGGAATCGCGCCAAGCAAGGGTGCGTCCAGTCGCTCGGCCAACACCGCCACATAACCGTCAGGGGCCGCACCATCCGTTGTGTTCGCCACCCAGGCCACCAGACGACAGCCGCGGGCCTCGATGGCATCACGCGTGAGCAGGGCGTGATTGAGGCAACCCAAGCGCAACGCCACCACCAGAATCACCGGCAGATCGAGGGCCAGCGCCACATCCGCCATGGTCTGGTTGCGATTAATCGGCGTGAGCCAGCCGCCAATGCCTTCCACCACCACCGCGTCGGCGCGCGCCGCAAGACGCGCGTAATGCCTGCGGATGACGCCAATATCGATCTCCATGCCCGCCGCCTTGGCCGCAAGATGCGGCGCGGTCGGCGCGGCAAAAGCGTACGGGTTTACATCCACATAGTCGGCCGCCACGTTACCCGCGGCGCGCAGCGCTTCGGCATCCGCCGAACGCAGTCCCTGGGGGGTGGATTCGCAGCCGCTCGCCACCGGCTTCATGCCCACCGCGCGCCGACCGGCGCCGGCCAGCGCCGTGAGCAGCGCGCCGCTCACCAGCGTCTTGCCCACGCCGGTGTCAGTGCCCGTGATGAACCAGCCTCTCATAAAGTCAGGCACGAGGTACAAGGGAAAAGGGACAAGGGGAAAGACATTCAAGGCCTCCTTACTATGGAGACAGGTTTCCAGTCCTCGCGCCTCGCCCCTTGTGCCTCGCCCCTCGTTTCTATCGCCCAGGCGTGGCCGTACACCGTTTCGTAGCTGGCCGGAAGACGGCCATCGGCGCGCCGGAAGGTTTCGTACGCCTGCACGAAACGGGCGAAATGCGCCTTGCCGGTGAGCGTCGCACGGCGCGCGGCGGCGGCGTTGTGCGCGCCGATTGTTTTCAGGTCGCGCAGCACACCGGGCACATCCGGGTAGGTAAGCGTCAACGGCTCGACATCCATCACCGGGTCGGCGAAACACGCGCGCACCAGCGCGTCGCCGAGATCGTGCATGTCGATGAATGCGTGCACATGCGGGTCGCCGTCCACGGCGCGCCACGCGGCGCGCAGTTCCTTGAGCGTATCAGGGCCGAAGGTCGTGAACAAAAACAGTCCGCCGGGTTTGAGCGCACGCCGGCACTCGCGGAACACCGCGTCCGGATCGCACCATTGCAGGGCCAGGTTGGAAAAAACCAGATCGATGGAGTCGTCGGCGAATGGCAGCGCCTCGGCGTCGCCGGTGACAAAGCGGCTGCTACGCAGAACCCGGCCGAGGCCGAACGGCAGACGCGCGAGAGTACGCGCCTGCGCCGCGGCGGCCATCGCCTGCGCCATGTCAACACCGGTCACCCGTGCGCGCGGGTAACGCTTCGCCAGCAGGCCGGTGGCGTAACCGGTGCCGCAACCGAGATCCAGAACGCGGCGCGGTGCGATGCGCATGTAGTCGAGGCGCGCCAACAACCGGTCGGCGATTTCGCGCTGCAGAACCGCCGCCGCATCGTAGTGCATGGCGGCGCGCGTGAACGCCGCGCGAATCGCTTTCTTGTCGAGCGGCGGCAAAACCGGGCCGTTCATGCCGCCTCCGCGCACACGGCTTGCACAAACCGCGCCGCATGCGAAAGAAACGGCGCATGCCCGGCGCCCTCGATGCGCAATAAACGCGCCTGCGACAGATGCGCCGCCAAATACTCGGCGGCGGCCGGTGAGGCGAGGCGGTCGTGGCTGCCGTGTATTACCAACGTCGGTACGCGTATATCCGCGAGGCGCGCGCGCAAATCGGTCTGTTCGAGGATCGCAAGCCCCGCAGCCAGCGCTGCGGGTTGCGGGTCGCCATGGGAGGTAAATATTTTTGCGCGCAGTTGCTTGAGCAACGCGCGGCCGTCTTCGTTGCCGCCCGCGTGCAAACTCAAGAAACGCAACAACGTGGCGCGGTAATCGTGGGTGAGGCTGCGCGCAAACCCGGCGAACACCTCGGCCGGCATGGCGTGCGGCCAATCCGGCGCCTGCACAAACTTCGGCGTCGCGCCGACCAACACCAACCGCACCACTTTTTCGGGATAACGCAGCGCCGCATCGAGCGCGATCAGGCCGCCGAGCGACCAGCCGAGCCAGATCGCCGGCGCCGGACAAAGCTCCACGACGGAATCGGTGAAGTCCGCAAGCGACTGCGCTGCGAGCGGCGCGTGGCTGCGCCCGTAACCGGGCAGATCCAGGGTCGTCACGCAAAAATGGCGCGCCAACTGCGCGGGCAGATCACCCCAGATGCCGCCATGCATCCCCCAGCCGTGCACGAGAATGAAATTCGGGCCGCTGCCCTGCTGTTCATGCCAGAGCTTCATGCTGATTCGACATTCTTCGGCGACATCTGCGCGAGTGCTTCGAGCAGGCGCTCGATATGTTCGCTTGTGTGCAGCGCGGAAAAGGTGATGCGCAGGCGCGCGCTGCCGGCCGGCACGGTCGGCAGGCGAATCGCCGGCACCAGCAGACCGCGCGCGCGCAACGCTTCGCTCGCCGCCACGGCCGTTTGCGCTTCCCCCAAAATCAGCGCCTGAATTGGCGTCGCCGAATCGAGCGCGCTGAGACCCAATTGCGCCGCACCCGACCGGAACTGGGCAATGCGTTCATTCAGCACTTCTCGCCGCCACCCCTCTTGCCGAACGATACGCAGACTCGCGCGCGTTGCCTCGGCCACGGCCGGTGGCAGCGCCGTGGTATAGATATAGGTGCGTGCGCGTTGGATAAGAAATTCGATCAGGTCAGCGTCACCGGCGATGAACGCGCCGAAGGTGCCGAAGGCCTTGCCGAGCGTGCCAAGCAGGATCAGTGGCGCCTGCGGCGCGAGGTCGTGCAACTCAAGCGCGCCACGGCCGCGTGCCCCGAGTACGCCGAGGCCGTGGGCATCGTCCACAAACAGCCAGGCGCCGTGCTCTTTCGCCAGCGCGTACAGCCGCGGGACGTCTGCAACATCGCCATCCATGCTGAACACGCCATCGGTGAGTATGAGTTTATCGCCCTTGGCCGCCGCCAGCAGCGTCTCGAGCCGCGCCAAGTCGCCGTGCGCGTAACGCTGCACCAGCGCACCCGACAGGCGCGCGGCGTCGATGAGCGAGGCGTGGTTGAGCTTGTCCTCGAACACCGTGCCATGCCGGTCGAGCAGTGCGCTGACCGCGCCGAGGTTGGCCATGTAGCCGGTGGAAAAAAGCAGCACACGCCCGGCGCCGACGAAGGCCGCCAGCTCCTCTTCCAGCGCATGGTGCGCCACGCTATGGCCGGTAACGAGATGCGAGGCGCCGCTACCGACCCCGTAGCGCTCCGCGCCACTACGAAACGCGGCAATCACGCGCGCGTCGTTCGCCAGCCCGAGGTAGTCGTTGCTGCAGAACGACAACAGGTTTTCGCCGTCCACGCGCACTTCCACCCCCTGCGGGGATTCGAGCACGCGCCGGGTACGATACAGATGTTGTGCGCGCAGACGTTGCAGTTCTTCCCGAATATCGTTGAGCATCACCTTCACTAAACCGGGATGTGTCGGGGCTTGACCTTTATCAGGCATTCGCTTCACTTGCCGGCATCTGCTGCCATCGGGCAGGATGGTCATCTCAAAGACGGCATACCACCTCTTGCTACACAGTGAGTGGTCGCCAACCGTCAACAGGGATTGTTAATGATACTTAACAACTGGTTAACGAATATACAGGATTGGCTGCTGCCACGCCTCTGCCCGGCCTGCGGCGACCCGGCCG
>CAYJBG010000110.1:0-6603 GCA_964368085.1 uncultured Acidiferrobacterales bacterium | reverse complement strand
CCCCGGAATTGACATAAATCAATTGGGCCGCGGCCGATCTGCGCTAGGGTGGCGCCATGATAAGGGGAGCCACGATTTCCACGCCGTTCCCGCCGCTCAAGATCCGCGACCGTGAACTGCTGCCCATCGTCCAGGGCGGCATGGGCGTGGGCATCTCGGCGCACCGGCTGGCGAGCGCGGTCGCCAAGGAAGGCGCCGTCGGCACCATCGCGAGCGTCGATCTGCGCCGCCTGCATCCCGACATCATGCAGCGTCTGCGCAAGTGCCGCGATCCGGAGGTGCATTCGGCCGCCAACGCCGAGGCGCTGGACCGGGAAATCCGCGCCGCGCGTGCGCTGGCGCCGGACGGCTTCATCGCGGTCAACGTGATGCGCGCGCTGTCGAATTACGCCGAGACGGTGGTGCAGGCGTGTAAGAGCGGGGCGAACGCCGTCATCGCCGGCGCCGGCCTGCCGTTCGATCTGCCGGACCTGACGGAAAAATTCAAACACGTCGCGCTGATCCCGATCCTGTCGGAAGAGCGCGGCGTGCGCGCGGTGTTGAAGAAATGGATGCGCAAGGGCCGGTTGCCGGACGCCATCGTGATCGAACACCCGCGCTACGCCGGCGGCCATCTGGGCGCGACCCGCATCGACGAGGTCAACGACCCCAAATTCGATTTCAGGCGCGTGCTCGGGGAAATCCAGAAGGTGTTCAAGGATCTCGGCATCGCACTGGGCCAGATCCCGCTCATCCCCGCGGGCGGCATTAATTCGTTTCAGAAGCTGAAAGAACTCTTCGATCTGGGCGCCAGCGGCGCGCAGATCGGCACCCCGTTCGCCGTGACCGAGGAGTCCGACGCCCATCCGAATTTCAAGAAGGTGCTGGCCGAGGCCAAGCCCGCCGACATCGTCACCTTCATGAGCGCCGCCGGGCTGCCGGCGCGCGCGGTGCTGACGCCGTGGCTGAAAACCTATCTGGCGAAGGAAACGAAACTGCGCGCCCAGGCCGCGCCCGGATGCCGCGAGTGTCCGAGCCGGCTGCAATGCCTCACGCACTGCGGCTTCAAGGACGGCAATCCGGCGGCGGGACAGTTCTGCATCGAGACCCAGCTCGCGGCGGCGCAGCGCGGCAACATCCAGCACGGGTTGTTCTTCCGCGGTTCGGAATCGCTGCCGTTCGGCGCCGAAATCCGCAAGGTGCGTGAATTACTCGAAGTGCTGCTGACCGGACATAGCCCGGTTCAGGCGACCTAGGCGCCGCGGTTTCGCCGAGTACCGGTATGCGCGTCCTGCTCGTCTACTCAAACCAGACTCGCGACTTCATCCTGCCGGCGCCGATCGGACTGAGCTATGTCGCGACGGCCACGCGCCGCGCCGGCCACGAGGTGCGTTTCGTCGACCTGCTCACCGCGCGCGACCCGCACGCCGCGCTCGCGCGCGCGCTGCGCGACTTCCGGCCGGAGGCGGTCGGCATCTCGGTGCGCAACATCGACAACCTCGTGCACCAGCGCCTGCAAACCCACTTCGGCGAGCTTGCGCAGTTCGTGCGCCTGATCCGGAGCACAACCGGCGCGCGCGTGCCGGTCGTGCTCGGCGGGCCGGCCATCTCGATCCTCGGCGCGGCCGCACTTCGGCACGTGGATGCCGACTATGCGGTGCGCGGCGAAGGCGAGGTCGCCTTTCCCGCGCTGCTCGCGGCGCTCGCGGCCGGGCGCGACCCGGCCGGTATCCCGGGCGTGTGCGGGCACGACAGCGCGGCGCCACACGACCACGCACCGGCGCGGTTGCCGGAGTTCGGCGCCTCCGGCATGCAGGACTGGATCGACTGGGCTGCGTACCGGCGACACGACGCCACCTTCGCCATCCAGACCAAGCGCGGCTGCCCGATGCCATGTAATTACTGCACCTACCCGGACATCGAGGGTCGCAAGTTCCGGCGGCGCGCGGTCGCGGATATCGTGGACGAAATCGAGGCGGTGCTGCGCACGCTCGCGCCGCGCGCCTTCGAATTCGTCGACTCCACGTTCAACCTGCCCGAGACGCACGCGCTCGGCATCTGCGAGGAAATCATCCGCCGCGGGTTAAAGGTGAACCTCACCACCATGGGCATCAATCCGCGCGCCACGTCGGCGGAGCTGTTCGCGCTCATGAAGCGCGCCGGATTCAACTCCATGATGATCACTCCCGAGGCCGGCAACGACCGCATGCTGCGTAACCTGGACAAGGGTTTCGACATGCAGGACGTGTTGCGCACCGCGCGCGTGGCGCGCGCCTCCGGCCTGCACAGCACCTGGTTCTTCATGCTCGGTGGCCCGGGCGAGACGCGCGCCACCGTGCACGAGACCCTGCGCTTCGTCGAACAGGAACTGCGCGGCCGGCATTTCCTCTCGGTGATCGTGACCGGCATCCGCATGCTGCCCGGCACGCGTCTGGCGCAGGCGCACGCGCCGCCCGGCTGCGACCTGGGGCAGCCGGTGTTCTACTTCTCGCCGCAGGTGCGCGAGGCGTGGATGCTGCAGCGCATCAACCAGACCATTCGGAACCAGCCAAACGTGGTGCACGCCGCCGAGGGCGGCGGCTCGGGGTACGAGCGTCTGCTGCACCGCGCGCTCCACTGGCTGGGGGTGGCGCCGCCGTACTGGCGTTTCTTGCCGCTGCTGCTCGGTTTTCCGCCACTGCACGCGCTGCGCCGCAACCATCCTTCCGTCGGCGCGCGCGCACACCAACGCGCCGCCTGACGCGCGCGCCTCAGCCGCCCGCGGCCTGTTGTCCTCCGAGAAGATCAATGACGATATCGTGGTGCCGGTCAGCCGGGGAGGGAACGCGCGCACACGACTTTAATTTACAAGCGCGCAATGAATGGCGCCTATCGCAGTAGCTGCGTGCGCCGCCGATTGCGGCGCCTGAACCACTTTTCTATTTCCACCGCGACAAAGACGATGCCGGCGAGCGCGATGCAGATCGCCAGCTCGGCCGCCGTCAGCGGCTGGGTTTTGAAGAGCGCATTCAATACCGGGTGGTAGATCGTGGCGAGCTGCAATCCTAAGGCCGCGAGGACCGCGGCCAGCAGGGGCAGATTAGAGCGCAGACCCTGGGAGAACAACGACTCGTGTTCGGAGCGGATGGCCAGTACGTGCGCGAGCTGCGCGAAGGTCAGTACCGTGAACACCATGGTTTGCCAGTGGGTGTTGCCCGCGCCCAGGGCCCAGGCCTGGACAAGTAGGGTGGCGCCGCCGGTGAGCAGTCCCACCCACAGGACATGCTGCCACATGCCGTGCGCGAACAGACTCTCATCGGGGCGCCGGGGCGGCCGTTGCATGATGTCTTGCTCCTCGGGTTCGGCGGCGAGCGCGAGCGCCGGGAAGCCGTCGGTGACGAAATTGATCCATAGTATATGGATGGGCAACAGCGGAATCGGCAGGCCCAGAAACGGCGCCAACAGCAGCACCCAGATCTCGCCGGAGTTGGTGGTCAGCGTGTAGCGCACGAACTTGCGGATGTTGTCGTAGATGCGCCGGCCGGCGCGTACCGCGACGATAATCGTGGCGAAGTTGTCGTCCAGCAGGATCATGTCGCTCGCTTCCTTGGCGACGTCGGTGCCGATCGTGCCCATGGCCACGCCGATGTCGGCGCGCTTGAGCGCCGGCGCGTCGTTGACGCCGTCGCCGGTCATGGCGACGAATTCGCCCCGGTCCTGCAGGGCCTTGACGATCTTGATTTTCTGCTCCGGTATGACGCGCGCGTACACGCGGATGTGCTCGACGCGTTCCTCGAATTCTTCCAGCGACAGGCGTTCGAGCTCGGGGCCGGTCAACACCTCACCGCCATCCTCGATAAAACCGAGGGAGCGCGCGATGGCGCGCGCCGTGGCGGGATGATCGCCGGTGATCATCACCGGCGTGATACCGGCGGCGCGGCACTGCATGACGGCGGCGCGCGCCTCGGGGCGCGGCGGGTCCATGAGTCCGACCAGGCCGACAAACACAAGGTCACGCTCCACGACTTGTGCATCGAGCGTCGCCGGCAAGGCCGGCCAGGTGCGGAAGGCGACGGCCAGCACGCGCAGACCCGCAGCCGCCAGTTCCTGCGCCTGCCGCTGCCAGGTGTCGAGCGCGGCCGCGACGATGGCATCGCCGTTCAGCCATTGCCGGCATAAGGGCAGAACCGACTCCGGCGCGCCCTTGGTAAAAGCAATGACCGGCTCCTCCGCTCCCGCGCCCTCATCCCCATCCCTTCTCGGCAAATGCTCCCGGCTTTGCTCTACCTCCTGCATCCATGCAGTCGTCCCGGAGGGAGAAGGGGGCGAGCCGATGCGCGCTGCGCGCGCGTTCGTTAACTCGGGGGGAGTCGAAGGAGTTTCTTTATGAAGGGTGGTCATGCGCTTGCGCGCCGCGTCGAACGGCAACTCCGCCACCCGCGGGTGGGTGACTTGCAGTTCGGATTTACGGTAACCGGCCTGGTCCGCGGCAACGTACAGCGCGACTTCCGTGGGCTCCCCGACCGGTGCGCCGTGCGCGTCGACCTCCACGTCGGTGTTAAGCGCCAGCGCGCGCAGCAGCATATCCGTTGCGGTCGTGGCCGGTGTCGCCGCGCCCGGGGTTTCCACGCGATCGTTGACGACCCACTGTTCGACGCGCATGCGGTTGAGCGTGAGCGTGCCGGTTTTATCGGAACAGATGTAGGTCACCGAGCCCAGGGTTTCAACCGCGGGCAGGCGGCGCACCAGCGCGTGTTGCCGTGCCAGCGCGTGCGCCCCGAGGGCG
The DNA here is from genome assembly GCA_964368085.1 of uncultured Acidiferrobacterales bacterium. GTDB lineage: Bacteria > Pseudomonadota > Gammaproteobacteria > Acidiferrobacterales > UBA6901 > UBA6901. The sequence goes on along the minus strand of CAYJBG010000110.1, from coordinate 1,859 downwards.
AGCGCGGCGGTGATGACGGCGGGCAGGGACTCGGGGATGGCGGCGACCGCGAGGCTGACGGCGGTGAGCAGCATGGTCATCATCGGCTCGCCGCGCAGCACACCGGTCGTGAACAGCAGGGCGCAAAGACCGAGGACCCCGTAGGCCAGATTACGGCCGAAGGCCGTCAAGCGTTTTTGCAACGGCGTGCGGTTGTCGTGTTTTGTCTGCAACAACGCCGCGATCCGGCCGAGCTCGGTCGCCATGCCGGTGGCGACCACGATGCCGCGGCCGCGCCCCTGGGTGACGAGGGTGCCCTTGTAAGCCATGTTGCGACGCTCGGCGAGCGGTGTATCGGGATCCGCGAGCGGCGCGGCCTGCTTGTCCGATCCGTGCGACTCGCCGGTGAGCGCGGCCTCCTCGGTTTTTAGCCCATGGGTTTCGATCCAGCGCATATCGGCCGGGACCAGATTGCCGGCTTCGAGCAGCACGACGTCGCCCGGCACCAGTTCGGTGGCCGCGACCGTCGCCGCTTCGCCCGCGCGCAACACCAGCGCCTCGGATGCCGCGAGCTGTTTGAGCGCGGCCACCGCGCGCTCGGCGCGGTACTCCTGCACGAAGCCGACCACGGCGTCGAGCAGCACGATGAACAGAATCACCAGGGTGTCGGTCAGGTCGCCGATGACGCCCGCGATGACGGCGGCGGCCAGCAGGATCAGCACCAGCACATCGGTGAATTGACGCGCGAACAGACGCACCGGACCCGGCGCCCGGGTCGCGGCGATGACATTGCGGCCATGGTTTATAAGCCGTTCGTCCGCTTCGTCCTGGCGCAGGCCGAGCGTCGCGTCCACCTGCAACGCGTGCGCGGTCGTTTCGGCTGTGTCGGTGTGCCAGGCCATCGTTGTCGCCGTTTTTCGATGGTTCGGTGAAGGCCGGACGTCAGCGAACAGAATACATCACGGAGCAGTTGTCGGGCGAGGGCCGCAGCCAGGGCAAGGACCGATCGTTATTGTAAGGAACTCTTGGAAAACGCGGCGGTGCGTTTCCACCGCCATGTCGCAGAATCAGCCTGGCGCAGCCGGTCGAGGCGGATGTTGACGTAGATCAACTCCAGACAAATGGGGTTCGGGCGTCTAAAGTTAATAGCAGGGGTGTCTCCATAGCCGCGGGTGGGGAAAATGCCTGCAAAAGCGCCATTGATCGCGAATTTCGGATTTACACCCGCGCGCCGGCGCGCCTTGCTGGATTTGATCGGCCTCGATAAGGGGGACCACGCGCACGCCGCGTGGTTGCAGAAAAACGTGATCGCGCCGCACATCGACGAGATTGTCGATGAGTTTTACCGTCGCCTGTGGAAGAACCCACAGGCCAAAAAAATCCTGGGGCAGGGATTCGAGCTGGCCCATTTGCGCGCAACGCAGCGCGCGTATTTGCTGACGCTGGGCATCGGCTTCGACCGCGCGGCGTACTTCGAGGATCGCTTGCGCGTCGGCACCGCCCACGCGCGCGTCCCGGTGCCGTTGTCGCTCTATCAGGCGGCGTATTCGTTGTTGCAGTGCCTGATACTCGCGCATCTGTCCGCTGCCGTGAAGGCGCCCGATCGGTATCGCGCCCTCGCGGCCTATCTCATCAAGATCGCCGCCCTCGACATGAGTCTGGCGACTGAGACCTACCATGGCGCGCGCCTGGGCGCCTTGCAGAAATCCATCAGCGCCTTGCGCGGTAGAACGCTTGAGCTGCATCGACGCATCGACACCGACGCGTTCACCGGATTGGTCAACCACGCGCGCATACTGACCATCCTGAAACAGGGGATCGCCAAGGCCGGCGGGCGTCCGGTATCCGTCATCATCGCCGACGTGGACACATTCAAGTCC
>CAYJBG010000109.1:0-6618 GCA_964368085.1 uncultured Acidiferrobacterales bacterium | reverse complement strand
CACTTGACTTCACTATAACAGTCGGCCCCAATACCTGCAATCTGTTATGATTTCGGTGATGAGCGCGGCAAATACCCAGGCCCCAGGCCCAGATGCCTCCCGCCCGGGGGTTCGGCATGTCACTATCGACGACTCCCACGCCGGCCAGCGCCTCGACAATTTCCTGCTTACCTTCCTCAAAGGCGTGCCCCGTACCCGTATTTACCGCCTGGTGCGCAAGGGCGAAGTACGCCTGAACAAGGGCCGCTGCCACCCGGACGACCGCCTGAAGGCCGGCGATGTGGTGCGGATTCCGCCGGTGCGCCTTGGCACCCGCGCCGCGCCGCAGCTCGGTGCGGCCATCGAGGCCGGACGCTTCGACTGGCTGCATGACCGCATTCTGTACGAGGACGAACAGCTTCTGGTGCTGGATAAACCGGCCGGGCTGGCCGTGCACGGCGGCAGCGGGGTGAGCGTGGGCCTGATCGAGGCGCTGCGCGGGCTGCGGCCGAACACCCCATACCTGGAGCTGGCCCACCGCCTCGACCGCGACACCTCCGGGTGCCTGCTCCTGGCCAAATCGCGCGCTGCCTTGCTCACCTTGCATGCACTGTTGCGTGACGGTGGAATGGACAAGCATTATCTGGCGCTGGTAGCGGGCCCGTGGCAAGGCGGGGTGCGCCATGTGCAGGCCGCGCTCGAAAAAGGCCGGCTTGGCTCCGGCGAACGCCACGTGCAGGTGGACGAGGAGGGCAAGGAATCGGCAAGCGATTTCACGCCGCGCGAAAAATTCGAACAGGCGGCACTGGTGGATATCCATTTGCACACCGGCCGTACCCACCAGGCGCGTGTGCATGCCGCGCACATCGGCCACCCGATCGGCGGTGACGACAAATACGGCGACCGCGATTTCAACCAGCGTCTCAAACCGCTTGGCCTCGACCGGCTGTTTTTGCACGCCGCCCATCTCTATTTTCAGCATCCGCACAGCGGGCACAAAATGCACGTCGAGGCGCCGCTACCGGCGGAGCTGGCGCGAGTGCTTGAGAAACTGCGCGCCCGGTCCGACATTTCCGCCACCGCATGACGCACTCCTTCGATCTCATTGTCTTCGACTGGGACGGCACGCTTATGGATTCCGAGGTCAAGATCGTGCGCTGCATGCAGGCCGCCGCCGCCGATATCGGCATTGCCGATCCGGGTGCGGCGGCGATCCGCGACATCATCGGCCTCGGCCTCAGCAAGGCCTTGCAGGCGGTGTTTCCGGACCAGACGCCGGCGCAACTCGACCTCCTTGTGGAGCGTTACCGCCAACATTTTCTTGAGCTCGATGCGACCGCTACGCCGCTCTTTCCGGGTGTGGTCGATGGCCTCACGCAGCTGCGCGCGCAGGGTTACCGGCTGGCCATCGCCACCGGCAAGGCGCGCCGCGGGCTGAACCGGGTGCTGGACGAAACCGGCCTGCATCCGCTGTTTGCAAGCTCACGTTGCGCGGACGAGGCCTTGTCCAAACCACACCCACAGATGCTCGAAGAGATTCTCGCCGAGACCGGTGTCGAAAACGGTCGCGCACTCATGGTCGGCGATACCGTGTACGATATGGAAATGGCGCGCAACGCCAGGGTGGCCGGGCTCGCGGTGAGCTACGGCGTGCATGCGCGAGAGCGGTTGCTGGCGTGCGGCGCGCGCGCCTGCGTGGATTCCTTTCCCGAGGTGCGCGCGTGGTGCGCGTGATCGCCGCTGCCGAGTGATACAATCCTGATACTTTTTTTGTGGAACCAAAAATGGAAAACGAACAGCCAGACAAAGACGCAACCCGGCAAAAGGCCAAGAAACAAAACTGGGAGCGCGAGTTGCTTGAGAAACTCGCATTCGTCTCGCATGAGGAGAGTCGCAAGGCGCACCGCTGGAGTATCTTCTTCAAGCTGTTCGCCGTGGTGTACCTGGTTGTGCTGTTACTGCTGTTCCTTGCCGATCACTGGGGCGAAAAGGCGCTCGCCGGCAGGCACACGGCACTGGTCGAACTGAACGGTGTGATCGAGGCGGAAGGCGAGGCCAGCGCCGACAAGGTCATCACCGGATTGCGCCGCGCGTTCGAGGACAAGGCGGCGGTCGGCGTCATCCTGCGCGCCAACAGCCCGGGTGGCAGTCCGGTGCAGGCCGCTTACATCTACGACGAGAGCCTGCGCCTGCGCGAAAAATATCCGGACAAACCCCTGTATGCCGTGATCGGCGACATCTGCGCCTCCGGTTGTTATTACGCGGCCGCCGCCGCCGACCGCATCTATGCAAACCCGGCGAGTCTGGTAGGCTCGATCGGCGTGCTGATGGACGGCTTCGGTTTTGTGGACACAATGAAAAAACTCGGCATCGAGCGACGTCTGCTCACGGCCGGTGAAAACAAGGGAATCCTGGACCCATTTTCGCCGGTTGACCCGAAGGCGCGCCGCCATGCCCAGAAGATGCTGAACGAGATTCACCAGCAGTTCATCGATGCGGTGAAACAGGGGCGCGGCGACACACTCAAAACGAACCGGGAAATATTCAGTGGCCTGTTCTGGACCGGCACAAAGGCCAGGGAGCTTGGACTGGTGGACGAGTTTGGCAGCGCCGGCAGCGTGGCGCGCGAGGTGATCGGCGCCGAGGAGATCATGGATTACACGGTGCAGGAGAATCTGCTCCAGCGCCTGGCGGGGCGCATCGGCATGGCCATGGGCCGCTCGGTCGCCGCCGAGCTGCGCCTGCACGGGCCGGGACTGCGCTGATTCGCCCTGGCACGGGCGTGGCTCAGAAGACCGTGAGCCCCTCGTGTTCCAGCATGCGTATGAGGCGAATCAGCGGCAGGCCGATAAGGGTCGCCGGGTCTTCGCCCTCGAAACGCTCCAGCAGCGCCACCCCCAGCCCTTCCGCCTTAACGCTCCCGGCGCAGTGGTAGGGTTGTTCCTTGCGCAGGTATGTTTCGATCTGCGCTTCGGTAAGCGGCCGGAACAGCACCCGGTATGGCACCACCTCACTCTGCACCCGGCCGGATGCGCTGTTGACCAGCGCCAGTCCGGTGTAGAGCGTGACGGTCCTGCCGGAAGCGGTCTTGAGTTGTGCGACGGCGCGTTCGTGAGTGAGTGGCTTGCCGACAATCTCACCGTTGTGCACGGCCACCTGATCGGAACCGATCACCAGCGCCCGTGGGTGCCGCGCGGCCACGGCCTGCGCCTTGGCGATGGCCAGACGCTCGACCAGCGCCTGCGGCAACTCGCCCGGACGCGGTGTTTCATCCACATCCGGCGCCACCACCTCGAAGGGGATCATCAGCCGCGCCAGCAGCTCGCGCCGAAATGGAGAGGAGGAGGCAAGGATGAGCTTCATATGATTTTCTGCCGCAAAGGCGCAAAGGACGCAAAGAAAAATCTTAAAATAAAACAGGCACGCTGATTCCAAGTTTCAAGATTGGCCTTTCTTTGCGTCCTTTGCGTCCTTTGCGTCTTTGCGGCAGGTGCTATTACTCAATCTCGACCAAGGCCTCATCCGGGTTGACGCTGTCGCCCTTGACCACGTTCACCGCCCGCACGGTTCCGGCGATCGGGGCGGGCACTTCGTTTTCCATTTTCATGGCTTCGATCACCAGCACCGCATCGCCGGCCTTGACCTTGGCGCCCACCTTGACCACGACATCCACGATCGTGCCCGGCATGGCGCTGGTGACGTGGCCCTCTTTGCTCGCCTTCGGGCGGCGCGAGGTTTTGGCGGCGCGTCGGCTGTCGGTTTCTCCGGTCTCGGTTGGCGCCATCTCGCCCAGGGTCTCGACCAATATCTCTTCCGGTATCCCGTCGAGCGACACGTAGAACGGCCGGCGCTCGGCGGCGCGATGGCCGGCGCCGGTGATCATGATGTGATAGGTCTCGCCGTGCACCGTGACGTTGAAGTCTGTGGGAGCGGACGCCGTTGCGTCCGTCGCCATTTGTGATCCTGGCAATGGCAGCAGTTCCTCGAGCTTCAAGTCGCCGGCGGCGCGCGCTTCGAGGAATTTTCGTCCGATCTCCGGGAACATCGCATAGGTAAGTACGTCTTCCTCGGACCGGGCCAGCGCGCCGATGTCGTGACGCAGGCGGTCGAGTTCCGGTTTGAGGCGGTCGGCCGGCCGGCCGGTGATGACTTCGTCATCGCCGATCGCGAGCTTGCGTACCGTGTCGTTCACCGGTCCCGGCGCCTGCCCGTAGCGGCCCTGCAGATACAACTTCACTTCATTCGTGATGCTCTTGTAGCGCGTACCCGTCAGTACGTTCAGCACCGCCTGGGTGCCGACGATCTGCGAGGTCGGTGTGACCAGCGGCGGGAACCCGAGGTCCTCGCGCACGCGCGGAATCTCGGCCAGCACCTCATGCATGCGCTGCAGCGCACCCTGTTCCTTGAGCTGGTGCGACAAGTTGGAAAGCATTCCACCCGGCACCTGGTTGACCTGGACGCGCGTGTCGATGCCGTTGAACTCACTCTCGTACTGGTGATACTTCTTGCGCACCGCGTGAAAGTACATGCCGATCTCTTGCAGCAGCGGCAGGTTGAGGCCGGTGTCGTACGGCGTCTCGCGGAACGCCACCACCATGCTCTCGGTCGGCGAGTGGCTGGTGCCCCAGGACATCGAGCTGATGGCCGTGTCCACGTGCCGGGCGCCGTTCTCCACCGCCTTGTACATGGAGATGTTTGCCACGCCCACGGTGGTGTGTGAATGAAAATGCAGCGGCAGCTTGACGGCTTTCGATAGAGCCGCAAACAGCTCGGCGGAGCGCGCCGGCGTGATCAGGCCGGCCATGTCTTTGATGGCGATGGTGTGGCAACCCATCTTCTCCAATTCCACGGCCTGCTTCACGAAGTGTTCGATGGTGTGCACCGGACTCACGGTGTAGCAGATCGCACCCTGTGCGTGCTTGCCGGCCTTCAACACCGCTTTGACCGACACCTCGATGTTGCGCAGGTCGTTCATGGCATCGAAGATGCGGAACACATCCACGCCATTTTCCGCCGCTTTCTGCACGAAGGCCTCGACCACGTCATCCGAGTAGTGGCGATAGCCGAGCAGGTTCTGGCCGCGCAGCAACATCTGGATGGGCGTGTTGGGCAGCGCCTTTTTCAGGCTGCGCAGCCGCTCCCACGGATCTTCCTTGAGGAAGCGGAGGCAGGCGTCGAAGGTGGCGCCGCCCCAGGCCTCAAGCGACCAGTAGCCGACCTGATCGAGCTTCGGGCAGATCGGCAGCATATCCGCGGTGCGCATGCGCGTGGCGATGAGCGATTGATGTGCGTCCCGCAGGATGAGATCGGTGACGTGTACTTTGTTCTTGTTGGGCGCCATGGCGTATGAGTTCGTATGTCGTTACAGGCCGTGATGCGCGGCAATGGCCGCGGCAATCGCCGCGGCCAGATGCGCGGGGGGACGGCGCACGGAATAGTTTATCAGTTCCGGATGCAGTTCGACGAAACCGGTGTCGAACTTGCCGGCGCGGAACTCGGCTGTCTTGAGTATCTCCTGGTGATAAGGGATGGTGGTTTTCACGCCCTGCACACCCATGTCGCCCAGCGCGCGCCGGGCGCGTGCCAGGGTTTTCTCCCAGGTGAGCGCCCAGATGGTGAGTTTGGCGCACATGGAATCGTAGTAGCGCGGGAACTCATAGCCGGTGTAGATCGCCGCGTCGGTGCGCACGCCCGGACCGCCGGGTGCGTAGTAGCGCGTGATGCGTCCGAAGTTCGGCAGGAAATCGTTCTTCGGGTCCTCGGCATTAATGCGAAACTGGATCGCATAGCCGCGTCGCGCGATGTCTTCTTGGCAGTAGGACAGCGGCGCACCCTGGGCGATGGAAATCTGTTCCTGCACGATGTCGACGCCGGTGATCTGCTCGGTCACGGTGTGCTCGACCTGCAGGCGTGTGTTCATTTCCATGAAATAGAAATTGTCTTGGTGATCGAGCAAAAATTCGACCGTGCCGGCATTTTCGTAACCCACCGCCTGGGCGGCGCGCACCGCCAATCCGCAAACCGTCTGGCGCTGCTCTTCGGTGAGCTGCGGCGAGGGCGCGATTTCAACCAGTTTCTGATGGCGGCGCTGGATCGAGCAGTCGCGCTCGAACAGGTGAATCACGTTACCGTGCCGGTCGCCGAGAATCTGCACTTCGATGTGGCGCGGATTGACCACGGCCTTTTCCACGAACACATCGGCTGAGTCGAACGCCTTGGTGGCCTCGGACACGACACGTTCATAACTGCGCTTCAGGTCGTCCTCGCTGTCGCAGCGGCGGATACCGCGTCCGCCGCCGCCGCCGGTGGCCTTGAGCATTACCGGGTAGCCGATTTTTTTGGCGAGCTTCACGGCTTCGCCGACATTTTTGAGGCTGCCGTCGCTGCCCGGCACCACCGGGATACCGGCGGCGATCATGGTGTTGCGCGCCCGGATTTTGTCGCCCATGGATCGGATTACCTCCGGCGACGGACCGATGAAGACAATGTCGCGGCGCGCACAGATCTCGGCCAGTTGCGGGTTCTCGGACAGGAAACCATAGCCGGGGTGCAGGGCATCGCTGCCGGCGCTGACCGCGAGATTGACGATGCGGTGGGCGTTGAGATAGCCGCCGACCGGGTCCGGGCCGAGGTTGTAGG
>CAYJBG010000108.1:0-6626 GCA_964368085.1 uncultured Acidiferrobacterales bacterium | reverse complement strand
TGGCGTCGCGGCCGATGACGTAGAGATAACGGCCCGAGGACGACAGCCGCGAGATATGCACCGCGTAGCCGGTCTTGACGATGTTGATGATCTTCTTGGTATCGCCGTCAATCAGCGCCACCTCGCCGCTGTCGCGCAGCGTGATCGAAAACACGTTATCGAGGTTGTAGCGGTTCTCCTGCTTCTTCGGGCGCTTGTCCGGCTTCACCAGCACTTTCCAGGAGTCTTTCATCTCCTTCATGCCGAATTCGGGCGGGATCGGCGGCTCGTGCTGCAGGAACTTCGCCATAACCACCACGTCCTTCTCGCTGAGCTCACCCGAGGTACCCCAGTTCGGCATGCCGGCCGGGGAGCCATAGTTGATGAACACCTTGAGGTAATCGGTGCCTTTCGCGAGGGTGATGTCGGGTGTGAGCGGTTTGCCGGTCGCGCCCTTGCGCAGCACGCCGTGGCAGCCGGCGCAGCGCTCGAAGTAAATCTGCTTGGCGCGCGCGAACTCGGATTCCGTCAGTGGCGGCGCCTTGGGTGTCACCACCGTCTGCGCCTCCTCCGACTTAATTTCGGTTGGCGCCCCCTGATAGCCTATATCGGTCTCCGGTGTGCCCGGGTGACCAGACCCTTTCTCTGCCGCAATCGCGGTGGTCAGAGAGAACGGCAATACGGTGACAATGGCAATAACAGCTGCCAGCGTTTTACGGCTGTGCTTCATGATGTGCTCCCCTGTTGAGTTCAAATTACCCTTAACGCCTTGGCGGTCATTCTCACGGGGGCGCCTACCCGCTGTCCTTGATATGCATCAAGTGAGCACGCTGCCTTAACCTGACAGAAGCCCCAGGTATTCGGGTATTTGTCGACTCCAGACTGCACGCCAGCATGCATGCGCGCCCAGGCTCTTCGCGACGCTTGCGCCGTGCCGCTTCCGGCGGGCACTATGCGGTTATTCCAGACAGGACGCCCGGCAGGGCCATCGCGCATTCGCGACGCCGGCGCAACAAAAGGAGACCAAGTGGAGGCGCTTTACTTTACCCTGGTGGCGGTCGGCCTCTATTTCTTTTCCGACTGGCTGCTCGAGCGCATCGAACGCTTGCGCGGCAAACGCTTCGAGCAGCGCTCCATCGTTTTCTTCGCCATCATTGCCGTCCTGGCGCTTATTTCCTTTCAGGTCATCCAGCTGTTGATGCGTGGCGCACACTGACGCGAGCGTTCAGGCACGTGCCGGGCGTCGCAACAGTGCACGTCCGACTACGACCAGAAAAATCACCCCGCCGATGATTGCAATCAATCCGCCGAGGCCCATGAGGCCCATGGCGGCGATGCGCTCGGCCGTGTCCAGACCCTGGGCGGCGCCCGCCACCTTGCGCTGCACGCCGTAACCGCCGGACCACAGCAGCCCCAGGATATGCAGCAGCTGACCACCGCCGTACAACCAGGGCTGCGCGTGCGCCCAGCGGCGGTCCGGTTCGCCGAAGCCGAGGCGCGGCAAGAGGTAATAGGTCAGACCCATGAACGCCAGCGTCACACCGACAATCGAGCCATGGTAATGCGCCGGGATGGTGACGTTGCTGCCCTCAATCAGAAAGCCGATTGTTCCGCCGATGCCGAACAGCAGCATGGAGGCCAGCAACGCGGCGCGCAGCGCGCGCTCGTCCGGCGCGGCGCGCGGCGCGCCCAGCAGCCCGAACAGCACCGCAAGGCTGAGTGGCAGGGTCGCCAGGCTGCCGCCGTAGCGCATGAGCCAGGTGAACAGCTTGATGTGTCCGACCGAGGTGAGTTCGTGGGCATAATAGATGAGCGGCGTGACGAACACTGCCATCAGGCCAAGTGCGAACATCAGCAGTGCGACGCGCGGCGTCACGCGCGGCGGCGCGCCGCTGGCACTCGCCAGCCACAGCCACGCCACCAGCATCAGCAGCGTGTAGGTGAACTGCAGCACATGCCCGCCGCCCCAGAACAGCAGTTCGTAGTAGGCCTTGCCATGCAGGAAATCCGGCATCAGCAGGAACGATCCGGCGAAGGCCATGAGCGCCAGCGCCGCCGATACCGCCGCGGCATTGAGACCGAAGCGCAGCGCACCCGCCCCCGCCACCCACATGCCGACCGGCGGAATCGCCGACATGGCGCGCAGCACCAGCAGCGCGCAGCCGCCGGCAAACGCCAGCAGCCCGCCGAAAAACAGCGGGTGTTGCAGCACCGGGATGTAGTTGCTCATGAGCGCATCGCCGGCGCCCAGGAATGGCGCCAGCGTCATCACCAGCGTGCCGAACGCCGCCAGCGCGAGCGCCGCCCAGCCGAGCGGCAGCGCGCGCGGCGTCGAGTTGAGACTCCACAGCATGCCGCCGAAGGCGAGGAACCACACCAGCACCGACAGGTCGACGTGCACCACGAGCGCGGTATGAAAAAAGTCCGTCCACGGAAACAGCGACTGCACCCCGGGCGTGCGCGCCAGCACCAGCAACACGGAAAAAATGCCGGAGCCGAGTAATGCCAGCAAGCCGAGCAGCAACCAGCCGACCGCGAGGCGGCGACGCGCGTCATCCGGCAGCGGCAGCAGAAAAATATCGGGCGTAGCGCGATCGGCGGGATTCATGCGGGCAGGGGTCGAGGTCATCTCGCGCCCAAGTATAGCCGTGTCTGCATCATCCGTGCGCGAGATACCGGTGCAGGCGTGCGTCGTGACTGCCGAAGTGCGCCACGAACCAGTCGCGGAGGCGGCGCGCCAGCTCCTGTTCATCGAAGTTCTGGTCGTCCTCGTACCGGTCCATCAGGTCGCGGATCTCGTCCAGCAGGCGCTCGTGGTCGGCCTTGTGCGCCGCGAGCTGGTCATACTGCCGTTCGCGCATCTCCTTCTCTTCGAGTGCGAAATGCGCGCCGATGCGCACGTTGATCTCGCCGAGGAACGCCGCCACAGCGTCCTGCGGTGCCCCCGGCTGAGTAAGTTGCGCATGCAGTTCGTTGATCAGGCCGATCAGCTCGCGATGCTCGAAATCCACCGCCGGGATGCCGATGGCGAATTCGTCTTTCCAGTCAATCAGCGCCATGTCTTCCTCCTTGCCGTCAGTGAAAGATGAAACCGCCGGCTTCGGCACGGAAATCCACCACGAAATTCTGCCGCGGCTTGAGCTCGACCTCGGTGCTGCGCGTGTAATCGAAACCTTCGGTGCGTGCACTATCGCGCAGCCGCACGGCCACCAGATGACGGCCCGGTGGCACCACGAATTTCTGGTAGATGCTGGATGCTCGATCGTGCGACAGGCCCGAGGCCGCGAGCTCGCGGCGCGACAACAACTTCCCGTCCAGCTCCAGCTCGACAATCACCGGCAGGCGTTCGCGCGGGCAGTCGAGCGTCAGGCGCATGTTCGGCGCCAGGCGTGCGATCTCCTCCGGACTCAGTTTCCGGCATTCGACCTTGCGCTGACCGACATGGACAAAACTCAGTTTTATCATGGCGGCATCCGGATCGATCGGACTATAGGCCGGCGCGGTGGCGAAAAACCCGAGCAGCGCGATGAATGCCGCATAAGCGACTGCCTGGCCGGCGTAGCGCAGCCATGATTTCATCACGGCGCCACCTCGTAGGTGGATTGTGTCACCGGCGCCGGCCGGTACGGCCCGAGCGCGCGCAGGCGCGCGCGGAAGGCATTGATCTTGCTCGCGATCTCGGCCTGCGTTACCTGTCCGCCCCAGTACGTGGCAACGCGCTCGCGCGGCACGCGTGCGCGCAGATAAGGGTCGCGTTTCCCGGCCAGACGTTCATCCGTCCATTGCACACCGAGTCGGAAGTGGCAGTCGTTCTCGCGACAGCCAAGCAAGAGCACGCCATCGGCATGCCGACGGCTGATAACAAAATCAATGAACGCTGGCGGCAACTGTGCGATGCATTGCAGTTCGACGACCGCCACGCCGCTGTGGCGCAACGCCGCGAGGTTCACGCCGCTCGCGCACCCATATACCAGTACGCGCGTGCCCGGCTCACCGCCGGGCTGCACCGCGGCCGCCAGCGTCCAGTCGCGCAGCGCGCGGATCGGCAAACCGGGCAGATCGATGCCGGGAACAAACTCTGACTTGCGCCGCAACGGCGTCGAGGTCGGGCAGGCGCCGGCACAGATGCCGCAGGCGGTGCACAGCTCGGCGTCCACCACGGCTTCGTTCGCATAAACCAGGCCGTCGGTGCGCGGCGCCAGGCTCACGGCGTTGTACGGGCAATCGGCCACGCAGCGCCCGCAGCCATTGCAGTCCGGCAGGCTCACCACCGCGGCCGGTTTACGGCGGCGCGGTGGCAACCACGGCAACAGACACAGCAAGGTCGAAGAACCGACCAATACCAGCCACATCAGCGCCGGTGAACCGTAATCGAGCAGCGGATAGGCGAGCAGGTAAAACCAGTCGAAGCCGATCCCCGTGGTCACCAGGCTGAAGTCGGCCGGCGCCTGGCTGAGCGCCGGCCACAGCAGCGACAGCCCGGTGAGCGCCGCGAGGCTGCCGATCACGAGTCCGAGCGGCGGGTTGACCGTGGGACGCGAGATGCGCAGCAGGTGCAGCCAGATCGCGAACAGCAGGAATATCGGCAAGCCGATCAGATGCAGGAACGCCATCAGGGTGAAGAACCGGTCGCTCACGCTCTCGTTGGTGAGAAAGTTGCGCGCCATCGGGTCGCTGAAAATCGGCAGCACATCGAGCAGCTCGGAACTCGCGATCGCGACGTACTGCGCGAGCTGGTCCCACACCAGCCAGTAGCCGGTGATACCGAGCGGGAACACCAGCCACAGCAGCGGGACGCCGGTGAACCACGAGAACCAGCGCGCACCGCGGTAGCGGCCGGTGATGAATTCCTTGACCATGTGCACGCCGATGGTCACGACCGCGGCGTCCGAGGCATAGCGGTGCAGGCTGCGCATCACGCCGCCCAGATACCACTGCGTGTGCGTCAGCCACTCGACCGATTCATAGGCATGGGTGACACTGGTTTCGAAGAACAGAAACACGTAGACACCACTGACCACAACCACCCAGAAGAAGAATATGGTGAGCGCGCCGAGATGATAGAACGGGTTCCAGGCGGGCGTGAACGCGGCGCTGTACATCTTTTCGATGCGCGACAGCAGCCACGGGCCGGCCTGGCGAATCTGTTTCAACACGTGGGGTTATTCCGTGACGGGTCGTGAACCGCAAGTCTAGCAGTCGCGCGCGGCGCGGCGTTGATCGACATCAAGTACGTAGGGTGGGGCCCAGCCCCACCTGATCTTTACAATACACGCATCCGTCCCACGGAACATTCTCTGAGAGTGACAGGTGGGGCAGGGCCCCACCCTACGGATCTGCTTCAACACGAGGGGTTATTCCGCGGGCGTGATGCAAGTTACGAGCCTAGCATCCGCGCGCGGGCGCGGCGTTGACCCACATCAAGCCGTTCAGGATGCGCGTCCGCGACGCAGCTCGCGCACCAGGTAGAACACACCCGAGGCGATGATGAGAAAACCGATGAACATGCCGATGAACAGCGAATAGTCGAGGCGGTAACGGTCATTGGCCGGATCGTAGGTGGTGCAGAACAGTTTCACCTTGCTCCACAGGCCGGCAAACGCGCTCTCACCCGGCTGTTCGCCGAACACCAGTTCCTTGAGCGGCTCGACCAGCAATGGTGTGTCGAAGGTCATGCCATACACCTGCCGATAGATCTTGCCGTTGGCGTCGACCACTGTCGCCTGCATGAGATGATCGAAGCCCTTGGGCGAAGCGAAGTACAGAAAGCCGATATTCTTCGCCAGCCGCGCCATGCTGGCCGCATCGGTGCTCAGAAATTCCCAGCCGGGCAGGTCCACGCCCTGCTGCCGGGCGAACGAGCGCATCGCATCGGGGTTGTCCTTGGCGGTATCGAAACCGATGGTCACCACCCGGAAACTGTCCTCGCCGAGCGCGGCGCGCGCCGTCTGCACCACTTTCGCCAAGTGCTTGGTTGTGGTCGGACAGATGTGGTAGCAACTCGTGTAGATAACACTGATGACCAGCGGCTTGCCGCGATAACCGGCGAGCTGCACGGTCTTGCCGCTGCGGTCGCGCAGCGTGACGTCCTCCAGCAGGCGCCCGATCGCGACCTGACTGGTGGCCAGTGCCGCCTTCGCGTCGAAGTCGGGGCCGCGCGCGTGGTTTGTGTGCTCGACCGACGATGTGTGCGAGGTGGCTGCCAGAACAGGTGTGGCGGAAAGGAACAGGCTGGCGAAAACGGCCAGCGCAAAAATCCGCACCCACGGCATCACCGCGTGCCGGCGGAAAGCAGTTGCACGTCCAGCATCGCCGCGACCAGCATCAGCGTCAGCTGCACCAGCGACACATGGAAATTGCGCATCGCCACCGCGCGCGACTGATCGCCCAGCATGCGGATGTTTTCACGCAGGAACCACAGGCCGCCGGCGAGCGCGCCGAGCGCATAGATCCAGCCGAGTCCATAGAAGAGCGGCACCAGCGAGGCCGCGACCAGCAGCACGCTGTTGCCGAGCACCGCCCAGGCAGCGGCGCGCGCACCCACCACCACCGGCAACATGGGCACACCGGCAGCGGCATAGTCGTCACGCAAGGCGATGGACAGACTCCAGAAGTGCGACGGTGTCCACAGGAACAAGGCGACCGCG
>CAYJBG010000107.1:0-6664 GCA_964368085.1 uncultured Acidiferrobacterales bacterium | reverse complement strand
CGGAACAAATCGCGGTGATAGACGCCGATACCGCTGAAGGTGAGGCGCGGCGCGCCGGAGGCCAGCACCCGGCCGCCGGCCAGTACGAAATCGCCCTGCGCATGCTGCGGCGGGTTGTCCACCAGCACCAGGTGCGCGAGGCCCTCGATGCGCCGGTTCAGGCGCGCGAACGGGTAATCCGTCCAGATATCGGCGTTCACCACCAGAAAATATTCGCTGTCGAGCAGCGCCAGGGCCTGGAAGATGCCGCCACCGGTCTCGAGCGCCGCGTCCGGCTCACGCGACCAGTTGATGCTCACTCCGTAACGCCCGCCGTCGCCCAGATAGGTCTCAAGCTGACTGCCGAGGTGCGCCTGATTGATTACCAGTTCGCGCAGGCCGGCCGCCGCCAGGGACTCGATCCGGTGCTCAATGAGGGCCTTGCCCCCGGCCTTGAGCAGCGCCTTGGGCGTATGGTCGGTCAGCGGACGCATGCGTTCGCCCCGGCCGGCCGCGAGAATCATGGCCCTCATGCAGTGATGCCGGGGATGCGCAGATCCATGAGCAAGCCGTGCAGGCGGTGCAATTCAGGCTGGCGACCGCTTACCCCGACTACATAACCCAGGGTACGCGGGATGTCATTGAGGTAAGCCGGTTTGCCGTCGCGGTGATTGAGACGCGCAAAAATTCCTGCGGCCTTGAGGTGACGCTGCACGCCCATGAGGTCGAACTCGCGCAGGAACTGCGCTTCGTCCGCGCACACCAGCAGGCCGGATTGCAGGGCCAGGGTCTGGTAGCCAAGCGCCCATTCCTCAATACGCTCCAGCGGCCAGGCGATGTAGCAATCGCGCAACAGCGATACCAGGTCGTAGGTCGCCGGGCCGCGCACCGCATCCTGGAAATCGAGAATGCCGGGGTTGTTGCGGGCCGTGACCATGAGATTGCGCGAATGATAATCGCGGTGCACCCAGACACGCGGCTGGGCAAGCGCGGAGCGCACCAGTGTCGTAAAAACCCCGTCCAGGGCGGCCGTTTGCGCGCGACTGAGCTTCAGGCCCAGATGCCGGCCGAGATACCACTCACGGAACAGTTCCAGCTCACGCCGCAATAGGGTCTCGTCGTACTCGGGCAGGAATCCGGGATCGGTGAAAATGCCGGTCTGCAAGACGACCAGGGCGCCGAGCGCATCGCCATACAGGCGTTCGACCGTGGAATCGTTGAGCTGCGGCAGGTACATCTGCTGTCCGAGGTCGCTCAGCAGCAGGTAACCCCGCTCCAGATCCTGCTCCAGGACCTCCGGCACATTCAGGCCGAGTTGATACAGGCGGCGCGCAATCTCGATAAACGGCCGCAGGTCTTCCTTGGCCGGCGGCGCATCCATGACGATATGGGTGGCGCCGGGGCTGGTGACGCGAAAGTAGCGGCGAAAACTCGCGTCCTCGGAGGCCGGGCGCAGTTCGTATTCGGCGACATCGAGCACCGTGCCAACCCATGCCTTGAGTGTTTCGAGTCTGCTTTCCAAGCCGGTTGCCTTCGGGGAAGTAACGCCGCTGCGGGAACCAGGCGGCGGTGGCCGCCGTCAGCTTGCCGCCCCGGCGATTCTATGCGATTTTATGCCCGACACAACTATTCCCCTCCGCCATGCCAAGCAAAATCCTGTCGCGGCGCCTGCTTTGTGCGGCGATCCTCGCCGCGCTCGGCAGCCAGCCGGCAGTCGCGGCCAAGCTCGGCGCACCAAAGCCGACGCGCCCGCTTTCCTGTCCCGACACCCCGGCGTTGCCGATGCCGGCCGGGAGTCTGACCGCGGGGGACGCCAGCGATGAACGCGTGCACGTTTATGCCGACCACTTGGACGCGAAACTCGACGAATCCGCCCGCTTCCATGGAAACGTGGAGCTACGACGCGGCGGCCTGCACCTGTTCGCCGACGACCTGCTTTACAACCAGGCGGAGAACAGCCTGGACGCGAGCGGCCACATCCATATGCGCAAGGACAACGGCGAGACCATCCGCGCCCCGTTGCTGCGCTACGAGATCGACACCGAGCGCGGTTACACCGAGGACGCGCAGTTCGCGTTCGCCGCCAACGCGGCGCGCGGCGCGGCCGGACGCATCCGCTTCGAGGGACGCGATCTGATCACGCTGGAGTCGGTGCGCTACACCACCTGCCCGCCCGGCCGGGATGACTGGTTGCTGCGCGCCAGCACCCTCACCCTCGACAAGGCCAGCGAGATCGGCACCGCCTGGAACGCCCGCATCACGTTCATGCATGTACCGATTTTTTATTCGCCGTACCTGAGCTTCCCGCTCACCGATCAGCGCAAAACCGGGTTCCTGGCGCCGCATGCCGGCCACTCCAGCAGTTCCGGATTTTTCCTGACCGCGCCGTACTATTTCAACCTGGCGCCGAATTACGATGACACCCTGACATCGCGCCTGTTCGAAAAGCGCGGTTTACAACTTGCCAACGAATTCCGTTACCTCGGGAAGAGTTATTCCGGTAATCTGGATCTGGAGTACCTGCCCAATGACCGCGCCACGGACAGCGACCGCCAGGCGTTGTTCTTCCGACACCATCACATCCTGTCACCTCTCTGGAACGCCTCCACCGATATCCAATGGGTATCGGACACGAGCTATTTTATCGACCTTGGCAAGGGCTCCGCGGAATCCAGCCGCACCCACCTGCCACGCTCTCTCAGCCTGGATTACGCCGGCAGCATCTGGCGATTTTCGGCCCGCGCTCTCACCTACCAAACCCTGGATACCACCATTCCCCTTAACGAACAGCCGTACCAGCGGCTGCCGCAACTGGTGCTCAGGGCCGATTCACCCAGCGGTCCGAATCGCCCGCACGGCGCACTTGAAAGTGAATGGGTAAATTTCTATCGTTCGGGCTACGTTCCCGGTCAGCCGGGCGCCGCTCTGCGCCTCGACCTGCTTCCAAGCCTGAGCCTGCCGCTGCGCACGTCGTACTACTATTTCACACCCAAGGCCGGGTACCGCTATACATCCTGGCGCGTGGACAACACCGGCGTTGACGAATCGCCCGATCGCGGACTGCCGATCTACAGTCTCGACAGTGGACTCGCTTTCGAACGTACGGGGCGCATTGGCGACCAGGCTTACACCCAGACACTCGAACCGCGCATCTATTACGTCTACATCCCTTACAAGAATCAGGACAACCTGCCGGTGTTCGACGCCGCGCTCCCGGCTTTCAGCTTCTACAATTTCTTTCGCGAAAACCGCTTCGTCGGGGCCGACCGCGTGGGCGACGCCAATCAGCTCACGGCCGCGGTCACCAGCCGCTTTCTGAATCCGAATGGAATCGAACAGGGGCGCGTCAGTTTTGGCCAGGTGAGCTACTTTGCCGACCAACAGGTTAATTTACCGGCTGGCACGGTCAATCAGACACGCTCGGACCTGATCGGCGAGGTGAACGCGCGCCTCGGACTGGCCTGGAGCGTGCGTGCCGGCCTGCAGTGGGACAGCACGGAGCGCGAAACCCGCAAGGGCAGCTTCTACACGCACTACCGGCCGGCAGCCGACTCCATCGTCAATCTGGGTTACCGCTACACCAACAGCCTGGAGGAACTGACCGACATTTCGGCGCAGTGGCCGCTGACAGCCCGCTGGACCGGGGTGGCGCGCTGGAACTATTCTCTGCCCGAGTCGCGTACGGTCCAGGCCTACGCCGGCCTGCAATACACCAGTTGCTGCTGGGCGTTCCGCATCGCCGCCCGCCATCGCCTCCAGCCGGACAGCTCCGTGGACAATTCAGTATTATTTGAATTCGATCTCAGCGGGCTCGCCAAGATGGGTGACACCGAGGAAGACCCGCTGAAGCAGGGCCGGTTCATCTTTGAATGACAAGCCGCCCGCGGTGCTGCGCTATAATGCCATCCTCACCGGCGGGACTGCGAACCCCGCCGGCCCACGATGGTCCTATGGGTTAATGAAGGCAAGCCTGCGACCGCCATGGATGGCGGAAGTGCGGAACACGCAGGAGCAGTTTTTCCGCCACAAAAATATCCATTATCAATGTTGAACACTGTCACGATTCGCCTGTTCCCGGTCCTGCTCGGCATGTTGGCCTTGCTGCCCGCCGTTGCGGCGCACGCCGCACCCCTGCCTGCGGAATCGGCGGACTCGATCGATCGCATCCTGATCGTGATCAACGACGAGATCGTCACCGCGCGCGAGGTCGAGACGCGCCTGAGTGCGGTGCGCGCCCGTCTCAGCGCCCAGAAGGTGAATCTCCCGCCGGACAACATCCTGCGCCGCCAGGTGATGGAACGCATGGTGGTCGAGCGTCTGCAGCAACAGGCCGCGCGCCAGCTCGGCTTCACGGTCAGCGACGAGCGCCTTGACCGGGCGATCCGCCAGATCGCCGAACAAAACCGCAAGAGCCCGGAAGACCTGCGCCGCGAGAGCGAGAAGGAGCCGGGCGGCTACCGCGCCTTCCGCGACGAGTTGCGCGCCCAGCTGCTCATCCAGCAACTCACCGAACGCGAAATCAACAACCGCGTCACCGTTTCCGAGACCGAGGTGGAGAATTTTCTTGCCGGGCAGTCGGGACAGGACAGTGGCGTCGAGTACAACGTCGCGCACATTCTCATCGCCCTGCCCGAATCGGCGTCGCCCGAGGCCATCCAACGGGCCAAACGGAAGGCCGAAGAATTATTCGCCGAATTGAAGAAAGGCGCCGACTTCGGACAACTCGCGATCGCCAACTCCCAGGGTCAGAATGCCCTCGAGGGTGGCGGCCTCGGCTGGAAACATGCCGGTCAGTTACCCGATCTGTTCGTCAACACCCTGCGCACCCTGCAAACCGGCGCGGTCAGCGGCGTACTGCGCAGCCCGAACGGTTTTCATATCCTGCGCCTCAACGCCCGGCGTGGCGGCGGTGAGGCGCTGCACGTAACCCAGACGCGCGCGCGTCATATTCTCATCAAGACCGGCGAGCTCGTGTCGATCGACGAAGCGCAACGGCACGCCGAACAATTGCGCGAGCGTCTGGTGCAAGGCGCGGATTTCGCCGAGATCGCGCGCGCCCATTCCGAGGATATCGGCTCGGCCGCCAATGGCGGCGCGCTCGGCTGGGTCAACCCCGGGCAGACCGTGCCGGAGTTCGAAAAGGTCATGAACGCCCTCAAGCCTGGCACGCTGAGCGCCCCGGTGAAAAGTCCATTCGGCGTGCATCTCATTCAGGTACTGGAACGTCGCGAGCGCGACGTGAGCCAGGAGCGCGATCTTACGAACGCGCGCAACCAGATTCACTCCCGCAAGGCCGATGAACGCTACGAGCAGTGGCTGCGGCAACTGCGCGACGAGGCGTTTGTCGAGTACCGCCTGGATGGAAAGTAAGAAATTCAGCCGTAGATGAACACAAATCGATGCAGGCTCTCACGGTCTCTGTAATCAGCGCAAAGGTCGCGGAGGCGCAGAGAACGCAGAGAAAAGCGTTTCAAGGTTTAAACCTGGAATTTCTTTGCGTCCTCTGCGCCTTTGCGTTCTCTGCGTTATTCCCAGGGGATCGCCACGCCCCAGTCTCCATACCCACTCAAATTTCAACAGCAGCCAGAATTGAGGATGCCGGTGGAGCGGGCAAGGTTTTTTATCTGCAGCCATTTGTGTTCATCTGTGGCCACGTCTTGCTGTTTCTTTGCGTTCTTCGTTCCGTTGCGGTGAAATCGCGGTATGGCCCATCGCCCCATCATTGCCCTCACCCCCGGCGAGCCGGCCGGCGTCGGTCCGGACATTGTCCTTGCCCTGGCAGCGCGGCCGCCGGCCTGCGGTCTGGTGCTGATCGCCGATCCGGTCATGCTCGCGGCACGGGCCACAAAACTCGGTCTGCCCTTCGCGCCCGAAACCTGGCGGGGCCGCGCCCACGACGACGACCGCCATGGATGGCGGAAGTGCGGAGCGCGAAGCCGTCCCTACGGGGACAAACGCAGGAGCAGTTTTTCCGCCACCGCGGCGGTCTATATTCTGCCGCTGGCCACGGCACACCCCGTCACTGCCGGTCACCTTGACCCTGCGAACAGCGCCTATGTCATCGAATGCCTGCGACGCGCGGTGCGCGGCTGTCTGAGCGGCGAATTCGATGCCCTGGTCACCGGCCCGGTGAATAAGGGCGCGATCAACGACGCCGGCATTCCTTTCACCGGCCACACCGAATTCCTGGCCGCGCAGGCCGGCGCCGCGCAGGTCGTGATGCTGCTGACCGCGCCCGGCCTGCGCGTGGCGCTGGCCACCACTCACCTTCCCCTGAGTGCCGTCAGCCGCGCCATCACCCGTGAACATCTCACGGGCGTGCTGGAAATCCTGCACACCGACCTGCGCGCCCGGTTCGGCATCGCCGACCCGGTGATCCTGGTGTGCGGACTCAATCCGCACGCCGGTGAAGCCGGACATCTTGGGCGCGAGGAGATCGAGGTGATCGAGCCGGTGCTGGCGGCGCTCCGCGCTCGCGGCATGCAACTGCGCGGCCCGGCGCCGGCCGATACCGCCTTTCTGCCGGCGGCCCTCGCCGGCGTCGACGCGGTGCTCGCCATGTATCACGACCAGGGGCTGCCGGTGCTCAAACGCCACGATTTCGCGCACGCCGTCAACATCACGCTGGGCCTGCCGTTCGTGCGCACCTCGGTGGACCACGGCACCGCCCTGGATCTCGCCGGCA
>CAYJBG010000106.1:0-6673 GCA_964368085.1 uncultured Acidiferrobacterales bacterium | reverse complement strand
GCCGCGTGAGGGCAGGAGCCCGAAGCGGCCGCCATCCATGGCGGTCGGCCGGAAAACTGCTCCTGCGTTTCCGGCACTTCCGCCATCCATGGCGGTCGCGCGGGATTATTTTGTCTGCGGGTAATGGCGCAGGGCCTTGCCCACGTACAGCTGGCGCGGGCGATCGATGCCGTGCGATTCCAGCTGCAGCTCCAGCCAGTGACTCACCCAACCGGCGGTGCGCGCCAGCGCAAAAATCGCCGTGAACATGTTCATCGGAAAGCCCATGGCGCGCAGCAGAATGCCGGAGTAGAAATCCACGTTCGGATAGAGCTTGCGCTCAATGAAGTACTCGTCCTTGAGCGCGATCTCCTCAAGGCGCGCGGCGATTTCGAGCAACGGATCGTCGATGCCGAGATGGTCAAGCACCTCTTTCGCGCTCTGCTGGATGACGCGCGCACGCGGATCGAAGTTCTTGTAGATGCGGTGGCCGAAGCCCATAAGCCGGAACGGGTCATTTTTGTCCTTGGCGCGCGCGATCGCCTTCGGGATATTCTCGACGGTGCCGATCTCTCCCAGCATTTTAAGCACGGCCTCGTTGGCGCCACCGTGCGCTGGACCCCATAGCGAGGCGATTCCGGAGGCGATGCAGGCGAAGGGGTTGGCGCCGGACGAGGCCGCCAGCCGCACGGTCGAGGTCGAGGCATTCTGCTCGTGGTCGGCATGCAGGATAAAGATGCGATCGAGGGCGCGCGCCAGCACCGGATCGACCGCGTACTCCTGGTTCGGCAGGCCGAACATCATCTGCAGGAAGTTGCCGCTGAAATCGAGGCTGTTGTTCGGGTAGCGCTGCGGCCGGCCGATCGAGTAGGTGTAGCACGCCGCCGCGATGGTCGGCATCTTGGCGACCAGTCGCAGCGCGGCGCGCTTGCGGTTCTCCGGATCGCGGAGGTCCATGACGTCGTGATAGAACGCTGACAACGCGCCGACCACGCCGACCATGACCGCCATCGGATGCGCGTCGCGCCGGAAGCCGCGGTAGAACGACAGCACCTGCTCGTGCAGCAGGTTGTAGTACCGGATAGAATCTTCGAAGGTCTGGATCTGACTGGCGTCCGGCAGTTCGCCGTGCATCAGCAGATACGCCACTTCGACAAAGGTCGAGTGCTGCGCCAATTCCTCGATTGGATAGCCGCGATACAGCAACACGCCGTTGTCGCCATCCACGAAAGTGATGGCGCTCTTGCACGAGGCGGTGGAGCGAAAACCCGGATCGTAGGCGAGCAGTCCGTGCCGTGCGTGCAGTGTCTGAATGTCGACCGCCGCCGGCCCGAGGCTGCCCTCCAGCACCGGCAGGCTCCCCTCGTCAGATGTTTCCGAGAACGTTGCGTTAACGTATTTCTGAGTCATACCTTGCCTCTCATCCGCCCGTTCGGGCCATTTGTTGTTCTGGGAATCTAAGCCATTCCGGTGCGGGCCGCCAGCGCGGCCGCCGCTTCGGGTGCGCGGCAAGCCGCTTCCGGACTGTCCCGCCACCAGGCAAGGATAGCGCGCGCCACGTGCTGCTCGACCAGATAACCATACGAGCGATGCATATTCAGGCCCTTGTCATTACGAAAATAGTTGAACACGCCCCGCTGCCGGTCTTCGATTGACTCGATACAAGCCTGCTCGATCATCGGCATAAAGTCATCGCGTATCTCCGGGTCGAGGGCGGTCAGGTCTCCATGCGCGGCGATATTTACCCAGTGGCGGATATTGCAGGGAAAACGCTGACGATCGTTGCGATGGAACCCGAGCAGCCGGTCCTGCACGAAGTGCATGCCCAGGGGGCTACCAAGCGTAAGAAACAGATCGACCTTGCCGGGATGGCCTTCCAGATGGGTCAGCTCCCACAGGGCATCGTAGGCGATCACGGCGCCCATGCTATGACCGATCACAAGGATCCTGTCACCCGCAGCAAACATCTGGCGCAACGGCGCCTTGAGCAGTTCACGCACGCGTGTGCCGATGTCATCCTGATTCTGGAAATAGTGCTCGGTCTCGCGCACCGCGCTCTTCACCGCCGGGTCCGGCAGCAGCGGAATCAGCGCCGGCAAGTGGTCGGCAATCAGATAGAGCAGGCGCGCGCGCTTGTTGCGCCAGGACAATGACTCGCGCACATCCACGGCGTCCGGCCCGGTCTTGCGGCAGAGTGCTTCGATCCACGGCACGTCCTCGTCCACGTCTTTCATCTGACCATAATAAATGTCGTTCCAGGCGACGAGCTGGAAACAAGCGGACATGGCGGCGATGTTGCGCGCCGCCGCCGGGTCCACGAGATTGACCCCGCGCTGCAAACAGCGCCACAGGAGCGCGCGGTGATCCTCCGGCGATGGCTTTGGATTCTTGCCGGGCACGAACAGTATCTTGTTTTTGCAGACTCCGTCTGGCACAGTGCCGTCAACCCGTGTGCCGCGCCAATGCGGCGGTTTGGCGGAAAAACTGCTCCTGCGTTTTCCGCACTTCCGCCATCCATGGCGGTCGCCGGTCTTCCCCCGGATACAAAGTGTAACCTGCCCGAGGCGTTTGCTGGCGATGCGGGAGAAAAAATTCCGGGTGCTGATCCTCGGCCATGGCGAGATGGGTCAGGCCATGGAACTCCTGCTCGGCCCCCGTCACTACCTGCGCGGATGGCAGCGCCGCCCGCCCGCGGGTAACGCGCCGGTAAACCTCGAAGAGGCCATACCGGCAAGCGATTACATCCTCTTTTGTCTCCCCGCCACGGCCCATGCCGAGATCGCGGCACGCATTGCCCCACTACGACGCGACGCAACCCTCTGCCTCACCATCGCCAAAGGTCTGGACGAGCGCGGTCGCCTGCCGGGCGCCGTGCTGGTTGAAGCCATGGGCGACACGCACGTCGCACTGCTTTACGGCCCGATGATCTCCGAGGAAATCCGTGCCGGCAAACCGGCTTTTGCCGAGTGCGGCGTCGCGGACAGCGCCGCCTTCGAGCGTATCGCCGCGCTTTACCGCGGCACCGCGCTACACCTCGAACACGCGCGCGATCTCACCGGACTCTCCTGGTCGGTCATTCTCAAGAACGTCTACGCCATGGCCTTCGGCGTGGCGGATGAATTGAACCTCGGCGACAACACGCGCGGTTTTCTCGCCGTCACTGCCTTGCATGAATTGTCCGCCATCGTGCAACACCTGGGTGGTCAGGCCGCCACGCCTTATCGACTCGCCGGCCTCGGAGACCTTATTGCTACCGCCACCAGCGCGGGCTCGCACCACCATGAGCTCGGGCGCCTGCTCGTGCGCGGCCGGCGCGATGCCCTCAAAGGTGAAGGCCTGCATACCCTGGCCATGATCGAGAAATTCCGGCTGTTCGATAGCGCCGGCTTTCCTCTGTTGCGCCTGATCGCCAACAGTGTGCGCGAACCCAGTACTACGTCACGGGCCATGCACGATTTCATCGAAAACATATAGACCTGCGGCGCGCGGGAAACACGACTGCATGGATGCAGGAGGCAGCACAACACCGGGAGCAGTTGCCGTGGAATTCGGGAGCGACACACGCCGTTCTATCCATTCCCTGCCAGAGCATTCCAGGAAAATCAAGCCTTGGCCGCACTGGTGTGTCCGCTACAATAGCTGCCCATCACCATTCGCCTGCCGCAGTGACCAAACTCAACCATGTGTTCATCGTCGGCGGCGAGTTGCCAGCCGATGACCTGCTGTGGAAAGGCAAAGGCGGCAGCGCCGATCAGGAACAAAAAACAGGAGCGCGGCGCGGCGCACGTCGCGTATCTGCGGAATCTGCCCGGGCAGTTATTCTCATGCCATTACTTCAAAATCCAGAATAACGACATAATGCCCATATGCGTCCCGATAACCTCCCACGCAGTGCGCTGCTGATGCTGGCTTCCGGTCTGTTGTTCGCCACCATGGGAGCACTGGTTAAAAGCGTGTCGGCATCGCTGCCGAACGAGATGGTGGTGTTCGTTCGCAGCCTCATGGGGCTGCTGGTGCTCGCACCCTGGCTGGTGCATCGCGGGCCGCGCTACTTCGCCACGCGCAAACCGGGCGCCCATCTGGTGCGCGCGCTAACCGGGCTCGCCGCCATGTACTGCTTCTTCTATGCCCTCGGCCGCTTGCCGCTTGCCGAGGCGGTGCTGCTGAATTACTCGGCGCCACTGTTCATTCCGCTTGCCGCCCTGCTGTGGGTGGGCGAAGGCTTCAGCCGCACGCTGTGGTGGCCAATTGCTATCGGCTTTGTCGGCATCGCCCTCATCCTCAAGCCTGGACTTGAGATGTTCACGCCGGTGGCGCTTATCGGTCTTGCCGCCGGCATTCTGTCGGCGTTCGCCATGGCCGGCATCCGCCGCCTCACCTCCACCGAGCCCGCGGTGCGCATTGTGTTCTACTTCAGCCTCACCGCCACACTGGTCTCGGCCGTGCCGCTGGCATGGACATGGCAGTTACCGGCGCCCGGGTTGTGGCTCAAGCTCATCGCCATCGGCGTGCTCGCCACCGGCGCGCAGACCCTCATGACGCGCGCCTACGCGCACGCGCCGGCGGCACAGGTCGGACCGTTCAGCTACGGCATCGTGGTATTCGCCGGGCTGTTCGGCTGGGCGCTGTGGGGCGAGCTGCCCGACCTGCTGTCGCTTACCGGTGTGCTGCTGGTGATCGCGGCCGGCATCCTCGCCATTCGCCTGGGCGAACAAAAGGTCGCGCCGCCCGCTGAGCTGCCGGGCGAATCGATTCGCTATTGACCCGGCACGATTGTTATTGAACGAAGACTGAGCGACACCCATCGCCGGGCTTGCGTGCGGACACGGTCGTGCCGGGTCAATAGCTGAAATAATAAGGATTTTCGGTTATCGCATGGACTTGCTATTCTTAGTGCGTTCTTCGACGCATTCATCGCGAGGAGTTGCAAATGTACGAGGCCGGTAACGAACCCCTGTGGAACAATCTGTCACGCGTGTTGTTCCTCATCGGCCTGGTGCTGGGCGGGCTCGCCGCCTGGCTCTACTGGTTTTACGGCGTAAACCTGCGTCAGGAGACCGCGCAGTTCGACGAGAAGAACCGCGAGGTCACGCTTGAGAACGAGCGCCTCAAGGAACACGTCGGTTATCTCGCCAGCCGCCTGGAGGAAGAGGCCGCCAAAGTATCGCGCGAAAAAGAAGAGGAAATGGCGCGTGTGCGCGCCACCCATGACGAGATGCTCAAGGCCATGCAGAAAGAGGTCGAGCGCGGCCAGATCAAGATCACCCAGCTCGCCGACCGTCTTTCACTCAACATCGTGGACAAGATTCTGTTCCCCTCCGGCGAAGACCAGATTTCCGAGCAAGGCAAGGAAGTGCTGAAGCGTGTCGGCGCCGTGCTCAAACAGGCCAAGGACAAGACCATCCGCATCGAGGGCCACACCGACAATATCCCGATCGCCAAGCCGCTTAAACCCCGCTTTGCCAGCAACTGGGAACTGTCCACGGCACGCGCCACGAACGTGGTGCGCTTTCTGCAGGACGAGGCCAAGATCGAGGCCGGCAGCCTCGAGGCCGTCGGCCTGGGCGAGTATCACCCGATGGCCGGCAACAAGACCCCGGCCGGGCGCAGCCAAAACCGCCGAATCGAAATTATTCTGTTCCCGCGCGTGGGCTCGCTCACCAAGGAGCTGGTGACACCGAAAAAGAATACGCCGCCCAGGGATGGGCAAGTGCCGCGAGCGCAGGATGCGCAGGAGCGGCCACTGCGCCCGGCGACCAAGCCGGCACCGGCCGCACCCAAAACCGACAAAACCAACACCCGCTGATCGCGGAATTTCATCCGTCCCATTCCCACTAGCCTTCAAGGAACCACAGCCATGAAACTCTCGTGCACCCCGACCGCCCTCGCCTTCAGCCTCTGTTTGTTCCTGGCCGCCTGCAGCGGGCGCATCGCCACCCCGGCCGGCCAGGAATGCGCCGAGGGCCTGCGCATCGCCAACCAGGAACTGGAAGACGCCAAGGTCAAGGGCTTCGGTGGCGGCATCCAGTCGATCAAGGCCGCCGGCCTGCTCGCGGATGCGAGCGTGCACCAGCAACTCGAGAAATTCGAAAGCTGCACGGACAAGGTGCGGCGCGCGCGCATCTACATCAAAGAGGCCCAGAAATAGCTGTGGGCTTAGGCCTAAGCGCACTATCGACATTTGACAGCCCCGCGGCATAATGTGCGCCCGGACTCAGCCCTCGGCCGCCAAGACAGCATGTTCGACTTACACCGCGCCCAAACCCAAACCAAACCCCAGGTCCGGGACGACCCGTTTTACACCGCCTTCCGCGGTTCGTTCACGAGCCTTATGCAGTGGACGCAACTTGACGCCTTCTGGGACACGGTAAAGACCAAGGCGGACGCCGGCTGGTATGTGTACTGCATCGGCGAGCCGGTGCCCGTGCAACGCTTAACCGCCGCACAGGTGCAGAAGTTTCTAAAAGAAGTGGATGCCCTGTTGCGCCACGACCACGACGAGAGTTACTGCGGCATCGTCTACACCGACAGCAAGACCGATCCGACCTTCATCAAGATATTCGACCCGAACAATCTCGGCGTCGCCTGCGGCGCGAGCAAGAACCCGCCGCTCCCCGGCTGGACCCTGAGCCTGCTCCCGTCCGCGCACCTCGAAAGCAAACGCCCGCTGCCCGAAGGCCGGCGCCGCTGGTGG
>CAYJBG010000105.1:0-6747 GCA_964368085.1 uncultured Acidiferrobacterales bacterium | reverse complement strand
GCGGCAAGAAGGCCGCCGCCCGCGCCTGGGAAGGCGCCGAAGGTCTGGAGTGGACGGTGCCGTCGCCGCCGCCGTATCACACCTTCGTCACGCCGCCGCATATCAGGTAATCGACCGAGGGCTGGAGAGTGGGCATGCCCAAGACACAGTTCCTTAAGTCGCAGCGGCGCGCGGTCCTGCGCACGGCGCTGGTGCTTGGCGTCATCGCCGGCGCGCTGTTTGTGTATACGCTGTGGCGAGGCATGAAGTAATGGGCAAGCGCCGGAATTCGAAGGAGCGCAGCATTCGCCGCACCGGCCTTAAGCTCGCGGCCGTGGCGCTCGGCATGTTCGCCTTCGGTTACGCGCTGGTGCCGCTTTACAACGTCATCTGCGAAGTCACGGGCCTGAACGGCAAGACCGGCCGGATCGAGGCTCAAGTAGGGACCCAGGCCGGTGGCGACGTCGACGATGTGCAGGGACGCACAAGTGTGCCGTACACGGATGTACCAATGCCGCGGGCGCAGGAAGCGCAGGAGCGGCCCGCGGGCGGCGGAAAAACCGCTCCTGCGTTTGTCCCCGTCGGGACGGCTTCGCGCTCCGCACTTCCGCCGTCCATGGCGGGCGCAGGAAGCGCAGGAGCAGCCACCAGTCGTTGGGTGACGGTCGAGTTTACCGGCAACAGCATGAGTGGCCTGCCATGGGAATTCCATCCGCAGCAGAAGACCCTGCGCGTGCATCCCGGTCAGACCGCCGTCGCCTACTACGAAGCGCGCAACACGACCGCCGAGGCCATCACCGGTCAGGCGGTGCCCAGCGTCGCACCTAACAAGGCGGCCATGCATTTCAAGAAAATCGAATGCTTCTGCTTCAGCCGGCAGACGCTTGGGCCGCGGGAAACGCGCCGGATGCCGGTGCGTTTCGTGGTGGATGCCAATCTGCCGCGCGACGTACACACCGTCACCCTGTCGTACGCGTTCTTCAACGCCGAACCGGCGTCGGCGAAGAAATACGGTGGCAATGCGCCCGCTGTCGCCACGCACGAACACCACGCCGACCACGGCCCGGCCGCGGGCGGTTGAAGATTTGGCTTAATCGTTTAGACATTCAGAGAAAAGGGGATCCAAGCATGTCTGCATCATCCGGTAGCTATTATCTGCCCACACCGAGCCCTTGGCCGGTTATTACCTCGGCCGGGCTGTTCACGCTGGCGCTCGGCTTTGTGCTGTTCATGAACAACCTCGGCGCCGGGCCGTGGCTGATGCTGGCCGGCGCGGCGACCATTATTTATATGATGTTCCGCTGGTTCGGGCAGGTCATCGGCGAAAGCGAGAGCGGCGCCTACAACCGGCAGGTGGACCTGTCGTTCCGCTGGGGCATGTCCTGGTTCATTTTCTCCGAGGTCATGTTCTTCGCTGCGTTCTTTGGCGCGCTTTTCTATGCGCGCCAGATCACATTGCCTCTGCTCGGCGAGACTGAGCTGCTCTGGCCGGCCTTTGACGGCGTGTGGCCAAGCAGCGGGCCCAAGGGCAACCCGTTCACGCCGATGGCTGCGTGGGGCATACCGGCGATCAATACGTTGATCCTGCTCACCTCGGGTGCGACGGTCACCTGGGCACACTGGGGTCTGCTCAAGAACAATCGCAGCCAACTGGTCGTGGGGCTGGCCCTGACCGTGGCGCTCGGCATCGCGTTCATCACGCTCCAGGCGTACGAGTATGTGCACGCCTACATGGAGCTCGGGCTCACGCTCAAGGCTGGTATCTATGGCGCGACCTTTTTCATGCTCACCGGTTTCCACGGCTTTCACGTGACCATGGGTACGATCATGCTGCTTGTGATCCTGCTGCGTTCCATGGTCGGACACTTCAAACCGGACAATCATTTCGGTTTCGAAGCGGTTGCCTGGTACTGGCACTTCGTGGACGTGGTGTGGCTGGGTCTGTTTATCTTTGTGTACTGGGTATAACGGAAGAACGGGGCAGAGAGAACAGAAAGGCGCTGCCCCAGGCAGCGCCTTTTTATTTATAATTTCTCAAGATTGTCGTTCCGGAAATTTTTGAGTCGGCCAGAACGCAGACGGCTAGCGCAGGCCCTGTGGCGGTATAATCCCGAAATAGAGTCCCGCCATGAGCAGGCAGAACACGGCGATCGACAGGCCAACGCGCACCGTCAAGGCGGTGGCCATGCGCGTGCCGTGGCCACGATCCTTGTACAGGAACACAAGGGCGGACAACAGACTGCCGACGATCACCAGCAGCATGAGTATGACAATGAGTTTGATGAGCAGTGGCGACACGGCGGGATACTCCGGAATATGGGCGTGCCCGGATTATAGGCCATGCGCGTGCGCAGGGCGATGACCGGCGTGCGGCTGCGTTTCGCCGGAAAACTGCTCCTGCACTTCCGCCTTCCCTGGCGGTCGGGGCGTCTGCAATTTAACGCCGGATTCTGGCCGACCTGCGCCACGGCCCTGCTCATACCGCTGCTGGCCGGGCTCGGGCTGTGGCAGCTCGACCGGGCCGCGGTAAAACTGCGTGTACAAGCCGAGTATGACCGCCGCCAGGAGACTCCCGCGACGCGTCTGCGCTCACGACTCGAAGCACCCGAGGTACTGCGCTACAGGCGGGTGGTCGCACGCGGACGCTTCGAACCGGAATACCAGATCCTGCTCGATAACCGCGTGCATCAGGGCCAAGCCGGTTACCATGTGGTAACGCCGCTGCGTATCGAAGACGGTAACGTGCGCGTGCTGGTGAACCGTGGCTGGGTTGCGCTGGGGCCGGACCGCGCGCAATTGCCGCGTATCGAGACGCCGGAGGCTTTGGTGGAGGTCGAGGGGGTTGCGACGGTGCCGCAGACCGGGGGATTTCATCTCGGTGGCGCGCGACCGCCCGGCGTGGGCTGGCAACCGGTCTGGCAATATCTGGATAGCGCGGAGTACGCGCGCCAGGCACCCTTCGCATTGCAGCCGGTGGTGATATTGCTCGACCCGGCGAGCCCGGCGGGCGGATTTGTGCGTCACTGGGCGCGGCTGGACGCTGGCATCAACACTCATCGGGGCTATGCTTTCACCTGGTTCGCCCTGGCGGTGTCGCTTGCCGCCATCTATATACTGGTCAACACTCGCACAAGCGACCATGCAAAACCAAAACACTAAAGCCACTGAACCCGGCGGTACTTCGGTGCGCACGGGGCGGCGTACGCTGGTGTTGATTGTGCTGCTGTTCCTCGCGCCGGTGGTGCTGGCCACGAGTCTTTATCTCGGTGGGTGGCGTCCCGATGGCAAGGGATCGCAGCAGGGTGAATTGGTGCAGCCGGCGCGGCCGCTGACGGATGCCGTGCTGCGCAAAACCGATTCGACGGAATACCATTTGCATGCAATGCGCGGGTCCTGGACCTTCATCACCTTCAGCCATTTGCCGTGCAACGGTATCTGCCAAAACAACTTATACAAGATGCAACAGGTGCGCCTCGCCCAAGGCAAGGATGCCGGGCGCGTGCAACGCGCGTTTATCGCGCTGGGCGGCACCGATGACCTGCGCGCGCTGGAAGCCCAATACCCGGGGTTGGCGGCATTCACCGGCGCACCGGCGACAGTACAAACGCTGGCGCGCGAATTTACAAGTAGCCACGGCACGCCACTCGATGGATTGGAGCGGGTGTATCTGGTGGACCCGAT
This sequence comes from uncultured Acidiferrobacterales bacterium, assembly GCA_964368085.1. Taxonomy (GTDB): domain Bacteria; phylum Pseudomonadota; class Gammaproteobacteria; order Acidiferrobacterales; family UBA6901; genus UBA6901. The sequence continues at coordinate 3,087 of CAYJBG010000105.1, read as the reverse complement.
CGGCAACCTGGTGCTGAGCTACGCGCCGGATGCCGATCCCAGCGGCATGCGCAAAGACCTGGCGCGTTTGCTGCGTTTGTCACGCATTGGTTAGCCTCGCTTTAATTATGACAGGACAAGCGATACAGGACTTCCTTAATGCTTAGGACCAGCAGGTCATATCGATTTTTCCGCCTCGCGCTGTTCTCGGTGCTGTTTTCCCTGTTGCTGATCGTGCTCAGCGCCTGGGGACGCATCAACGAGGCCGGGCTCGGTTGCCCGGAGTGGCCGGGTTGCTACGGTCGCCTGTTTGCGCCGCTCACGGCGCAGGAACTGAACGAGGCGCGCGCGTACTTCCCGCGCCAGCCGGCGGACGAAGTAAAATTGCTCAAGGAGACCCTGCACAGGTATCTCTCGGGCGCGCTCGGTCTGCTCATTTTCCGACTGATCATGCTCGGCTGGCAGCTCAAGAAGCACGTGCGCCGCCAGCAGGTGCTGATCCCGGGGCTGGTGTTCGTGCTGGTATTCGCGCAGGTCGTGCTCGGCATCTTCACGGTGAAGCTTCAGCACAAGCCGCTCATCGGCATGCTGCATCTGAGTGTCGGTCTCAGCATCCTCGGGCTGTTGTGGTGGGTGGTGTTGCGCGAGCAGCGCTTCTGGCGGCCGGTAACCGCGGCGTCGGCGGCGGTATTGCGTGGGTTGCGGCCGCGCGCGCTCGCCGGGCTGCTGCTGGTGATCGCGCAGATCGCGCTCGGCGGCTGGGTGAGCGCCAACTATGCCGCGCTCGCCTGTCCGGATTTTCCCGCCTGCCAGGGTACGTACTGGCCGGCGATGAATATCGTGGACGGCTTCACCCTGTGGCGCGACATCGGCCTCCAGTATGAAGGGGTGCTGCTTAATCTTGAGGCCGCCACCGCCGTGCACATGGCGCATCGCATCGGCGCGCTGGTGACGCTCCTGTACGTCGGCTGGCTGGCGCTGCACACCATGCGTCTCGGCATCCGCGACCACCTGTGCCGCTACGGCCTGCTGGTGCTGGTGTTGCTGCTCGCCCAGGTCACGCTGGGCATTGTCACCGTGCTCGCGCACCTGCCGCTCGTTATTGCCGTGGCGCATCACGCCGTGGCCGCGCTGCTGATGCTGAGCCTGATTACCCTCAATCACGTGCTGCGCGCGCGTCCGTGACAAGTAACTGATAATTCAGCTTAATATGAAATCTGCCAGCATCGATCTCACCACCGACCGCCAGGGATGGCGGAAGCCGCGGGCGCGAAGCCGTCCCTACGGGGACAAACGCAAGAGCAGTTCTCCGGCCACCGGCCGCGTGCGCGAGTATCTGGAACTCACCAAGCCGCGCGTCGTGATGCTGATTGTGTTCACCGCGCTGGTCGGCATGTTCCTCGCGGTGCCGGGACTGCCGCCGCTGGACAAGCTGCTGCTCGGCACGCTGGGCATTGCGCTCGCCGCCGGCAGTGCCGCCGCCATCAATCATCTGCTGGACCGGAAGGCCGATGCCATGATGGCGCGCACCCGCCGCCGGCCCTTGCCAACCGGTCAGCTGCGCTCGACGCAGGCGGCGTTGTTTGCGCTGGTTCTGGGCGGCTTGTCCATGCTGGTGCTGGGCGTGGGTGTCAACCTGCTCACCGCGCTGCTCACCTTCGGGTCGCTGATCGGCTATGCGTTTGTTTACACGCTCTGGCTCAAGCGCGCCACGCCGCAGAACATCGTGATCGGTGGCGCCGCCGGCGCGGCGCCGCCGGTGCTCGGCTGGGCGGCGGTGACGGGCGAGATCAGCGGCGACGCTTTGTTGCTGTTCCTGATCGTGTTCGTCTGGACGCCGCCGCATTTCTGGGCGCTCGCCCTGTACCGCGCCAGGGAATACGGCAGCGCCGGCATCCCGATGCTGCCGGTCACGCACGGCAACGACTTCACGCGCCTGCATATCCTGCTGTACACGATCCTGCTGACGGCGGTCACGATCATGCCCTTCGCCAGTCACCTGAGCGGCGCCATCTATCTGGCCGGCGCCATGCTGCTCAACGCCGTGTTCCTCTACCATGCCTGGCGGCTGTATCGCGCCTACAGCGACTCCTTGGCGCGTCGCACCTTCGTATACTCCATCCAGTACCTGACGGCGCTGTTTGCGCTGTTGCTCATCGATCACTACCGCTTACGCTATGCGGAAGCCTTGCAGTCGGCGCTCTACTGATGCGGCAATTCCTGTCGTCGCGTGCGTTCCTGCTGGTGCTGTCCTGCGCCATGCTGGTTGCATCCTGCAGCAAGGCGCCGTCGCCGTTCCGCAGCACCGCTCCGGAAGGCGTCAAGTGGGGAAATGATTTCGAACTCACGGCGCACACCGGCCGGGCGCTGCGCACTGTCGACTACCGCGGCAAGGTGCTGGTGCTGTTCTTCGGCTACACCCACTGCCCGGACATCTGCGCGCCGACGCTCGCCAAACTCGGTGCCTTGAACAAGGCCCTCGGCAAAGACGCGCACGCGCTCGACGACATGGTGCACGACCTGCGTCTATTGGTGAGCGAAGGCGCGTAGCCGACGCACACCGCTTCTAACAGGTTGCTGAAAAACCCCTTTGCGTGTCATTGCGAGCGCAGCGAAGCAATCCCAGGCTTCAGGATATCAATCACTTGGAGATTGCTTCGTCGCCTACGGCTCCTCGCAAAGACAGCCTTTCGGACTTTTTCAGCAACCTGCTAATGAAGGCAAGCCTGCACAAAAATATCCATATTAGGGTTTCTTCAGCGCTTCGAGAAACGGCGTGATCAGATCCATGGGCAGCGGGAACACGATGGTGTTGCTCTTTTCGCCGGCGATACCGCTGAGCGTCTGCAAGTAGCGCAACTGCAGGGCCTGCGGGCTCTTGCTGATGAGATCGGCCGCCTGCACCAGTTTCTCGGCCGCCTGGAACTCACCCTCGGCGTGGATGATTTTGGCGCGCCGGGTGCGCTCGGCCTCGGCCTGCTGGGCGATGGCGCGCACCATGGTCGGGTCGATGTCGACGTGCTTGATCTCGACCGTCGTCACCTTGATGCCCCAGGCGTCGGTGGCGGCGTCCAGAATCTTCTGGATGTCGGCGTTGAGCTTGTCGCG
>CAYJBG010000104.1:0-6886 GCA_964368085.1 uncultured Acidiferrobacterales bacterium | reverse complement strand
CGTCGAGCTCGCTGCTCTGAAACACCACCTTGCCGCGGATCAGGTCTTCGACCACTACCGCGCCGTCCTGCGGGTTCTTGAAGCGCACCACCGGCGGAATATCCCTGGGCGGATGCGGCACGCCGGGCCGGCACTTGCCGTCGTAGCGCGGCTTTCCCTTGCGCGCCATCTGTTCGCTGCGCAGGGTTTCCAGTCGTTCCTTCGAGCAGTAACAGTGGTAGGCCGTGCCCTCCTTCAGCATCCGGTCGATGACTTCCTTGTAACGCGGGAAGCGCTGCGTCTGGAAAAACGGACCTTCGTCATATTCAAGCCCGAGCCAGGTCATGCCTTGCAGGATGGCATCCACGCTTTCGGCGGTGGAGCGTTCGAGGTCGGTGTCCTCGATACGCAATATAAAGGTGCCGCCGTGCTTGCGTGCATACAGCCAGGAGAACAGCGCGGTGCGCGCCCCGCCGATGTGCAGGTAACCGGTTGGGCTGGGGGCAAAACGGGTGCGGATGGTCATGCTTACGCTCAGGCAACTTTATAGTACTGCCGGTACCACTCGACGAAACGGGCAATGCCTGCCTCCACTGTCGTATCCGGGCGGAAACCGACGGCGTGGTCGAGCGACTCAATGTTGGCGGATGTACCCGGCACGTCGCCGTCCTGCATCGGCAGCAGGTCGAGCTTCGCCTTCTTGCCGAGGCACTGCTCCAGCACCTCGATGTAACGCATGAGCTGCACCGGATTGTTGTTGCCGATGTTGTAAATCCTGAACGGTGCATGGCTGGTCGCCGGATCGGGCTGGTCGCCGGACCATTCCGGATTGGGCGCGGCGGTGTTGTCGATAACGCGCACCACGCCCTCGACGATGTCGTCGATGTAGGTGAAGTCGCGCACCATCTTGCCCTCGTTGAACACCGGGATCGGCGCGCCTTCGAGGATACCCTTGGTGAACTTGAACAATGCCATATCCGGCCGGCCCCACGGGCCATACACGGTAAAGAAGCGCAACCCGGTGCACGGCAGTTTATACAGATGCGCATAACTGTGCGCCATCAACTCGTTGGCCTTCTTGGTCGCGGCGTACAACGACACCGGATGGTCCACGTTGTCGTGCTCGGAAAACGGCATGTTGGTGTTGGCGCCGTACACCGAGCTGGACGAGGCAAACACCAGGTGCTTCACGCCGGAATGGCGGCAGCCTTCCAGCACGTTGCAGAAACCCACCACATTCGCGTCGATGTAGGCGTGCGGATTCTCGATCGAGTAACGCACACCGGCCTGCGCCGCCAGGTTCATGACCGCGTCGAACTTCTCGCGCTTGAACATCTTCTCCATACCGGCACGGTCGGCGATGTCGAGTTTATCGAAGGTAAAGTTCTTGTGGCCGGAAAAGCGCTTGAGGCGCGCTTCCTTGAGCGTGACGTCATAATAGTCGTTCATGTTGTCGACGCCGTACACGCTGTCGCCGCGCGCGAGCAATCGCAGAGCCAGGGTGGAGCCGATAAAACCGGCGACGCCGGTGATCATGACTTTCACGGGTATGCCGTAATCAATTGTTGACGGGATGGAAACGATTCATGCGACACCGCCACCGCGCAAACGCGACACCGGTAAAAAATTCTGGCAATGGTCCGGAATTTTCCTAACTGGGACGCGGGAGTTTGAAGCGCTGCCCGCGAAACCGCAGGACCACGCCGTCCTGCGCGATCTCCTCGACCAGCACCCCCGCCTGAATCCGCTCACCCCGCCGGACCTGGCGGTTGTTGATATAAAGGATACGCTGGGATTCGTCCGGCGAATAGACATGGATGTTCACGTTCAGCGGCGGCAAGCTGCCGCGGAAGTCCTCCGGCAGGCCGCTCAACCACGGCGCCTCGCCTGCGTTTGTCCCCGTGGGGACGGCTTCGCGCTCCGCGGTTCTGCCCTCCATGGATGGAGTAATGCCGCGAGAGGGCAGGAGCCCGAAGCGGCCGCTATCCGCGGTTACAGCCGGCGTCGTGACAGTAACCGCTATATCCGGCTGACGCAGATTGAACAACAGTACGCCAATCACCGCCACCAGAAGTATAAGCGTCACCGGCACCGCGATCGCGAACCAGGTCAGCCGCGGCGGCGCATCGTGCCTGGCGGTGCGAAAAATCAGATCGCGCCCAAGGCTGCGCTGGTGCTCGGATTTCTTCAGTGCATCCAGGATCGAGGACATGCTAATGAATCCCTGCCTGCGACACGGCGGATAACACCGGCGCGGATGCGTTCCCGGTATAGTTGCTGAGATGAACGAGCGTCCTGGTGCCGACGATTCCGTCGTCCTGAAGCTGATGGCGGCGCTGAAACTCCCGGACCGCGATCTCAATCTCGCTGTCGAACATATCGCCGGTCGCCGCCCCGGCGCGGACAAAACCGGCGCGCGTCAGCGCATCGTGCAACCATGCCACGGGCGCACCGCGCATGCCGCGGCGGATGGTGCGCTCGCCGATTTCCGGCGGGCTCCACAGCGCCAGGTATTTTCCAATCCAGACGCGATCGACCTCGGCGAGTGGAAACTCATAGCGCTGCGCCGCCAGTTGCAGCGCCACGGACTCCGCCGTCAGGCGCACCGCCAGCACGTGATGGCGGGTGCCGGCGGCGTCCACCAGCTCGACGATCGCCGGACGATTCAGCTTGCGCAAATTGCTCCAGGTGCCGGATTCGAACAGGCAACGCAGTCCGGCCTGCTGGGCGCGCGCGCAACCGGTGGCGCCGGCAAACTGTGCGTAATCGAATCCCCATTGCGAGAACAGTGCAGCGAATGCGGAATCGGTATCGGTCGGAATCCTGGGATCGGCCAGCACCTGCGCCAGAGCCGGCGCGTGCGCCGGCGCGGTCGTTGCCGTGGCCGGACTGGCGGATGCGGGCTTGGCGCTCGCGCCGGCAGTCCCGGCTTGGGAAACAATGGCAGCCGGGTTCGCGCCGGTAAAACGCGCGAGCAACTCCGGCTTCAACTGCCAGACACCGAAGGCGCTGACGGCAGTCGCCAACACCGACGCCAGCGCGATCGCGACGAACCGCCAGGCCGGCCGCGGCCGAACACCGCTTTCCACTTCGCGCGCGGCGACGCGCAGGATGCCGGCGCCGACCCGGGTCTTTCCGCGCGCGTACGCGGCCAGCAGCGCGCGGTCGCATAGAATGTTAATCAACCGCGGCACACCGCCCGTCAGGAGGTGCGCCCAGTAGAGTGCGAACATGCTGAACAGCGGCGTTTCCGCGCCCGCCACCCGGCAGCGATGCACAACGTAGGCGCGGCTCTCGGCCGGCAGCAGCGACTGCAGGTAGTAACGCGCCGTGACACGCTGCGCCAACTGGCGCATGTCCCGCTGCGCGAGCAGACTGCTCAATTCCGGCTGGCCCACCAGGACAATCTGCAGCAGTTTTTCCTTGGTGGTTTCGAGGTTGGTCAGGAGCCGGATCTGCTCCAGCACTTCGCGGTTCAAGCGATGCGCCTCATCCACGACCAGCACCGTGCGCCGTCCCTGCGCATGGTTTTCGAGCAGGAAGGTATTCAGAGCATCGATCAACACTTTCAGGCCGGCTTTGGCCGGACGTTTAATACGCAAGTCATCGCACAGGGCGAACATGAATTCGTGCACCGACAGAAATGGATACAGCACCAGCGCCACATCCACCGTGTCGGGTAAACGCAGCAGCATCGCCCGGATCATCAGAGTCTTGCCGGTACCGACCTCGCCGGTCAGCTGCACGAATCCGCCACCGCCGGCGATTCCGTACATCAGGTGCGCGAGCGCATCCTGGTGACGCTGGCTCAAGTAGAGATAGCGTGGATCCGGGGACAGTGCGAACGGATTTTCTTTGAGACCGAAATACTGGGTATACATGATTTATCAGAGGATACTGGCATCCCCAGCCGGGAACAAGCCATTGAAGATTATCAACAAATGCGGAATCCACCAGTCGACCCCGGCCCGGGCGCCTTAAAAAAGGCCAGCTATCCAGGATGGGCAGAACCAGTCGCGCGCTATCCGGGAGAGAGAAACCGATGGATTGCACCCATCCGGTCGTTGGCATCGACCGCCATTCAGGTTCCGGGAAAAATGACGCCCCACACACGCGTTGAATCAACAGGCTTAACGTTAAGGCCCGTCGGCAGACCGATGCGGGCTGGATTTCCCTAGTTTTTCAATAGGATAGTATTTATACTTTGATAAATGTTAAGTGACTCATGGGTGCAGACCCGACACTTTTAGGATATCCATGACGCAAATGAAGCCCGATCATGTCTTTGTCGGTACAAAGCTCATAAGGCCCGCTTCGCCGATGGGAGATGTAATAGGCGGGACGTCAGGGACACGTGTCCGAGGGCCGCGCGCCAAGGATGGCGCGTTCGCGGACTCGCTCCGTTCGTCGTATATATGATTATGCCCGTGGCAGAGCAGCTCATCGAAAGGATCGGCGGCAACCGCTGGACACCGATCGGTATTAACCTGATCGCGCTGCTGCTGCTGAGCTATAGCGTCGCCCAATGGAGCTGGCGCCTGATGGAACCCCGCGCGCAGGGTTTCGATCAGCGCCCGGCGACGCCGGTTGCGGACAGCGCCGCCGGCCTGCAGCAATTGATCGGCGCGAATCTGTTCGGCCAAGTGGATCTGGCGGCCGGACAAAACAACCTGTCACCCGCCACCATTCCGCTGACCAGCCTGAACCTGATGCTGACCGGCGTCATGGTGCGCGGCGCCGGCAGTTTTGCGATCATCAGCGCCAACGGCCAGGAGGCGACATCCTTTAGCATCGGTGAAGAAATTCTCGCCGGTGCGAGCTTGCATGCCGTGTATCCCGATCGCGCCGTGCTGCGGCGTGCCGGCATCCTCGAGGCCCTGGTATTGAAAGACAGCATCGCCTTGCCGGAGGGCTCCATCGTCATGTCCCCGCAGTATCGCAACGAAACGCCGTTCGCCGGCATCCGTGGCAGTGGCAACACCTTTACGGTGGAACGCAACACCCTGGCGCAACAGATGCAGCGCCCCGAGTTCCTGAGCCAGGCGCTGATGGTGCCGAACGCCGGCGGCGGATTCCTGGTGCGCGAGATTCAGCCGGGCAGCGTTTATGAAAAACTGGGCGTGCGCACCGGCGATGTCATCCGCAGAGTCAACGGCCAGCCGATCAACAACATGGATGAAGTAATGAAACTCTATCAGCAACTCGGCGGCGTCAACCAGACCAGCAACGTCTCGATCGAAGTCATGCGCGGCGGCCGCAGTGAGTCCCTGCAATACAATATCGAATAATCGAAAGCAATGACCGCGAATCTTTTCCCACGGCGCATTCAGGTTCTTGGCCTGGCTGTCGTGCTTTGTGCGATTTCGCTCCGGCTCCCGGCGCAAAACCTGGAACCGGTGCGGCCAGTTCCCGCCGAACCGGTGCGACCCGCTCCCGCTGCGAAGGGCGCCAGTGCACCGCTCCAGGCCGCGCAAGAGATTCCGCCGCCGCCCGCACAGCCACCCAGGCCGAATAACGAAACCCAAGCCGGGACACCCGCTGCGCCGGTACTGAAGCCCGGTGAGGTGCTGCTTAACTTCCAGGCGGCCGAAATCCAGGGCGTGGTCAAGGCCATCGGGCAAATGACCGGACGTAATTTTCTGCTCGACCCGCGCGTCAAGGGCCAGATCACCATTATTTCCGCGCGTCCGGTCACCACCACCGCGGCTTACCAGATTTTTCTTTCCGCCCTCAAGGCGCAGGGCTTCACGGCGGTCCCCGGCATCGGCGTCACCAAGATCGTACCCACGAGCGAGGCCAAGGCGAATGCCGAGGTGAACGTGGATGGCGAGCCGCGCGGTGGCGAGCAGATCGTAACCCACGTGTTGATCTTGCAACACAACTCGCCCACCCAGATGATCCCGCTGCTGCGTCCGCTCATGTCGCCGACCAGCCAGCTGTCCGCCTACGATCAAGCCAACGCGCTGATTATCACCGACTACGCCGATAACGTGCGCCGGATGATGCGCATTGTTGAAAAAATAGACCAGCCGGTGAGCAGCGATGTCACCATCATTACGCTCCGGCACGCCTCGGCGCTGGACTTGGCCGACCTGATCACACGCCTGTCGCTGCCGGGCGCGGGCCAGCCGGGACAACCTGGGCAGCCATCGGGTGTCGCCGGCGACCGCTACAACATCGTACCGGACCTGCGTACCAACAGCCTGCTGGTGCGCGCCGACAATCCCGGCCGCGTGAACCAGATACGCTCGCTGGTCGACAAACTCGACGTGCCGGCGCTACGCGGTGGACAGACGCGCGTAATCTACATGCGCAACGCCGATGCCGTGAAGCTCGCCGATGTGCTGCGCGGCCTGCTGGCGGGCGAGGCGCGATCGCAGACCGCACCCATGCCTGTGGCCGGCGGTGTGCGCCCGCCCGCGGGCGCCGCCAAGACCGCCGAGGCGTCCCTGATCCAGGCGGATGAAGCGACCAACGCCCTCATCATTAACGCGGCCGACGCGACCTACAACAACCTGCGTGGCGTGATCGAGAAGCTCGACGTGCGCCGCACCCAGGTGTATGTCGAGGCGCTGATCGTGGAGATGAGCACCGACGCCGCCCATGAACTTGGCATCCAGTGGGGTGCTGGCGCGCCAGCCGGCGGCGGGACCATCGTGGCGGCGCAGAATTTTCCCAGCGCCAATCCCAGTCTGATCGGTGCGATCGGCGCGATCGCAGGCCCTGTTCCGTCGTTCCCCAACGCCGGCGGTCTGCTGCTCGGTTTTCTTGGCCAGACCGTCAAGCTGCCGGACGGCACGGTGGTCCGCGGCCTCGGCGCGCTGGCGCGCGCCCTGGAGACACGCGGTCTGGCGAATATTCTGTCCACACCCAATCTCATGACCCTGGACAATGCCGAGGCCAAGAT
>CAYJBG010000103.1:0-6938 GCA_964368085.1 uncultured Acidiferrobacterales bacterium | reverse complement strand
CGCACCGTGAGCGCGGCGCGCGCCTTACAGGAGCGCCTGCGTGGACGCGTGATCACCACCGACAAACTCGGCCGGGTGCGGTTTGTGGCCGGCATTGATGTCGGTTTCGAAAAGGCCGGCGCGATCACACGCGCCGCGGTCGTGGTGCTGACATTCCCCGGTCTTGAACCGCACGAGCAGGCGATCGCGCGCCGGCCGACGCGTTTTCCGTATGTGCCGGGCTATTTATCTTTCCGCGAAGCACCGGCGGCGCTGGCGGCGCTCGCCAAACTCCGTACCCGGCCGGATTTATTGCTGTGCGACGGACAAGGACTGGCGCACCCGCGCCGCTTTGGGCTGGCCTGTCACCTGGGCGTGCTTACCGGACTGCCGAGCATCGGCGTTGCTAAATCGCTGTTGCTCGGCAAGCACGGGAAACTCGGGGAAGAACGCGGCGCGTGGGCGGAGTTGGAAGACAAGAATGAAATCGTTGGCGCAGCGCTGCGCACGCGCGCCGGCGTCAGGCCGGTGTATGTCTCGATCGGCCATCGCGTGAGTCTCGCGACCGCCATCGATTACGTGTTGCGCTGCACGCCGCGCTATCGCCTGCCGGAAACCACCCGTCTCGCGCACCGCCTGGCATCGGGATAGGAATTGTTTAGACTGCCTGACGGACCGCGACACTCTCAATCGGGCGGCGAGAACCTGCGCCTCGATCCGGGCACGGTGGCCGGCATCGGCAGAGGTGTGTAAAAACGCACGATCAAATATTCCGGTGGGGCCAACAGAACGTAGGGTGCGCCCTGCGCACCATAAAGATAGATAATCCGGTGCGTGGGACGCACCCTACGAGGGTTGGAGTGGAAGATTTTTTCGTGGTGAGAAAAAAAATTTCCGGGTTTTCACACAGCCTAGGCAGCAAGCCGACCTACATTCTTGGCGATCTGGACAAGATGGAATTTGAAATTCGTGACGTGCCGCTCGCTGACATCTCGGCGGCCGGGTCGATCAGCAAGGCGGTCAGCGGTTAGACGCTCGCCGTCTGCCCCGGCTGCGGGAACATGACCAGGTGATCGACCTCGACGCGAATGCCGAGCTGCTCACCGATCGGATGGTCGTGATGGCTGGGCGCGAGACAAAACACCCGGGTGCCGCTCGCCAGTTCCAGCGTATAGAGAAACTCGGCGCCGCGGAACGCCTTGGCCACGACTTTGGCGTGTAAGCGGCTCTGGTCGTCGTGTTGAATGTCGTCCGGACGCAGCAGGAGTTCCAGTTTGCAGCCGATCCGGCATTCCGCCGGCAGTTGCCCGGTAATCACACCCAGCTCGGTCTGTACCTGCCCCGCGCCCAGCATCTCACCGGGCAGGAGTACGCCCTGGCCGATAAAATCGGCGACAAAACGGTTGCCGGGCCGGTGGTAAAGGTTGTAGCCGCTGTCCCACTGCATCAGCTGTCCCGCGTTCAGCACGCCGATCTCGTCGGCCATGGCAAACGCCTCATACTGGTCGTGTGTGACGAGCAGCGCCGTAACCTCTTCTTGCTTGATGATGTCGCGCACTTCCCGCGCCAGTTGCTCGCGCAATTCGGCGTCCATGCTGGAAAACGGCTCGTCCAGGAGCAGCAGTTCCGGACGCGGCGCCATGGCGCGCGCGAGCGCCACCCGCTGTTGCTGGCCGCCGGAGAGCTGGTGCGGGTAGGCGCCTTCGTATTCCGGCAGACCCACGAGTTCGAGCAATTCCCGCACGCGCGCGCGGCGCTCGCGTTCGGAAAGATCGCGAAGTCCGAATCCAATGTTATCGCCGGCCTTGAGGTGCGGGAACAAGGCGAATTCCTGGAACACCATGCCAACCCGGCGTTTCTCCGGCGGCAACGACCAGCCGGCGTGGCTCACCACCTGCCCACGCATGCGTATCTCGCCGCCCTGCAGAATTTCGAAACCGGCGATGGCGCGCAGCAGCGTGGTTTTGCCGCAGCCGCTTGGCCCCAGCAGGCAGCCGATCCGGCCGGGCTCCAGTGAAAACGACACCTGCCTGACCACGGGCACACCGGCGTAGCCGACTTCGGCGTCCATCACATCGAGCAGTTTATTCATAACGGCGGCGCGTGCGGCTGAGGCTCCGGCTCAGGAGAATAACCGGAATGATGCCGACCAGCACAATGGCGAGCGAGGCGCTGGCGGCGTCGGCCAGGCGTTCGTCGGTCGCCAGTTCGTAGGTGCGCACGGCGAGCGTGTTGAAATTGAACGGTCGCAACACCAGCGTCGCCGGCAGCTCTTTCAGCACATCCACGAATACCAGCAACATGGCGGTGATCAGGCTGCCGCGCAGCATCGGCACGTGCACCTTCTTCAGCACATTGAGTGGCCCGAGTCCGAGTGAACGCGCCGCGTCGTCCATGCCGGGACGGATCTTGGCAAGACCGGCCTCGACCGTCTGCAACGCCACCGCCAGGAACCGCACCATGTAGGCAAACAGCAGCGCCACCAGCGTACCGCTCAGCATCAGCCCGGTGGAGAAGTCGAAGTGCACGCGCATCCAGGCGTCGATGGTGTTATCGAGCCAGGCGAAAGGAACCATCACGCCGATGGCGATCACGGTGCCCGGTATCGCGTAGCCCATCCCGGCCACACGCACGGCGCCTTGCACCAGGCGGTCGCCGTGCAGACGCTTGCCATAGGCCATGAACAATCCCACCAGCAACGTAACAAAAGCGGCGCTGCCGGCGAGCGCCAGGCTGTTGCCGGTGATGCGCAGGAAATCGGCGTCCAGCATCCGGCCGGCGGTGCGCACGGCCCATGCCAGCAATTGCCCGGCCGGCAGCAGGAAGCCGAATGCAAGCGGCACGATGCAGACCGCAAGCCCCACCGCCATGCGCCAGCCTTCGAGCCGGTAACGCGGCAGCGATTGCATGCGCGCGCCGGTCTCGTGATAGCGCGCCTGGCGACGCGACCAGCGCTCCAGCAGAATCAGCACGAACACAAAACTCATGAGCAGCGCGGACAACTGGGCGGCCGCCACCGCATCGCCAAGTCCGAACCAGGTGCGGAAAATGCCGGTGGTGAAGGTGCTGACGCCGAAATACTGGACAGTGCCATAATCGGCGAGTGTTTCCATGAGCGCGAGCAGGAGGCCGGCCACGATCGCCGGGCGCGCCATCGGCAACGCTACGCGCACAAACGTGTGCGCCGGTGTCGCACCGAGCGTGCGGCTGACCTCCAGCACGCACACCGATTGTTCGAGAAACGCGGCGCGCGCCAGCAGATACACGTAGGGATAGAGCACCAGCGACAGCATCACGATCGCGCCCGGCAGCGAGCGAATATTCGGAAACCAGTAATCGCCGTAGCCCCAGCCGAACAGGTCGCGCAGCGCACCCTGCACCGGTCCGGCGAAATCGAGCAGGCCGGTATAGGTATAAGCGATGATGTAGGCGGGAATCGCCATCGGCAGCAGCAGTGCCCATTCGAACACGCGCCGGCCCGGAAACTCGCAGGTGGCGCTCACCCACGCCGTCGAGACGCCTAACAGCACAGTACCGGCGCCGACCCCGAGCATCAGCAACACGGAATTGACCACGTAGTCGCGCAGCGTGGTCTGTACCAGATGCCGCCAGGCCTCCGTTGCCGGCTGCAGAAAAAAACCGAACACGGTAATCACCGGCAACGCCACGACCAGCGCCACGACCAGCACGCCCAGACGCCAGCCGTGTTGATGACGCGTCGATTCAACTGCTGTGACAGAGACCGCGCTCACGCTCCATTCCCGGCAATGGAAACGGGGCGCTCGCGCACCCCGCCCCGTTAACTGCGAATTGTATTCACGCCGGTTACTTCCAACCGGCGCGATCCATGAGTTTGACAGCCTGGGCATTATATTGGCCAAGCTGATGCAGGTTCAAAGTATCGGACTTGAACTTGCCCATGACTGTGAGTGTTTTGCTGACCGGGATGTCGGGCCGGATTGGATACTCGTGGTTGACCTCGGCGTACCATGCCTGGGCCTCCGCGCTCGCCAGGAACTCGATGAGCTGCACGGCATTGTCACGGTGGCGGGCGGCCGCGGTCAGACCGATGCCGCTCACGTTCACATGGGCGCCGCGATCCTTCTGGTTTGGCCAGAAGACCGCGAGCTTTTGCGCCGCGGCACGCTGTGCCGGATCCTTGTCGTTCAGCATCGCGGCGAGATAGTAGGTATTGACGATGACCACGTCGCACTGCCCGGCGGCGGCGGCCAGCACCTGGTCGCGGTCACCGCCGACCGGCGGGCGCGCGAAATTGGCGACGAATCCCCCGACCCAGGTCTCGGTTGCGGCCACGCCACGGTGCGCGATCATCGATGCGACCAGTGACTGGTTGTAGATGTTGTCGGATGAACGGATACAGATGCGCCCTTTCCATTTGCGTTCGGCAAGCGCTTCGTAGGTCGAAAGCTCATTGGCATGCACGCGCTGCGTGACATAGGCAATCGGACGGGCGCGCACCGAGAGCCCGTACCAGCGACCCTGCGGGTCGCGGTAGTGGGCCGGCACCAGCTTCTTGAGCGTGGCGCTGTCCACCGGCGCCAGCACCCCGGCCTCCTGGGCGCGGTGCAGACGGCCGGCATCGCTCGTGAGCAGCAGATCGGCCGGGCTGTTGCGGCCCTCGCTCTTCAGGCGCTCGAGCAACGCGTCTTCCTTGCCCGTGACCAGGTTGACCTTGATACCGGTTTTGACCGTGAACTTGTCGAGCAGCGGCTTGATCAATTCTTCTTTGCGCGCGGAATAGAGATTCACCTCCTCCGCTGCCTGTACCGCTCCGGCCAACATCCAGATGCCCAGGACGATTGCCAGCCAGACCCCGCGCTTGTGTAACCCCATACTCATCACCTCGGTGGACAGTTGTTAATGATAATTATTATCATCTACAGACCGGGGGCTGTCAATGACACCGTTCGTACAATAGCGAGGAGGCGGAGGTGGGGCCGAACGCGGGGCGGTTCGCCCCGACTGCCGTCAACGCGCTGCGCTGGACGCTTTCAGAGTCGCGCTGTGCCCGGCGGCCATCGGATACAAGCCAAGGCTGGCAAACAGTTGCTGGTCCTTGCCGGTATCCGGATTCGGCGTGGTGAGCAGCTTGTCGCCGTAGAAAATTGAATTCGCGCCGGCGAAGAAACACATGGCCTGCAAGTAATCCGGCATCTCCTGGCGACCGGCCGAGAGCCGCACCATGCTGGTTGGCATGCAAACACGCGCCACGGCGATCGTGCGCACGAATTCGATGGGGTCGAGCGCCGGTAAATCCGACATCGGCGTGCCGGGAATGCGCACCAGCAGATTGATGGGCACGCTCTCGGGCGCCGGATTGAGAGCGGCGAGCTGGGCGATAAGCCCGGCGCGCGCGCGGCGCGATTCACCCAGGCCGACGATGCCGCCGCAGCACACTTTCATGCCCGCACGGCGCACCTTGCCCAGGGTGTCGAGACGATCTTCATAGGTGTGGGTGCTGATCACCTGGCCGTAGAACTCGGGCGCGGTGTCGAGATTATGGTTGTAGTAGTCGAGGCCGGCGACCGCCAACTGCTCGGCCTGGCCGTCCTTGAGCATGCCGAGTGTCGCGCAGGTCTCAAGGCCGAGCGCCTTCACCGCGCGCACCATCTCGAGCACCGGCTTCAAATCCTTTTCTTTCGGCCCGCGCCAGGCGGCGCCCATGCAAAAACGCGTCGCGCCGCGTGCTTGCGCCGCGCGCGCCGCACTCAGCACCGCGTCCAGCTGCATCAAATCCTCGTTTTCCAGGCCGGTGTGATAGCGTGCCGACTGCGAGCAGTAGCCACAATCCTCGGAACAACCGCCGGTCTTGATGGACAACAGTGTGCTCACCTGCACCGCGTTCGGATCGAAATGGGCGCGGTGCGTGCTGTGCGCCTTGAACAGCAGGTCGTTGAACGGCAGCGCGAACAGTGCTTCGACCTCGGCCACGCGATAGGTCATGGAAATACCCCGGAATCAATTTTAAGGACAGGCCTGCCAAGTTAGGGGATGGGTCAGTGCTTGTCAACTTGACTATACCTGTCAGGTTGACTGGAGGCGTGTGCGCCGACTCGACTTAGGACCTCCCGGTGACAGGGTTCAGACCGGAATGGCACTTAGCTTTAAGCAAATACGGCGGGCGTACCGTAAACAACCCCCTCTCCCTTGATGGGAGAGGGGATGGGGAGAGGGTGTTATTTCCGTATTTCCGGGCTCTCCCCCTCTCTCCCGCCCCTCTCCCGCGAGGGGAGAGGGGCTGTAAAGTTCTTTAAGTTAAGCGCCATTCGTTTCAGACCGGGATCGCTTCAGCCGGGGCGAAAGAATTCCTCGCCGAACTGGCCGATCCACTCGAGCGTGGCTTCTTGTCCGGACAGGTCGCGACCGGCGCGCGCCGCATCTTGCCGGTACTCCTCGATGCGCCGCACCATGCCCACCATGAGCGCGCGGAAATCCATGTTCGCATCCAGAAACTCGACGCCGACTTCGTGCTGAAAGGCGACCTTGCGGCACCAGATTACCCGACCGGGCGTGCTGAACAGCGGTTTGCTGACCGGCACTTGCAGCATGATCACCGTACCGGGTTCGAGCTCCACGATCGAATCGAAAGAGACACCGCCGGCACTGATGTTGTTGAGGTAAGCGGCCTCACTCGCCACCACCTCTCCCAGCATAAAGGCCACCGGGATTTCTCCTGGATAGCGGGGCGTTTGGCGATCGTCGGATGTGGACATGGTCCGATCTTGAATGGCAGCGCGAGGAGACTCCAGAGAAGAGTCTAGCCGATCATAATGCGATTTGCGTAGCGCCTGTCGGCCGGAAAAGCTGCTCCTGCGTTTGTCCAGTGAATGAGGCCTCTTTCACTGACGGCTTCGCGCCCGGCACTTCTGCCATCCATGGCGGTCGGCCGGAAAACTGCTCCTGCGTTTCCGGCACTTCTGCCCTCCATGGATGGAGTA
>CAYJBG010000102.1:0-6978 GCA_964368085.1 uncultured Acidiferrobacterales bacterium | reverse complement strand
ACGCGCAGGAAGCGCACGAGGCGATACGTCCGACGGCGGCCGAGCGCATCCCCGAACAGCTCAAGGAACGCCTGACGCCGGAGCAATACAAGCTGTATGAACTCATCTGGAAGCGCACCGTCGCCTGCCAGATGGTGCATGCGGTGTTGGACACGGTGGCGGTCGACCTGGAAGCCGGCGCCGGCAATGTGTCGCGCGCCAACGGTTCGACCCTGGTGAAGCCGGGTTTCATGGCGGTTTACCAGGAGGGCACGGACGAAAAGAAAGAAGGAGAAGAGGACGAGGCGATCCTGCCGGTCATGCTCAAGGGCGAATACGTGGACCTGCGCGCGATCCGCAAGGAACAGCATTTTACCGAGCCGCCGCCGCGCTTCACGGAAGCCTCGCTGGTGAAGACGCTCGAGGCCTACGGCATCGGCCGTCCGTCCACCTATGCCTCGATCATCTCGACACTCGAATCGCGCGAGTATGTCACGCTCGACAAGCGCCGCTTCCAGCCGACCGACGTCGGTCGGGTGGTGAACAAGTTTCTGTCCGAGCATTTTTTCAAATACGTGGATTACGATTTCACCGCACGCATGGAAGACGATCTCGACGCCGTCTCGCGTGGCGAGAAAGAGTGGCGGCCGCTGCTCCAGGAATTCTGGGGCGAATTCAAGGTTCAGGTCGACGAGAAAGAAACTGTCGATCGCCCCGGCACCGAAATCCTCGAAGAGAAGTGCCCGAAGTGCCAGAAGCCGCTGTCCAAGCGCCTCGGCCGCAACGGCTACTTCATCGGCTGCACCGGCTACCCGGAGTGCGACTACACGCGCAACGTGGACGAAGAGGCCGGCGCCTCGAACGAGCCGCAATATGTCGAGGATCGCGTGTGTCCGAAATGCGAATCGAAACTGGTCATCAAGCGCGGTCGCTACGGCAAGTTCATCGGTTGCAGCAATTACCCGAACTGCAAACACATGGAGCCGCTCGAAAAACCGGCCGACACCGGCGTGCAATGCCCGGAATGCAAGCAGGCGAGCATGCTCAAGCGCAAATCACGCTACGGTAAAATTTTCTACTCGTGCGCGCGCTACCCGGATTGCAAGTATGCGGTCTGGAATCTGCCACTCAACGAGCCGTGCCCCAAGTGCGCCTGGCCGATCCTCACCATCAAGATCACCAAGCGCCGTGGCACCGAGAAGGTTTGTCCGGTGAAGGAATGTGGTTTCGCGGAACCGTACGAGGGCGAACTTGACCTGCCGGGCGCTGCGCCACAGATCGGGACCGGCTGATAAGGATTGTTACGACGCCAAAGAGGTAAAAAACGGGGCGCTCAGACGCCCCTTGTATTTTCGGCACGGCGCTTGACAGCCATCCCCTCCCCTGGATGTACCTTCCCTGTGCGCCCCGTTCTCAGGGAGTCAGAACAAAAAGTCAGGGAAGAGAAGATGATGGTTATACACTTCTGGGGCCTTTGGCCTAGCCGAATTGGGTTCTCTTTCAGCTCGTTAGTCGCCGTGTTGCTTGGGCTTTCGTTGTTACTTCAATTTCCCACTGTGTTCGCTGACAACACCCCCTATCCCGCGAGACTGGTTTTTCAGGGGGTTACTTGGACAGGAACGGGAGGCCCGTTAAACGCCAGAAATGAACCCGAGGCCTGCGCGTGGGTGATTTCAGTTCTTTCCTTTCCTTCCTTTTACCAATACGTGGGGTTCACCTACGAGGCTGGGTATTCGCGCGGAGGCTGCATAATAATGGATTTGAGCTCCAACAACCCCAACCGTAACCCCACCACTTTGCCCAATGCCTGGCACCGCTATACGGACTGCAGCAAGGGCGGCGATGTGGGCGGCAGTTTCAGCGATGCCAGACCGATGTGTTCCTGCCCGGCCGGCCAGATGTATCCTCCCGGCGGTCCGGTATGGGGCGGGCCGGTGTGCGTTCCGGATACTTGTCCGGTCGATCCTTTGCCGGATTTCCCGACGCCCACAACCGATGCGTGTTCAGCGTCGCTCGAAGCAAGGCTTGGCCTTGCTGACCCGGCCGTTTGCCCGCGCATTCCGGTGATGGAAGATAAGAACGGTGAGCCGTGTCTGAAGAAGAAACTTGGCGATCTTGGCGTCCCTTACGCCGGGCCGACCTCCACCATTCGCACGCCCGCTTATCAGGCGCACCTGAAAGACGTGTGGGACAAGTGGTGGGAACACGGGTTCGTCTCCGACCCAACGCTCTATCAGGCATGTACCGCCAGAAGGACGATTGTTGAGAATGAAAAGAACAAGCATGGGATCAGTTACGACCCCATCGGAACGTCGCACAACGAGGGGAAGGCGTTTGATATTTCGAGGGCCACCGTTGACAGAGTGCCAGACGTTTCGGGCATGTTGCGTCAAGCACCGGCCTGTAATCTGCGCTGGGGAGGCGATTATCGGGACAGCCCTCCCGACGCCGTTCATTTTTACACCCCTTGAAGGCATCAGGAGATTAACATCATGAACAGACAAAATTTCCTTAAGGCTTCGATCCTGAGCGCGGGTTTTTCTCTGTTGCCGCAGGCTTACGCCGCCGATATCCGGGTGCTGGTGTACGGAGAGCACGCGGGCACGGACATCGTTTACCACTATACCTTGGTGAACAACGGTATGGGGAAGATGATGCGATTCGGCATCGGCGTTGAAGACGCCGGTGACGGTGACAAGACGACCAGCCCTGCTCCCGGTGTGTATAGCCACTATGGTCAGGCAAACTCCTTAGGGACACTTACCCGCTTGCCCACGGGAACGATGTTCGTTCCCAACTCAGGCGAACTTCCCCCACATTCAAACTACGACATTCCCGCGCCCAATCCGGCCAGTGTTGCCTCGCCCGCCCAGCCCGCCGGGTGGAGCGGGCGGATTGGTGGGCATAGAGCGGGTGAGACTTACGCCATAGGCTGGACAGCACCACAACCGGTCTACGGTGGCCCCGTTAATGTCACCGGCGCCGATGCAGGCCAGACGCTTTCCGGTTTCAGTGTGCGTGTGCCGGCGACAAGTGTTACCGGGCCGGGAGCGATGGGATCGTTGGAACCTTACATTAACGGTAAATTCGTGGCCAAAGTCTGGCTGGGTGAATCCTGGATTGGTAAGAAGGAACAACAGATTTTTGCGCCCATCGAAAAGCAAGACACCCTGCCGCCAGTGCTGTCGGTGACGCTGAGCCCCAACACACTCAAGAAAAACGAGAAGCTCGTACCCATCACCGCCACCCTCACGGTGAAGGATGACTACGACCCGCAACCCGAAATCAAACTCGAATCCATCGTCGCCAACGAGCCACTGGAAAAGGAAGACATCAAGGACGCCAAGCTCGGCACCGATGACCGCCAGTTCAAACTCAAGGCCGAACGCGAGGCCAAGAACAAAGCTGGAAGAATCTATACCGTGACCTATTCGGCCACCGATGGCACCGGCAACAAGGCCACCGCCAGTGCCACGGTGACGGTGCCGCACGATGAAAGAAGCAAGAAGGACGATGAAAGAAAGCAAGCCCGCACAAGGGGCGATCAATGAGCCGCGAGGTTCACAAAACCGGCGCGTTAGCTTTGAACTGTGGACAAAATGAGCAAAAAATAATTTGTTTGCGTTTTCGGTCCTTGCGATTGGATGCCCCTTGCTGGCATTCGATGCGATGGCGGCCACCGACGGCACCGGCAACAAGGCGACGTCGACGGTTTCGGTAACGGGACGCTGAAATGAACTGTAAAATCCTTTTCACGGTTTCGGCTTTTTCGATTGCGGCATCCTTGGTGCCCGCGTTGCTGTCGGCGGCGGGCAAGTTTTCTTACGAGGGTAATACGTTCGATCAGCGCCATGGGTGTGCCGGTTCTTTTGACACGAAACCGTTCTTGGTGCTTAACGAGAAGGTCTGGATTTTTTCGAGTGACTCTTCCCACATCGCGGGCGAGGTCGTCAGCATCGTTCCGATGGCGAAGGCGAAAGAGATATTCAGTGGTCCCAATGCTTACGGGACCGCGTTCGTAGATGAGGAAATCGAGTGCTTTCGTACCCTTTTTGCCGACAGGGAGGGGCACACGGCGATAGCCAGGATAAAACCAGCGGGAGCCGATTCCCTTGGGGTCGTCATACGCGGCCTTCCCGCGAACGCATGGCTTTTGTCCGGTCTTGGAAAGCCCGTTTCCATGACTGTAAAAGACAATCCGTATGTGGAGTCGGTGCGGCACCTTGTTACCGATGCTTGTTATGCCCCTGATTCCCGTGTTGAGGTGAGGAAGTCCCCGGTGCTGAATGGGCGGTCAATCGTTCAGCTGGTCATCGGGAAGGCAAAGAAGGTAAGTCTCGAAAAGAGAAGGCAGATCATCGAGAAAAAATCGCTGGAGTACGAAACGGCGCACTACAAAAGGTTTCCGGAATACAAGAAGGAACAGATTGATAAGATTGAAGGAACAGACTTCTTTGAATCTGCGGAGATTTGCCGGTTCTTTCTGGATGGAAAACGGGCACTCAAGGCAGATACCTTTTCTCACGCCTCCGGCCTGAATCGTGATTGGGGTCGCGAAGTGATATTGGACTCCAGGGACTGGCCGTACTTGCGAGAGAGCAGTCTCGGTTTTATCAGCCTGGACGAAGGAAAGAACTGGGACGCTGTTTTCATAGCTTATGGGATGGAGACAACCAACTTCATGATTCAGAGTCTCGATAGTGCATCAGTCACGCACTACCATGGCGCTGCTCCCTCATTCCGTTGATTTGAACTGCGGACAGAAGTCAGCGACTGGGCAGTAGCTCTCATAGCGGACGTAGTGTCCGGGACGGTAGAGCTGGCCCCACCAGTTCTGGTACACCAAGCCTGGTTTAGGCCATGAATCGGTGCGCAGGGTGCACCCTACCGATTTTGAGACAGGCGCTAGCCGTTTTTTAAGGATGAGCGGGAGAAAACAAGACGGGAAAGCCTGACTCCACTCAGAAGGAAGTGCCCCGCTCAGGCGGTCAACAGCAGCTTCGCGCCGGCAATCACCAGCACCACACTCAGCACCCGCCGAAGCGTCACCGGCGCCAGTCGGCGCACCGCCAGTTCCGATCCGACTACCGCGCCGGCCAGCGCCGCTAGCATGAGCGCAGGTAACTGCGCCGGCCAGAGCACGGCGACACTCGCGTGTCCGGCCAGCCCGGCAATCGAGTTCACCAGAATAAATGCTGCGGACACCGCCGCCGTGGTGCGCATGTTGGCCCAGCGCAGCAGAAGCAGCAGTGGGCTCAAAAATATGCCACCGCCCACGCCTGAGAGGCCCGACAGAAATCCGAGACCGGCGCCGACGGCCAGCGCCACCCGGATGTTCGGCGTTGCACCGGCTTCGTGGTCCTGTGTCTTCCATAACAAGCGTGACGCGGCAATCAGCAGCGCTAACGCCACCAGGATCTTGTAGACACCGCCTGGCAGGGTAAGCGCGCCGCCGACGAAGGCGAATGGGATCGAGCCCGCCGCGAATGGCCAGAACAGGCGCACATCGAAATGTCCGGCGCGCCACAGCCGGTAGAAGACCAGGCCCGCGACCGCGATGTTCATGGCGAGCGCCGAAGGTTTCATGACGAGCGGCGCCACCCCGAACAACGCCATGGCCGCGAGATAACCGGAGGCGCCGCCGTGGCCGACGGAGGAATAAAGCGCCGCGGCGAGCGCAATGAAGGCGAGCAGTGCCGCCAGTTCCGCAGTGGTCAGAGACTCCATGAGGGACGCCTACGGCCGACCACGGATGAACACAGACAATCGCGGATCAAACACACGGTGTTCAACACGCACGACCCAGTTGCGGTCAATAAACACGGTGGAACCCCGGGGTGGACAAAGCGCCAATGTGGAAAGCATGCTTGCACAGAATAAACATTATATACATCAGCGGCCGATCGCCGCCAAGCGGCACGGACTTACCATTGTCATGCCTGGTAAGCGTGCTGCACAATGGCGGCCGCTTCGGGCTCCTGCCCTCACGCGGCATTACTCCATCCATGGAGGGCAGAAGTGCGGAATGCGCAGGAGCGGCTTTTCCGCCGGCGCGAGGCTCAATCAGCGAGGGAAGCTCCATGAACAGGATTGCATGTTTCCGGTTGCGCCGGCGTGCGTCGTGCGTCGATTTTCTGCAGGCAGCGCTGATGCTGTTCATTACAGCGGCCCTTTCCGGTTGCGCCGGCTGGTTCACGCCGCCGCCCGGCATCGGACGCGAGGTGGCGTGGTCGAAGCTGCCCGGCTGGGAGCAGGATCGTCACGCCGACGCCTGGCCGGCGTTGCGCAGGAGCTGCGAGAAACTTGAGCGAAGTGACGCCGCGTGGGAACAGCTTTGCCTCGCAGTGAACGTGCTGGAGTCGCCGGATGATGCAGCGGCGCGCGCCTTCTTCGAAGCCAACTTCCGCGCGCACCGGTTGAATGCCGGTAGCGGACGCGAGGGGCTCATCACCGGCTATTACGAACCGGTGTTGATTGGCAGCACCACGCGCAGCGACCGTTTTCGCTGGCCGCTGTACAAACGCCCGGACAATCTGCTGATCGTGGACCTGGCCAGCCTCTATCCGGAGTTGAAAGGCCGGCCGGTGCGCGGGCGCCTGGAAGGCAACCGCGTGGTGCCGTACCACAGTCGCGCCGAGATCGGCACGGCCAAGAATCCACTCGCCGGACACGAACTG
The DNA here is from genome assembly GCA_964368085.1 of uncultured Acidiferrobacterales bacterium. Taxonomy (GTDB): domain Bacteria; phylum Pseudomonadota; class Gammaproteobacteria; order Acidiferrobacterales; family UBA6901; genus UBA6901. The sequence continues at coordinate 322 of CAYJBG010000102.1, read as the reverse complement.
CTGTGGGTGGAAGACCCGGTCGAACTTTTTATTCTGCAAGTACAGGGCTCGGGGCGCGTGCGCCTGCCGGACGGAAGCGAGATCGCGGTCGGCTACGCCGACCAGAACGGCCACCCGTACCGTTCGCTTGGGCGAAGCCTGATCGAACGGGGCGAGCTGACGCGCGAGGAAGTCACACTCACGCGCATCCGCGACTGGCTTGCCGCGCACCCGCAGGAAACCGGCGCGCTGCTCGACAGTAATCCGAGTTATATTTTTTTCACGCAACGCGATGCGGCGCTCGACGGCCCGCTCGGTTCGCTCGGCGTCGCGTTGACACCCG
>CAYJBG010000101.1:0-7179 GCA_964368085.1 uncultured Acidiferrobacterales bacterium | reverse complement strand
CGTGCACCTCCTGCCCAGAAGATAGGACATTACTTACACAGGTGTCAATAGCCGGCAACGGACTGGCGGCTGGGAACTTGCATTACCAGTTACCGAAATGACGGCTGCGGAGATGGTTGAATTTGTCAAACTAAAATCTCGGGAGCTAAATGCCAATTTCCCGACAGATGATGAGACCGTAAGTAAGGTCACGGAGGTTTCGGGCGGCCTACCACTAGCGACCCAATGGATTATTGGTCACTATAAAAAGACAAGGCGGTTGGACTCGGCCCTTGACAGTATGAAGAGCAAGGACTCTCCAGTCCTGGAGTTTAGCTTTAGGAACATTTGGAATACGTTAGATGCCAAGGCCCGTACGGTTCTCGCCTTGATGAGTATCTTTGATGGACCCCTTGCCCTGCAGGAGATGGTAGTAGCCTCGGAAATGGAGGTTGACATCATTGAGGCAGCGTTTTCCGATCTTTTCGACGTCACTCTCGTGAATCGCGTCGCCCAGCAATCGGATGGGCGAACCTTATATTCCGCGTTGCCCATTACATTGTCTTTTGCGCGAAACCAACTAGGAACAATGGGTGAGCTTGAAATTCATGCCCGGCAGCGTGTCCAGCGCTTCACTGATCAAATGGAACTTCAGGTCTCTGAGGTCGCTAGGTTTCGCGGCGAGTTTGACAGGTATGGGCTGAATACGCCGAACGAAAAAAAAGCTGCGATCCTGTGTAGACGAGCGGAATCCGAGATGTTCTCAGGGAACGCAGATTCGGCAGAGCTCCTCTTCCAACAAGCAAGAGACCTCGCCCCTCAATCTGCCTATGTGCATGCGAAAAGCGCTGCCTACGAACTGGCGAGGAATCGTGTCGGTACAGCACTTGAGAGAGTTAACGAAGCATGCAATCGCGCGACTGCCAAGACAGGAGGTCTTTGCTACACCATAAAAGCCCGGATTCTAGATGTTCAGCGGAACAAGAGAAGTCGCGTAGAAGCACTTGAGAAAGCGCTTTCGTATGAGCCAGATGACCATTTCCTTCGGCACCAGTACGGCGTCGCTCTGAGCCGAGTGGGCCGAGAGGAAAATGCAATTCATGAGTTTACAAAGATTATTGACGACGAATCCACGAGGGTGCCTCCTCGCGAGACATTGATTATGGCAATGACGACCCGAATCATTAATTTCTCGCGTCTCGGGCGGAGAGATAAGGCTATGGAAGATTTGCGGGTTGCTCGTGAGATAATTAGGCAATATCCCCACTTGAAAACCGCCGCCACTGCCGGTCGGTTGGACGATCTTGAGTCGGAGATCACTACCTAACCGATAGCTCCAGGGGACCGTCAATCAGCGGGTCCAATGGCGGTCCCGGGCAAAAGGGACCAGGGTCTCATGTCACTCGGTTAAGCTGCCGCTGAGCACGAATGCAAGGTAAAGGTGACGGTAAAGGTGACAGATTTATTTACCGGCACTGGATAACAAGATATTAAATCTGTCACCTTTTTTCGGCTGCTTAAACCACAAGAAAAATGAACCACACGGAGCCTATGAGCAACAACGATATCATCCTTCCATTCCTGAAGTGGGCAGGTGGGAAGCGATGGCTAGTTTCAGCTAACCCCGACCTTTTCAGTTCTCCCTACGACCGATACATAGAACCGTTCCTCGGTAGCGGAGCTGTTTTTTTTCATTTAGCTCCAAAAAAAGCAATCTTAGCGGACCGGAACAAAGAACTAATCGGAACCTACCAAGCTATTAAAGACACTTGGGATCGCGTTGAAAAAGAACTTGCAAGGCATCATCGAAATCATTCTAAAAGTTACTACTATGCAGTGCGGAACTCGAACCCCAGGACTCCTCACACAAAGGCAGCACGTTTCATATACTTAAATCGAACATGCTGGAATGGACTGTATCGTGTCAACCTCAAAGGAAAATTCAATGTTCCGTTGGGGACAAAAACGAATGTAGTTCTTGAAACAGACAATTTTCAGGCTATTGCGAATCGGCTTCAGAATGCGGATCTACAAGTCGGGGATTTTGAGAGCATAATTGATTCATCTGGACCAAAGGACCTCGTGTTTGTGGATCCACCGTATACTGTAAAACACAACCTCAACGGTTTTGTTAAGTACAACGAAATCCTGTTCTCATGGGAGGATCAGATTCGGTTGAAGAACGCTCTGATGCGAGCGAAAGCGAGAGGGGCAAAGCTCATAGTTACGAATGCTTACCATGCCTCAATTAAAAAATTATATAAGGATTTTGGGGAGATGCTCACATTGAAACGACCGAGCATAATAGCTGCTCACTCTGAACATCGTAAATTGTGCGAAGAGTTAATAATTAGAGTTAGCTGATGAGCCCGTCAATTCTCAAATGGCTTTTACGCAAGACCCCGTTGTTTGGGGGCTTGGTAGATTGTCGTTTGATTGATCACTCCGAGGCTTTTAAAGAATTTTTTATCAATCTTATTTTTTCAACAATCCCTATATGGCTTGGGGGCGCAATAATTTTTACGCTGGATAAGTCATCGGTAAAAACATGGCCATTACTCTTTGAGACTATAGTTGGGACGGTACGGAGTGGTGAATTGTTTATGTACTCAACTGCTATGGTAGCGCCAATCGTATACATGGCACTCAAGCCAGAAAGAGGGGGACGCAACTTTCCTGGTCAGATGTCCCATATCTTTGGGATCATCATAGTCGCGCTTATTAGCGTTGCTTTCTTTTCGGTCGAGCGTGCTGGTGTAGCAGCGGATACGAAAATCACGTTTCAGGTGTCCGTGTTCCTGTACCTCGTTTCCCTGATTCTTCTTTACATGGCAACTGTTTATAGAAATTACCGACTTACTGGCGCTCCCGATGCAAGCAGGGAACAGACGCTCGAGTTTGTTGAAGAGTTTAACCGCAGGCATCCGCCATGAAGGAAGATCTGAAGTCAATTATATTTCCTTGCATCAAGGTAACCCAGCCTATCGGGACTTTTTTCATTGCTTCAATTAATTTCAGAGACCTATGTGACATCACTTATTTCGACGTGCGCAGAATATTGCGTGAGCGAGATGTTGAGACATATCTCGGTATCCAACGACCGTTGAACAAGAAGCGAGTGGAGGTAATAAAGAATTATACCAACACAGTAGACGCCACCTTCCCAACATCTGTCATTATCGCCGTGGATGCAGCTTGCGCCTCCTACGACGAGCAGGCGAAGACAATGACGCTGTCAAACTTGATTGATGTTGGTGAAGATGAGAAGCCGATACTGTTTCGAGAGATCGCACGCGTACTTGATGGTCAGCATCGTCTTGATGGATTGAATCAAGGGTTTACTGGGAATACATTCGAAATCAACGTTGCTATCTTTGTATCCATTGATATCGCTGAACAAGCCAGCATTTTCTCGACTGTTAACCTGGCGCAGACGAAGGTCAACAGGAGCCTTGCATACGACCTCTTTGCGTTGGCTTCTTCTAGAAGCCCTCAAAAAGCTTGCCACAATATTGCAGTCGCGCTTGATCAGAACGAGAAGAGCCCTTTCTATAAGAAAATAAAGCGGCTTGGAGTGGCGACGGAGGGGCGTTTTAACGAAACTATTACACAGGCAACGTTTGTTCAGACTCTCCTCGTTTACCTTACGCCAAATGCTGAGAAAGACAGAGATCAGTTTAAACGAGGTCACAAACCGGAGCACGCCGATACCAAACAGCTCAAGAAGAATATTTTCCGTAATATGTTTCTTGATGAGCGGGAAATGGAAATCGCGGATGTACTGTGGAATTTGTTCGATGCTGTTCGCGAAAGGTGGCCTGATGCGTGGTTATCGATGGGTAGAGGAAACATGCTCAACAAGACAAATGGATTCAAAGCCTTCATGCGATTTCTTGGGCCAGCATATTTATATATAACAGGTCCCGGTGGTGTTCCATCTAAGGACCAGTTTCGTTCGCTTCTTGACCGCACAGCACTGCAAGATAAGGACTTCAACATAGATCGATTCAAGCCGGGTACAAGTGGGGAATCGGAACTCTACCGCACACTACTGAAAGAGTGTCGGCTTGTGTAGTGTTGGGTAACATGGAGCCCGAAAACCCGTGTCAGAGGAAAATCCGAGAGGAAAATCCGGGAAAATCGGAAAATCCGGGACAGATTTAGTACTTCAAAGGGAAAATCGAAAATCCGGGACAGATTTATTTTCTGTACTTCAAAGCAGGGGCGCTAGCGCATGCCTCGTTCAAGCTGTTTCACAAACTTTTCCAGTGTCAGCCCCATCGCTTTGCAGAACTCGCGCAGTTCCACGATATCCATCCGCCGTTCGCCGCGCTCGCATTTGCTGACGAAAGACTGGGTTTCCCCCAGCCGCGCCGCCATCTCTTCTTGGGTAACACCCGACTTTTCGCGCGTCTCACGCAGGCAGGTGAGGAAATGAGCGTAGTTTCGGGAGCTGATCGACTTCTGCATCCAAGGGAACCTGTCTGGCCTCCTTGGCACCCTAAAACCGCTTTTGGAATAGTCCAAAATAGACTATAGTGAGGTACTGATAGAGAAAGGACAGCCACGGTACAAGGAGGTCGCCATGCTCATCCTCACCCGCCAACCCGGCCAGTCGCTGTCCATCCACCCGCACCGCACCCTCGATCTGGGCACCCCGGTCGAACAGCTTTTTGCTGGTGGGCTGATCCAGATGCAAGTGCTCGGGGTGCAGGGGTCACAGGTGCATCTTGGGGTGGCGGCGCCTTGCGGGCTTTGTATTGTGCGCGAGGAGCTAAGGTCGAGTGCGGTGGTGAATCCGCTGTCCGAGGAGGCGCGGCGGGTGCTGGCACGCAAGCTCAAGGTGCTGATGTTTCTAAACCTCCATTCCACGCACTCGCTCGCTGTCGCGGCCGGGGTTGCCCCGGCCCGGGTGCGGGCCGCCGAAAGCGGGGTAGGGGCGTTGGTGCTCGACAATCTGGAAAAGATCGCGCGGGTCTTGGAGGTCAAGGTGTTGGAACTGTTCCTCTCGCCGGGGCGGACGGCGGCGGAGCGGATGATCCTGGAGTTGTTGGAGGGGGAGGGGTATAGATAATCGCGCCGAATAAATGGGGTTCGAGCGACACCGAACGAACATCCATGGAATAATGGCGGGGAAATCAGCGGGGCCAGACACCATCGTGGAAAACCCGGGCCAGAGAGGAATGGCACTTACTTAAGCTGAAATGTAGAGTGGGTTAGCGTTTTTTGCGTAACCCACCAGGCGTTGCGTGGCAACACAACGCTTTTTTAATGAGCGCCTGACGGCACGGCTGATGGGTTACGGCACAAACGGCGTGCCTCACCCACCCTACATTGATTCGATACCACTTAAGTAAGTGCCATTCGGGTCAGAGAGGAATGGCACTTACCGAACCGTCTTAACCGGCGCGCGGACTTTCAAGTAGCATAGCGGCTGCCCGCTTCCGGATCGAGAACATTATGTCACCTCGCCTGGCTGTCGCCGTCATCGTTGTCGCGGAACTGTTCGGCACCTCGCTCTGGTTTAGCGCCAATGCGGTGGCCGACTCGTTGCACCGCGACTGGGGCATCACGGTGCTTGAGCTCGGGCACCTGACGAGCGCGGTGCAGCTTGGTTTTATCAGCGGCACGTTTTTGATCGCCTTCTCCGGGCTCGCCGATCGCTTCTCCGCCAGTCGTGTGTTCGCCGTGTGCGCGGTGCTCGGCGCCGCCGCCAACGCCGCGTTTGCATTCCTGAGTGATGGGCTCTCCATGGCGCTTTTGTTCCGGTTCATCACCGGCCTTGCGCTCGCGGGCATCTATCCCATCGGCATGAAACTGGTAGTGAGCTGGGCGCCACAACGTGCCGGCCGCGTACTGGGCTGGCTGGTCGGCATGCTGGTATTCGGCAGCGGGGTGCCGCATCTGGTGCGTGGGCTCAACGTGGCGCCGAACTGGCAAGGCGTGATTTACAGCGCCTCGTTTTTCGCCGTGCTGGCGGCGCTGATGGTGGGCTGGCTGGGTGACGGTCCCCACCATGGCGGCACGCGCCGCATCCAGTGGGGTGGCGTACTGGAAACATTTCGCATTCGTGAGTTTCGCGCGGCGGCCTTCGGGTACTTCGGCCACATGTGGGAACTCTATGCGTTCTATGCGCTGGTGCCGCTGTTGATCGCTGCGTGGTACGGCACGGGAGCGATGCAAGATGTCTATCTCCTCGCCGCGGGCGTCTTTGCCGCCGGGGGGCTCGGTTGCATCGCTGGCGGGATGATCAGCCAGCACTGGGGGAGCGGCCGGGTGGCGATCATCGCGCTGGCCGGCTCGGCGGCGTGTTGCCTGTTGTATCCTTTCGCGCAAGGGTTGCCGTCACCGGCGATCCTGACACTGTTGCTGGCGTGGGGGTTGTTCGTGGTGACCGACTCACCGCAATTCTCGGCGCTTGCCACCGGCGCCTGCCCGCCGCAACGGCTCGGCAGCGCGCTGGCGTTGATGAACAGCATCGGTTTCGCGATCACCATCCTGTCTATCGAACTCACCGCCGGCCAGTGGGAACGAATGGGCGCGCAGGTGGCGTGGCTGCTGTTTCCGGGTCCGGTGCTGGGGCTGGTTGCCATGCGCCACCACTGGCGCAGGAAAAGCTGAAAGCAGGTCAGGGTCAGAGAGGAATGGCACTTAACTTAATCCGAAATGTAGGGTGAGTTAGCGTTTTTTGCGTAACCCGCCAGGCGTTGCGCAGCAACACAATGCTTTTTTGATGAGTGCCTGGCGGCACGGCTGGTGGGTTACGGTACAAACGGCGTGCCTAACCCACCCTACATTGATCAGGTAACCGCTTAAGTAGGCGCCATTCGGGTCAGAACCAATATCCAAGTCATGGCTCGCCGGAATTGATGTCAACGGTTTCATAATCAATAGGTCAGAGTTGTTGAAATATTGTTTTGAACAATACTGACTCATTGAACTTCGGTTTTCACACAACACCGGCTAGACTCACTCGCGTGCCCAGACAACCGGAGTCAATCATGTCCCTCCTGGCCCGTATCGGCCTCGCGCTTCTGTTGGCGACCGCCCTGGCCGCCCCGGCGCTGGCGCGGGACGAGGTACCAGCGGCCGTTGCTCAGGGTCTGGTGGCGTTTGCCTCGGATGATGGCCTTGCGCGCCTGGCCCGCTCGCCGGCGAAGGTCGACTTTCCCGCGCTCGCGAACCAGTTCGAGGCGCAAA
>CAYJBG010000100.1:0-7472 GCA_964368085.1 uncultured Acidiferrobacterales bacterium | reverse complement strand
GCAGCCCGCATGCCATCGCCACCTTCCTGCAACGCGTCGGGCGCGCCAACCACGCAGTCGGCGGCATCCCGAAGGGCCGGCTGTTTCCCATGTCGCGCGACGATCTCGTGGAGTGCACTGCGCTGCTCGATGCTGTCCAACGCGGCGAGCTCGACCGGCTGATCATCCCGCCCAAGCCGCTCGATGTGCTGGCACAGCAGATCGTGGCCGAGGTCGCGGCGCGCGATTATGGCGAAGACGAGCTGTATGCACTGGCACGGCGCGCCTGGCCGTACCGCGACCTGACGCGTGTCGAGTTCGACGCCGTGGTGCACATGCTGTCCGAGGGCTATGCCACGCGCCGCGGGCGGCGCTCCGCCTACCTGCACCGCGATGCGGTGAACCGGCGGCTGCGCGCGCGCAAGGGCGCGCGTCTCACGGCATTGACCAACGGCGGCGCGATTCCGGACAACGCCGATTACCGTGTAATCCTGGAACCGGCCGGCCTGTTCATCGGCACACTCAATGAAGACTTCGCCATTGAGTCCATGAGCGGCGATATCTTCCAGCTGGGCAATGCCTCGTACCGCATTCTCAAGGTTGAGTCCGGCACGGTGCGGGTCGAGGACGCCAAGGGCGCACCGCCCAGCATTCCGTTCTGGCTGGGCGAGGCGCCAGCGCGCACCGACGAGCTGTCGCACGCGGTCGCGCGCCTGCGCGCCACTTTCGATGCGCGTCTGACGCACATCGACGCCGACAGCCTCGCCACCACGGTCGAGTGGCTGAGGCAGGAACTGCATCTCGACCACAGCGCTGCGCAGCAGCTCACCGAATATCTGGCGAGTGCCAAGGGTGTGCTCGGACAATTGCCGACCCAGGACACCATTGTCCTGGAACGCTTCTTCGACGAAACCGGCGGCATGCAGCTCATCGTGCACAGCCCGTTCGGCAGCCGCATCAACCGCGCCTGGGGCCTGAGCCTGCGCAAACGCTTCTGCCGCAAGTTCAACTTCGAGCTGCAGGCGGCGGTGACCGAGGATGCGATCATTCTGTCGCTTGGCGAGACCCACAGCTTCCCGCTGGAAGAAGTGGCACATTATCTCAACAGCCGTTCAGTGCGCGCGGTGCTGGTGCAGGCGCTGCTCGACGCACCGCTGTTCACCACGCGCTGGCGCTGGGTGGCGAATATTTCACTTGCGGTGAAGCGCTTTCGCGGCGGGCGCAAGAACCCGCCGCCGTTCCAGCGCATCGAGGCCGAAGATCTGATTGCCGTGGTGTTTCCCGACCAGATCGCCTGCGCCGAGAACATCGTCGGTGAGCGCGAGGTGCCGGACCATCCGCTCGTGAAGCAGACGCTCACCGACTGCCTCAACGAGGCCATGGATATCGAAGGGCTGATCAAACTGCTGGCGGCACTGGAGCGCGGCGACAAGCAATTCGTGGTACGTGACCTGCCGCACCCCTCGCCGCTGGCGCTCGAAATCCTGAATGCGCGGCCCTACGGCTTCCTCGACGACGCGCCACTTGAAGAGCGCCGCACCCAGGCGGTGATGAGCCGGCGCTGGCTCGACCCAGCGGAAGCCGAGGAGTTCGGCAAGCTCGATGCCGAGGCGATAGCGCGCGTGCGCGAACAGGCCTGGCCGGAGGCTGAGAATGCCGATGAACTGCACGATGCATTGATGCTGCTCGGCGCCCTGCCACCGCAGCCGGTGTGGCAAGGATTTTTCGATGCGCTGGTCGCGGCGCGGCGCGCGGCGACAATATATATTCCCCCACTCCCTCTGGGAGACGACTGCATGGATGCAGGAGGTAGAGCAACGCCGGGAGCAGTTGCCGAGGGCCGGGGTGAGGGCGATAAAATCCAGCTCTGGATCGCCGCCGAGCGCTTGCCGATGCTGTCTGCGATCTATGCGCAGGCGGTGATCGAACCGGCGCTGGAACCACTGGAAGAATTCGCCGCGCGCGCATGGACACACGATGAGGCGCTGGTGGAGTTACTGCGCGGCCAGTTGCAGGGACTCGGTCCGGTAACCGCGACACAGCTCGCGCAACGACTGAGTGTCGCGCAGAATGCGCTCGACCTGGCGTTCACGGCGCTCGAAGGCGAAGGCTTCGCCATGCGCGGGCAGTTCACGCCAGATAACAGCGAAGCCAATGGCGCTAGCTCTCGCCTCTCGCCTCTCGCCCGGTTTCCCTCGCCCCCATCCCCTCTCCCAGAGGGAGAGGGTTCCCTCTCCCCGACCCCTCTCCCACAAGTGGGAGAGGGGAATTTCGTAAGATCGGAGCCGTCGCGCGCTGCGCGCGCACTTCCGCCCTCACCCTCATTCCCTCTCCCAGGGGGAGAGGGAGGCGAGCCGAGGCGCGCTGCGCGCGCACTGGATAACCTTGAGTGGTGCGAACGCCGCTTGCTGGCGCGCATCCACCGCTACACCGTCGAGCGCCTGCGCGCCGAGATCGAGCCGGTTACGGCTGCCGGTTTCCTGCGCTTTCTGTTTCGCTGGCAAGGTCTCGACATCGACCCGAAGCCGGAAGGGCCGCAGGCGCTGGCGGCCGTCATCGAACAACTCGAAGGCTTCGAGGCCGCGGCGGCCGCCTGGGAGACGGATATCCTGCCCACGCGCATCCTCAACTATGACCCCGAGTGGCTGGACAGCCTGTGTCTTTCCGGACGCGTGCTGTGGGCGCGGCTCACACCGCCGAAACCGGCCGCCATGACACAGCCACCATCGGCCTCGACAGAGGTAACGCCACGCAGAACGGCGAGCGCGCCGGTGCGCACCACGCCTATCGCGCTGATCACGCGCCCGCAACGCGCACCGTGGCAAAAGTTGGTGGCGGCGCGGCAGCCGGACGGCCTGCGTCTCAGCCCGCGCGCCCAGAGTGTTGTCGCTTACCTCAGTACGCACGGCGCGTCTTTCTTCGACGATATTCTGAACGGCAGCGGCCTGATGAAGTCCCAGGCCGAGGAAGCGCTCGCCGAGCTGGTGGGTGCGGGCCTGCTGCATGCCGACAGTTTCGCCGGCCTGCGCGCTCTGCTTGTGCCGGCCGAGAAACGGCGGCGCCTGCGCGGCCGACGCCGCGGAGTCTCCCTCGCCCCCATCCCCTCTCCCGGAGGGAGAGGGGGGCGAGCCGAGCGCGCTGCGCGCGGCTTCAATAAGATCGCCGAGGCCGGACGCTGGACGCTCACCCCGCGCCCGCAGCAAGCCACAGCGCCAACTCAACCGGAACCGGAAACCGTCGAGCAGGTTGCCCGCCTGCTGCTACGCCGCTACGGGGTGGTGTTCAAACGCATACTCGAACGCGAGGCCGATTGGTTGCCGCCGTGGTATGAGCTGTTGCGCGTCTATCGGCGACTCGAGGCGCGTGGCGAGATCCGCGGCGGGCGCTTCGTCGCCGGCTTCAGCGGCGAACAGTACGCCCTGCCCGAGGCGGTGGCGAGCCTGCGCGTTTGCGCCAAGGAAAAACCACAGGGCCGGTTGCTGTCGGTCAACGCCGCCGACCCGCTCAATCTGGTCGGCATCCTGACTCCCGGCGCGAAGATCCCGGCGCTCGCCGGCAACCGTGTGTTGTATCGCGACGGCGTGCCAGTCGCGGCGCACATTGGCGGCGAAACGCGTTTTCTTGAATCGCTGCCAGCGGACGACGAATGGGAGGCCCGCAACGCACTCATACGCCCGGCGCTTGCGCGCGGGGTGCGGGCTTATTTGAATTGAGGCAGGAACCTCCCGCCCCCCAAAGAACACCGCACAACGCTTGTGCATATCCCACGAGGGACGGGTACGATGATCCTGCATGAACCCGCCGTGGCATTGACCGACCTCGGCCTGGCGCTGGAAAATACCCTGTTCGTTTTTCTGCTGCCGTGGCGCGGACGCGATGCCGTTCTGGGACGCGCGTTCCGGCTGCTGTTCGCGGCGCTCGCGATCGCGGCGTCCCTGGGTTTCCTGGCGCATGGCTTTTTGATCGACAAGACTTCCCCGCCGCATCAACTGGCCTGGACGGCGACGTTACTCGCGATCGGCGTGGCGGCCCTGGCGACAACCATGATTGCGGCGCGTCTGTGCTGTGCCGCGCCGGCCGCGCAGTGGGTTACACGCGCGGCCCTGTTGTTGCTTCTCGTCTATGCGGTGCTGGTGATCGCGGGGGTTCGCCGCTTCGGCGCGGCGGTCACGGTCTATCTGCCGGCGATAGTCTTTCTGCTGGTCGCATTCGGAATACGATACCGGCGTGCGCGCGCGCCCGCTGCGCTTCACGGGGTAGCCGGCGTCGTGCTGTCGCTGGTGGCGGCCGCCGTGCAGCAACTCGGCATCGGTCTGCATCCCATCTACCTCGACCACAACGCGCTCTATCATCTGATCCAGGCGCTGGCGCTGGGGCTGCTGTACCTGGCCGGACGCGGCCTGCTGCGCCCGGCAACCGCGGAGTGAAATCAGGCTTGGCCGCTCGCGGTAAAACTCAACCGGCCGGGTGCGGCGCGGCGCCGAGCACGGCTTCGAGCAGCAGGTCGTGCACCCACAGGAAGCTCACCGGGGTGAACGCCTCGACCCTGTACTGGCGCGGCTTGAGAGAGGCGATAGAACGAGCAGCCTTGTCCGTGCCGGCGTCCACGCGCAGGGTCGCGCCATCCGCGGCTGTGAGCATGAGCGAACCTTCCAGCAGGTACAGGTTCCAGGCGTCGCTCAGCCCGCGCTCCAGCAGGCGCGTGCCGGCCGGCGCCGTGTAGATCAGGCTGCGTGTGCTAAGTCCGGCGAGGCGTGCGTCGTCGAGTCCGCGGAACTGCGCGAAACCGCGCAGCCGTTCCGTGCCCGCCGGCTGGTGCGGGACCTTGAGCCAACGCTCGATGGGTTCGACATGTTCGGTCTCGTGCAAGCGACGCACATCCACACTCGGCAGGGTGTTGTCGCGCGCGATCTCGGCGAACGCATCCCCGCCTGGGAGTAAGGCATCGGTGTGCGGGTCGGTGTTCCGGAGCGACAACAGCGAGTCGCGGCGCTGGTCCTTGCGGATCACGCCCTGGCGCAGCTTGTCAACGAGCGCGATGATCTCGGGTGCGTTACGACGCGCGGCCGGAATGGTTGCGGCCAGGTTGAGCACATCGATCACCGGAATGTCGCGCTCTGTCTCGCCGGGTTCGCGCCCAAGCGCCGAGACGCGCTGGCTGAGCGTGGCATGGGAATTGAACAGAACCGGACAATACACCGGCACCTCCGCCGCGCTTTTGCGCCGGAAGTCGAGCAGTAGTTCCATGCCGCGATACACGCTCATCTCCCGGCTCTTCTGCTGGAAAGCAGTGAGGCCACCGACAACGTGGCCACTGGCCGGATAGAGATCGCGCACCAGAAAGTCTTCAAGGCTGAGGGTGATACGACCCCATGCCCGTGGCTCGCGTGCGTTGAACAGGATCGCGATCCGGTGGTCGCCGGCCTGTGCGCCATCGAGATAGGAACGCAGGAAGGCGCGATTGTGTTCGGCGAATGCCCGCGACAACGGCGCGTCGATGTGCAACTGCCGTTGCGTATCGTATACCCCGAGCTCCCCGCTTGCGGTAAGAGTGTAAAGTCCGGCCAGGACGTCAGTCGAATGCATGGCGATCTCCACCGCCTAAGCATATCAGTATCTGTCCCACGGTAAACAACGGCCGGGCTTCCCCGGCATCGCCGAAATGTTAAAGTGCGGTCAGTGACACATCGGGAGGACATGAGGTGCGCATTCCGGAACTGGTCGCCCATCGCGGTTATGCCCTGCACTATCCCGAGAATACCCTGATCGGCATCGAGGCCGCGATCCGCGCCGGGGCGCGTTTCATCGAGGTCGATGTGCAGCTCTCCGCCGACCAGGTGCCGGTGCTGTTCCACGACCGGAATATGGACCGGCTGTGCGGGGCGAAGGGCGCGATCCACGAGTTCACGCGCGAGCAGTTGCATGATTTCAAGCTTCTCGAATTCGAGCGTTTCGGTTACAAATTCGCCCAGAATCCGATCACGACCCTCGCCGAACTCGGCGGCCTGCTCAACCGCTACCCGGCGGTGACGGCCTTCATCGAGATCAAACGCGTGGCCATCGAACGCTTCGGCGCCGACACCGTGCTGGAACGAGTGCTGCACGCGCTCGCGCCCGTGTCCCGGCGGTGCGTGCTCATCTCCTACCACATACCGGTATTGCTCGCGGCGCGCGCCCGGGGCTGCCTGCGCGTCGGCGCGATCCTTGAAAAGTGGCGCCACCGGCGCAGCCCCTCCATACAGGCGCTGCACCCGGAATTCCTGTTTTGCGACGCCGCTGACCTGCCGCGCTTCGGCAACGTCGGCCAGGACGGTGCGCAGGTGGTCGTGTACGAAGTCACCGATCCGCAAGTCGCACTCAAGCTGGCGAAGCGCGGCGTGGGTTTTATCGAAACCTTCGCCATCGGCGAAATGCTCGCTGCCTTCGAGCCGCTGCGCAAGCAACCGGCATGACCGGACATCACGATCTGGTCGTGATCGGCGCCGGCATCCACGGCGTGGGCGCGGCGCAGGCAGCGGCCGCGGCCGGACATTCGGTGCTGGTTCTGGAACAGACCGGAATCGCGAGCGCCACCTCCTCCCGCTCAAGCAAGCTCATTCATGGCGGGCTGCGCTACCTGGAAAGCGGCCAATTCAATCTGGTGCGTGAAAGCCTGCGCGAGCGCGATATTCTGCTGCGTATCGCGCCGCATCTGGTGCGGCTGGCGCCGTTCCACATTCCGGTCTATCGCCACACCGCGCGCCGGCCGTGGCAAATCCGCGCCGGCCTCTCGCTCTATGCCGTGCTCGGCAACCTGCGCCGGCATGCATGGTTCGCCGCGCTGCCGCGCGCGCAGTGGGGCGACCTCGATGGTCTCGCTACCCAAAACCTTCAGGCGGTGTTTCGTTATCAGGATGCCCAAACCGACGACGCCGCGCTCACCCAGGCGGTGATGCGCTCCGCGCAATCGCTCGGCGCGGAGCTGGTTGTGCCCGGCGAGTTGCTCAGTGCACAGCGCACGGCGAACGGCTATGCCGTGCGCTACCGCACGCCGCAGGGCGAGGCCGAGAGCCACTGCACAGCGCTGGTGAATGCCGCCGGACCGTGGATCAACATCGTGCTGGCGCGCATCACGCCGCGCGTGCCGCCCGCTGCGATTGAGCTGGTGCAGGGAACACATATCGTGCTCGACGGGCCATTGCTGCGCGGCGTGTATTACACCGAGGCCGAGGACGGGCGCGCGGTGCTTGTCATGCCGTGGCGCAACATGACACTGGTCGGCACCACTGAAACACACTTCAGCGGTGATCCGGCGCGGGTGCGGCCACTGGACATGGAAGTGGAATATCTGTTGCGGACTTTCCGCCGTTACTTTCCGGAGCGGGACGCGCCGCCGCGCGACCGGTTCGCCGGCCTGCGCGTACTGCCGTTGGCGAAAAGCGCAGCCTTCCACCGTCCGCGCGAAACGATTTTTTCAACCGATGCGCGGCCACAACCACATCTGGTCAGCATCT
>CAYJBG010000099.1:0-7476 GCA_964368085.1 uncultured Acidiferrobacterales bacterium | reverse complement strand
TCTGGCCGTTGTCGCGCACCAGCACCCGGTCCTTCTCGTCGCCGTAGTCGGTGGAACGAAACCAGAGCGCGTCGTCCTTCTCGTACGCATGCCCGCTTTTCTTGAGGCGCTCAATGGCGCGATCGGCCGCGCCGGTCTCGACCAGTGCGCGTTCCGAATACCACTCCTCGTACAGCACGCCGAACTCTTTCAGGTCCTGGCGGATGTCGTCGAGGATCACGTTCAGGCCGAGATCGAACAGGCTGCGATAGCCCTGCGGACCGAGCAGCGCCTTGCAGCGCTCGATCAACGCATCGATATGTTTTTCCTTGTCACCGCCCTGCGGCTCGTCGGCCGGCACGCCGTCGAATAGTTTTGCCGCCGGGTGCCTATATTTGTCGCCATTTTCGCGGCGCAGCGTTGCGCCGATGTCGTAGACGTAATCACCCTTGTAGGCGTTCGCCGGGAAAATAAATTTCTCGCCGCACAGTTCCAGGTAGCGCAGCCACACGCTGGTGGCGAGAATGTCCATTTGCCGGCCGGCGTCGTTGACGTAATACTCGCGGTGCACATGGAAGCCGGTGGCGGCCAGCAGATCGGCGACCGCCGCGCCGTACGCCGCGCCGCGCCCGTGGCCGACGTGCAGCGGCCCGGTCGGATTGGCCGACACGAACTCGACCTGCACGCGCTTGCCGGCGCCGACCGTCGAACGGCCGTAGCCGGCGCCCGCGTCCAGAATCTGCGCGATCACCTGCTGGTAGGCGTTCTGCTTGAGGAAGAAGTTGATGAATCCCGGCCCGGCGATTTCAACCTTCTCGACGAACGGCGAGGCCGGCAGCGCCTTGACGATGCGCTCGGCCAGTTCACGCGGCTTGACCTTGGCGGCCTTGGCCAGCGCCAGCGCCACGTTGCAGGCGAAGTCGCCGTGCTCCTTGGAGCGCGTGTGGTCGATTTCCACTTTCACGGCGACATCGTGCGGCAGGCCGCCTTCGGCCTGCAGGCCGGCGATGGCCGCGTTCAGCAGGCTTTCAATCTGGACTTTCAATCTTGATCCTTAAAGGAGTGAGCCGGAAAGCAAATGGATTGCGCCATTCTAGCGGCAGCCGCTGCAGCGGGAAACTTGCAGACGCAAAAGAAAGGCGGGAAATGGTTTCCCGCCGTTGGATTTGGTTTATTTCGATTTTTTCGCGTCGCCGAGTTTGTCGTCCTCACCCGGGGACGCCAACCATTTGGCGATGTCTTTGCCGATTTCTTTCGCGTCGCGCGCCAGCATGCCGCAAGTACCCCCGCCCCCAGTCGTGTGGCGGCGGGCAGTGAAGCTGCCGGTCTGTTTGCCGTTGTCCCAGAGCGTGCCGCGCACGGTCACCGACTTCGGGCCGCTCCACGGACCGCCGCCCGGGG
Organism: uncultured Acidiferrobacterales bacterium; assembly: GCA_964368085.1. Classification (GTDB taxonomy): domain Bacteria; phylum Pseudomonadota; class Gammaproteobacteria; order Acidiferrobacterales; family UBA6901; genus UBA6901. Next base: position 6,096 of record CAYJBG010000099.1, on the reverse strand, counting down.
CGAGCACGGCGGTGATGGTCATGCCCAACGCCTTGCCCGGCGTCTTGGCCGACACGCTGTCGGCGACCTGAACCTGATGTTGGCCGCTCGCGGCTTCGCGCACATAGTCCGAAACCTTCTGCTCCAATGCGCACTCGGCCCGCACCGCATCCGGTACATGGATGCCTTTCTCATAGGGCGCTTTCCTGGTGATCGTGAGCGTGCCGGCGGCGGAGCCGGTGAACGGCAACAGCGCACCAACGGCGAACAGCAGAACAGACAGAGTGCGGAGGAACGTGTTGTGCATGGCCTCTCCTTCGGTGACAGGAATGTTGTAGTGTATGAGAGTATCCCCGCAGGACACCGGGAACAAGCACCTATTCGCCACGCCGGCGACGCTGCGACTGACAACGCTCGGCATAATAGCGGCTCACCGGGTCGTTATAAGTATCGGCGAATTTTTTGAACAGCGGCAGCGCCTTGGCGCGCTGGCCGGCGCGGAACAGTTCGTAGGCGCGCGCGAACTCCGGCAGCCAGTCGAGGTGCGGGTACTGCTCCGCCAACATCAGTTCGTACAGGCGCACCGGCTCGTTGCGGCCGCGCACCGTGGTCACGTCGATCTCGCGCGTGTGCGGAAATTCATCCTTCACCTGGTTGTAGGTGAACTCCGAGATCAGGATGTGCGTGCCGTATTGCCTGTTGAGCGCCTCGATGCGGCTGCCCAGGTTCACGGCGTCGCCGATCACGGTGTAGTCGAAGCGCGTTTTGGAACCCATGTTGCCGACCACCATCGGGCCGGTGTTGATGCCGATACCGAGATCGAGCGGCGGCAGGCCCCGGTCCTTCCATTGTGCCTGCAGATCGCGCGCGGCGCGCACCATGTCGAGCGCGGTGCGGCAGGCGCGCCGCGCGTGGTCCGGGTAATGGATGGGCGCGCCGTACACGGCCATGATGGCGTCGCCGATGTACTTGTCGAGCAGGCCGTCGTGCCGGAAGACCTTGTCGGTCATCTGTGTGAGGTAGTCGTTGAGCAGTTGCACGAGCGCCTCCGGTGACAGGCCCTCGGCGATGCCGGTGAAGCCGCGGATGTCGGCGAACAATACGGTGAGCTCGCGCTTCTCGCCGCCCAGCCCCAGGCTGTCGATGTTGTGCAGGATCTGGTCAACCACCGCCACCGGCACATAGTGTTGAAAGGCATTTTTGATTTGACGCTTCTCGCGTTCGGCGGTGTAGTAGTGCATCAGGGTCGAGGACACGTACAGCAACACAATCAGCAGCGCCGGGTAGACCACATTGATCCAGATGAGTTGAGTGCGGAACTCGAAGACCGCCAGCAGCAGGTAGGCGCCGGCGAGCGCGAACGTTACCAGCGCGCTTACGCGCACTCCAAGGCGCGGCAACAGCAATATCAGCAGCCCGCCGAGTGTCAGCATCAGCGCCACATCGAATACGAACATCCAGGCGGGGCGGCGGATAAAGTTGCCGTCGATCAGGTTCTGCATGGTGTTGGCGCGGATCTCGACGCCCGGGAACACCGTGCCCACCGGCGTGGTGCGGTTGTCCCCGAGCCCCTGGGCGGTGGCGCCGATCAGCACGATCTTGCCGCGCACCAGCGCGGCGTCGATGCGGCCGGCCAGCACGTCGGTTGCGGACCAGGTCGGGAAACTGCGCGCCTTGCCGCGGTAGTTAATCAGCGCGCGTCCGTATTCATCGGTCGGAATAAAATTCTTGCCAAGTTGCAGGCCGCTGATGCCGTAGTTCGTGGTGTGCAGCGCGAACGCCGGGTCGGTCGCTCCCGGCATCCTGCCTCCCGCGGGCCGCTCTTGCGCATCCTGCGCTCGCGGCATTGGCACATCCCTGTGCGGCACATTTCCACTTCCCTGTGGGTCGCGCAGGTACAAGCGCACCGCCTGCACGTCGGCGGACGGAAAGAACAACTTTTGATAACGCAGCACCAGCGGCGCCCAGCGTATGGCGCCGTCGGCGTCCGGCAGGCTGTTGATATGGCCGGAGGCCGCGGCGGCGGCCGTAAGCTCCGGCAGGTTGGTCAGCAGGCCGGCGATGCGCGGCATGGAAAAATCGAGGCGCCCGTCGCCGCGATCGCGGATCAGCTTCACGGCCTGTTCCTCAACCGCCGCCAGCGCGCGCGCCGCCTCGGCCGGGCCCTGGTGGCGCGCCTCCTCCTCGGACAGAAGGAACACCATCGGCAGCACCACCTTGGCGCTTCTGGCGATGGCCTTGCCGAACGATGCATCGGCGGAGAGTGCGCGCTTCACGCGCGTATAGGGGCTGGCCGCTCCGCCCACGCCCTGCTCGCGTTCGAGGCGCTCGATCTGCTCCAAGGCCGTGCGGTTCTCGGCCTCGGAGAAAAAAACGTCGAAGGCGATGACGCGCGCGCCGAGCGCATCCAGCCTTTCCACCAGCCGCGCCAGGGTCGCGCGGCTCCACGGCCAGCGCCCGAGCGCGGCCAGGCTCTTTTCGTCGATCGCCACAATCGCCACGGCGGTATCGGCGGCCGGCGCCGGGCGGTTCCTCAACCGTATGTCGTAGGTTTTAAGTTCTATGCCGTCGAGCAGCGAATTTCCGGCCAGATAAAACCCCAGCACCAGGGCGAGCAACACCAGCCCAACCGTGCGCGCGGTGAGCCGCACGGGGCTGGTTTTTGCGCCGGAAGCGGACGGGACCTTCGGAAGGGATTTCGGCATGGAGAGCGCTTGCATCTATTCTTTTGTATTGGGAAGGCGCTTTTCGAAGTTTAGTGTAGCGCTTCGTTCTACTTGGAGCTTACGCCAGAAACCGTAGAACTACCGTCCAACTGGTGTTTTCGATGTTTTCGCCCAGGCGCCGCGCCGTGTCTTGCCGTGCCTCGCAGGCGGGACTCCGCCCCACCGGATCTTCTATCTACGCACGTACCCGTACCATCAGGGCATTTTTGGGCGTGCCGGATGTGCTGGAAACGCCTGTTCCCGTCAGGCTGCGGTATACTGAGTAAGCAGCAATATTCCGGAGGTAAGTCGATGAAATTCAAGATCGTGGTACACGAGGCCGAGGAGGGTGGTTACTGGGCCGAGGTCCCGGCCCTGCCGGGTTGTATGACCCAAGGCGAAACGATGGAGGAGCTGGTCGCCAACGCGCGCGAGGCTATCGAGGGTTGCCTTGAGGTGTTGAATGAGCGCGAGTTGCCGCCGTCTGGTCGTCACGACAAAACCGTGCGCGTGCTGGACATCGCGGTGTGAAGGCGGTTTCCGGCAAGCACTTGGCCCGGCTCGCCGAGGCGCGCGGCTGGCAACTGCGCCGCACCAAGGGCAGCCATCACATCTACGAGAAACCCGGTCGTCCCGAAGTCCTGTCCATCCCCGTCCACGGCAACCATGCGCTGAAGCGCGGGCTTCAGGCCGCACTCATGAAGCTCGCCGGCATCCGTCCCGAAGATCTCTGAAGTCCCGTATAGGATGGGTCACCATTAACTTTTACCCGCGTGGGTTCCAACGCAACGTCCAGGTAATTGGGTGTCGAATCAAAACGACAAGTCCGGCAAGCCCCACGCGTAGGGCGGAATAGCGCAGCGTATTCCGCCGCATGCTTAATCTCCACGCTCCCCCGCAGCCAGGTCTTCGGCTCCAACACCGCCCCAGTCCGGCGCATAGATTCCCCGCTCCACGCAACGCCTGAATGTTGAGAACGGCCAATCCACGGCACGCACGGCATATCCATGCCTGACCGGGTTATAATGCACGTAATCCAGATGCGCGGCGTAATCCCGCTCATTCCGGATGACATGCTCCCAGAAGCGCCGCTGCCAGAGGCCGCGTTCACCGCGTGCCTGGCGTACCTTTGAGCGTCGCTCCCGTACCGGAATCTGTTTGGCAAACAGGGTTTTGATCAACCGCCAGCGCAGGGAGAAATCGTCGTCGCCCGGCGGCAGGGTCCAAACGCAATGTTGGTGATCCGGCAATACCACCCAGGCATCGATGTGAAACGGGTGGGCGTGCCGCACACGCCGAACCGCCGCGCGCAGCAGGTCGATGTGATGGACGAGCAGGTCGTTCGGATGTCGTTCCAGCAGGTTTACGGTGAAGAAGTAGCAACCGCCTGGTACACGATAACGGCGATAGTTGGGCATGTCCGTATGCCTGGTTGGTTTGTGCAGGCTATTACAACGTAGGGCGGATTAGGTGCCAATATTAATAGCGCTGTATCGCCAACTCCCCCCTCCCGCGCGAGCGGGAGAGGGCAAGGGGTGAGGGCGCACCGTAATCCGCCGAACATTTGTGTCACGGGGCCGGTTCGCCGCATGCGGCCTCAAGCATGCGGCGGAATACGCTTCGCTATTCCGCCCTACGGGCTACGGGCTACGGGCTGACCCCCTGACCCCGCTGACCCCCGTAGGTCCAAGAATATTTTAGGGAATAGTGGCACTGATGTGTCCAAAATTATATGCCGTGCCGCTGTACACGTCCAAGTTACCGCCATATTCACAGCCGCCAAGATCGTACCGGACCATCAGCATTTTGGTGCCGGCACCCCCGGTCTGCACATAATGCGGAAAGACCGTAATTGGATCGGTGTAGTAACCGTCCCCGTCGTAGTCATCGAACAAGTACATTACTTGGGGGGGCGGGACAAATGTACCAGGCGACAAAACGAGGCTTACAGACAGACCCGTACCGATCAGTGGCACGCCGTTTGGATTACGCACCACGATGTTGAAGTAGCTGTCCTGCATGACCGTGTTAGTGCAGCCGGGGCCACCGACATCCCATTCCACCTTGTCGGGGTTCACAGTGATGGTTGAGCCTGGAGGGGCGGGCGGCGCGCTGTTTCCGCCATTCTCCGAGCCGCAACTTATTAGCAGTCCCAGTGGTAGGCAAAAAGCCGCAACACGAAGGACAAGCAGTGGCATTTTGATCATTGTCGACGGCCTCATTTCTCAATGGTTTTCGAATACGCCACAGAATCGCAGCATCTACTCAGAATCTTGATTAAAGATTCCAAGCTACCCCATGAATTTTAATGTAATTCACAGTCCGGACTTTGGCAAGGCCAGGAACAGGCGGATCTGGCTATAACGCCTCGACCTCCTTCAAACCCAACCTTTTCATCGGCCGGCCATCCACCGGACTCAAGGGCGCTTCGCGCGCCGTAGTAGGGCTGAACACACTGACTTCGACCTGAATGTCCTCGGCCAGGAAGCCGTAGATGGGCACCATCTCGCTGCGGTCGCCGCCGAAACGCAGGCGTTTGCTGGTTTCCTCGTAGGGAATACCGTGTTCGTGCAAGAAAAATGCCACGAGTTCCGGGGTGTTGGCGGTCACATGCAGATGGACTTTGGAAAAGCGGGTGACGTGCCCAGTGAGCAGCGGGCCCACCAGGCGCGGCTCGAAGCGTTCCAGCAGGCGCATGGCCTGCACCGCCAGGCGGCGTAGCCGGTGCAGAGTCCGGGGCAGGTCGCGGGCATGGAAAAGCTGCAAGTGCTCGGCCAGCGCCTGCTCGATCTCCGGGTTGGATGGCAGGTGCTGGCCTTCCGGCAGGTTCAGGCGTTCCGTTGCCTTGCGCTTGGCGGCATGGAAGTCATTAATCCCTTCCTCGGCCATGAGACGCGCCGCTTCACGACCGATGCGTTGGCGGATTTCTTCCGCGCCGTGTGGGTGTGGCGCTGGCCGCCGGTCGCTCCCGGCATCCTGCCTCCCGCGACACTTCCACGTCCCTGTGGGGCGGCGCCCGGACATTAGAACAAACCCTCGCGCACGCCCTCCGGCGCCGTCGGCGCCGGGGTTGCGCCGTCTTCGACCACATCCGTACCGGACCCGACCGTGCCTTCGATGAAATACTCGAGCATCGCATTCGGGTCGGATGGCGCGACCGGCTTTCCGGTTTCGCGGTGGATGTGGGTAGTGACGATGCCGGGCGGTGTGACGAGCGGCTCCTCCGTCATGCCATCGAGCACCACGCGCATGTAGTCGATCCACATGGGCAGCGCCGCGCGCCCGCCGGTCTCGCCCTTGCCGAGCGGCAGGTTCCGGTCGAAGCCGACCCAGGAGATCGCCACCAGATCGCTGTTAAAGCCGTTGAACCAGGCGTCGCGGTGGTCGTTGGTGGTGCCGGTCTTGCCGGCCA
>CAYJBG010000098.1:0-7541 GCA_964368085.1 uncultured Acidiferrobacterales bacterium | reverse complement strand
GGCTCTCTTTCTTTGTGCCTCAGATAGGACATTACTAATACAGGTATCAATAATACAGCTATTTTTGTGCAAGCATGCCTTCCCTAGTCCGGTTCACGGCAAAACCGCTACAATCGCCTGGACATGCAATCAAGGGACATGGCGCTATGCGCACGATACTGGTCGTGAACAGCAAAGGTGGCTGCGGCAAGAGCACCATCGCCACCAACCTTGCTGCCTTCTACGCGCGCGAGGGCAGATCGGTGGCGCTTGCCGATTTCGACCCGCAGGCCTCAAGCCTGCAGTGGCTGGAGGCGCGTTCCCCGGGACGTCCGCACATCGAGGGCATGGCCGGGATCGAATCCGGCTCCCGGCTTCCACGTCATGCCGACTATGCGATTCTGGATGCGCCCGCGGGAATACACGGTGCAGAGCTCACCGCGCTGGTGCGGCGCGCGCAGACCATCCTGATCCCGGTGCTGCCTTCGGCCACCGACATGCGCGCCACCGCCCGCTTCGTGCGTGACCTGCTGCTGGTCGGCAAGGTGTCACACAAGGAAACACGGCTGGCCACCATCGCCAACCGCGTGCCCGAGGCGCCGGCACTGGCACGCGCCGCCGAGATCTTGCTGAACGGCATCGACTTCCCCTACCAAAGCGTTCCGGGCCGGATCTACCGTCCTCTCGAGCGCTTTCTCACACGCCTCAGGATTCCGTTCGTCGCCACGCTGCCCGACTCGCCGAGCTATGCACTCGCCGATGCCCGTGGCCTCGGCATCTGCGAGCTGGGCGAATCTCGTCCGACCTGGGATTTCGTGCGCTGGCGGCCACTGCTCGACTGGCTCGACAGTCCCAGCAGTCTGCCGCGTTCCACCTAAGCGATAGAGAGTTGTTCCTTAACCAGGTGTCCGCAGAGGCGAGGACCTCAGTGGGCGGCGACGCCCTCCCAATGACGCGCGATCGTCATCGGCGAACTTCTCGTAGGGTTTGAGGCGTTGCCTCCTCACGCCAATCTCCCAAGGCTTTTCAGCATCGTTGCCAGGCGGCAATTTCAGGCGTCAAGCCGCGCGCGCTGATTTTTACCCACGCTAAAGCACGAAGAACCACTATAATGATATCCGCCCACCGCCGCCGCGCGATCCACGCGTCGTGACCGAGGGCGCGAGAGACTGGGAAGTCCGTCGCGTATACGGCCGGCGCACAACGGCGAACAAAAAAACAGGGGAAAATAGCATGGTTGTCAGTTACGACTTCTGGCTGGTTCTGCTTTCAATCCTGATTGCGGTCTTCGCATCCGGCGTCGCCCTCGATCTCGCCTCCCGCGTTTCAGCCACCCAGGGAAGTAAAGCAGCGGTGTATTGGCTGACCGGCGGCGCGCTGTCCATGGGAACGGGCATCTGGTCCATGCACTTCATCGGCATGCTGGCCTTGCGCCTGCCGATGCCGATGTCGTACGACGTCTCGATCACGCTGCTGTCGTTGTTGATCGCGATTATCGTGTCGGGATTTGCGCTCTATGTCGTAGCCAGCAGCGCGACTTTAGGCGTACTCAGGCTGCTGGGCGCCGGTGTGTTAATGGGCATCGGTATTGCGTCCATGCACTATGTCGGCATGGCGGCGATGCAGATGCAGCCGCCGATACGCTATGCGCCGCTCCTGTTCAATCTATCGATCCTGTTCGCCGTAGCCCTATCGGTAGTCGCTTTGTGGATCGCCTTTCAGCTGCGCTCGGAGACGGTTTTGTCCGCGTTCTGGAAAAAACTCGGCAGCGCGCTGATCATGGGGGGCGCGATTTCCGGGATGCACTATACCGGCATGGCGGCGGCAATTTTTGCGCCGGACAGCGTCTGCACGGTGAGCCCGCAGGACATCAACAACCTGTGGCTGGCCGGCGCGATCGGCGGATTTGCCTTCATGTTCCTGGCGACGACGCTGCTTATTTCGGTCTTCGACACCCACCTCACCAGCCGTGCCGTGGTGCATGCGGAAAAGCTGCGCCAATTAAACGTCAACCTGGAAAAGCAGGCCAGCGAGCTCTCCTCCGCCAATGCGCTGCTGGAGCAGCAGGTGCAGGAACGTATTCGCTCCGAAAAGCGGGTTCAATATCTTGCGTATCACGATAGTCTTACGGATCTGCCGAATCGCGGTATGTTCAGCACACTCCTCAACCATGGAATCAGCCTGGCGCATCGTCACAATAATGGGCTGGCCGTACTTTTTCTCGACCTCGACCGTTTTAAAAATATCAATGACACGCTCGGGCACGAAGCCGGCGACGCACTGCTGCAAGAGGTCGGCAAAAGACTGAGGCTTTGCCTGCGCGCCAGCGACACCGTCGCCCGCCTGGGCGGTGACGAGTTTGTGATCCTGCTGGAAACGCTGGACAGGAAGGAGCTTGTCGCGGTAGTCGCGCAAAAGATGCTTACCGCCATCGTCCAGCCGTTTATCCTGCTCGGCCAGGAGTTCCACGTCACGGCGAGCATCGGCATCGGCATCTACCCTCAAGACGGCCAGGACGAACAGTCGCTGATGAAAAACGCCGACATCGCCATGTACCAGGCGAAGACCGTGGGCAAGAACAATTACCAATTCTATTCCGCGCAGCTGAACGCCAATTCGCTCGAACGGCTTGCCTTGGAATCGGGCCTGCGACGCGCGTTGGAATATAACGAATTCGAGCTTCACTACCAGCCAAAGATAGATCTTCGCACCGGCCGGATAACCGGCATGGAAGCGCTGCTGCGCTGGCGGCATCCTGAGCTTGGAATAGTGGCGCCCGGGAAATTTATCCAGATCGCGGAAGAGACGGGTTTAATCTGTCCCATTGGCAGGTGGGTGCTCAAGACGGCCTGCATGCAAAACAAGGTCTGGCAGGAACAGGGACTGCCGCGTTTGAGCATGGCCGTCAATTTATCGGCGCGGCAGTTTTCCGACGAGAATCTTTTGTCGGATATAACGTCCATACTCAAGGAAGCCGGAATGGAAGCAACTTTCCTGGAACTGGAAATTACCGAAAGCATGCTCATGCTCGACACGAAAAAGACCATGAAAGTATTGACTGCGCTCAGCAAGATGGGCATTAAGCTCGCCCTTGACGATTTTGGAACAGGTTATTCGTCGCTCGCCAATCTCAAGCAGTTTCCCATCGACACCATCAAAGTCGATCGCTCGTTTATTCGCGGCATTTCCACTGGCGGCGAAGATAACGCCATTACCGCGGCTATTATTGCAATGGGCCGGACCTTGAGCAAGACCGTAATCGCCGAGGGTGTTGAAACCGAGGAACAACGCGATTTTTTGCGTGTACACGCCTGCGACGAATTCCAGGGCTTTTATTTCAGCAAGGCCGTGCCAGCGGACCAATTCGCGGAGTTATTAAAAGCGCAGATACCGGTGAACCAGGATGCCGCGGTTACACCACGCTCTCCGCTCGCATAATCCTTCCGGTTACGGACACAGTGGTATGCCGGTCGAGGCCATTGATGGTCTAGCAGGTTGTTGAAAAACAACCTGCGTGCGGCACATGGATGTGCCGCCATTTTTCAAACACGCCGTATGTGTTTGAAAAATGAAGCAAAGCAAAAATGACATTTTTGCTTTGCGGGTTGAAAAAGCCCATGGATGGGCTTTTTCAACAACCTGCTAGGCCGGTCTCTCAAACCGCCTTGAGTTCGACCGCCATCTTCTCCGCGAGATCCTTGGCGTCGCCAAAGACGAGCGAGCAGTTGTCCTGGTAGAAGAGCAGGTTGTCCACACCCGAGTAGCCGGGCTTCATCGAGCGCTTCACGAAGAAGACGTGCTTGGCCTTGTACACGTCGAGGATAGGCATGCCGTAGATCGGGCTCGACTTATCCTTCTTGGCCGCGGGGTTGGTGACGTCGTTCGCGCCCACGACGAGCACCACGTCGGTGGTCGAAAACTCGGGGTTGATTTCGTCCATTTCGGACACATTTTCGTAGGGCACGTCGGCCTCGGCGAGCAGCACGTTCATGTGCCCCGGCATGCGTCCGGCGACCGGGTGGATGGCGAACTTCACCCCGACACCCTTGCCTTCGAGAATATCCATCAACTCCTTGAGCGCGTGCTGTGCCTGCGCCACCGCCATGCCATAGCCCGGAACAATAATCACCTTCGAGGCGTTGGCCATGAGAAACACGGCGTCCTCGACCGCAGCCGTCTTGATGCCCTTGTCGGCGGCCGCGGCGGCGGCGCCTGGGTCGTCTGCCTTGCCCCCGCCGAAGCCGCCGAGCATGATCGAAACGATCGAACGGTTCATCGCCCGCGACATGATGTAAGAAAGTATCGCCCCCGAGAAACCAACGAACGCGCCGGTGATGATGAGCAGGTGGTTGGACAGTGTGAAGCCGGTCGCGGCGGCGGCCCAGCCGGAGTAGGAGTTGAGTATCGACACCACTACCGGCATGTCCGCTCCGCCGATCGGCACGATCAGCAAGACCCCGAGCGCCAGCGCGATGAATATCGCCGCCAGCAGAATCCACAGCTGATCGTGCTGCACGAACTGCGCGCCGCAGCCGATCATTACCAGTGCCAGCACCAGGTTCAGCCGGTGCTGGCCCTTGAACCGCAGCGGCTTGCCGGAAATAAGCGCCTGAAGCTTGCCGAACGCAACCAGCGAGCCGGTGAACGTGATCGCGCCGATGAACGCGCCCGCGAACAGCTCGCCCAGGAGCACGGCGCCGAGGGCGCCCTTCTGCCCACGGGGGAGGTAGGTGCCAACGGCCACGAGCACCGCCGCGAGACCCACGAAGCTGTGCAGCGCCGCCACCAGCTGCGGCATCGCGGCCATTTTGATCTTGAGCGCGATGGCGGTGCCGATCGCCGCGCCGGCGATGAGCCCGGCGATGATGAAGCCGTAAGACTTCACCGCGGGATTCAATAAGGTGGCGACGATCGCCAGTGCCATACCCGCCATCGCGTAGCTGCTACCGCGCCGCGCCGAGGCCGGATGGGTGAGGCCTTTGAGGCCGAGAATAAACAGCACCGCCGCGGCAAGGTAGACGAGGGCGAGAAGATCCGGTCCGAGGCGCATGCCGCTTCCTTATTTCTTCTTCTTGAACATGGCGAGCATGCGGCTGGTCACCACGAAACCGCCAAAGATATTAATCGACGCGAGCAGCACTGCGAAGAACCCGATTGCCTCGGCCAGGGGCCCGACGTCGTCGAAGCCCGCGACCAGGATCGCACCCACGATGATGATCCCGGAGATGGCGTTGGTGAGCGAGATGAGCGGGGTGTGCAGCGACGGCGTCACGCCCCAGACCACCCAGTAGCCCACGAAGCAGGCCAGCACGAAGATGTACAACGCGATCATCAGTTCGGACATGGTCGGCTCCTCATGTGCTCTTCTTGGCCTCGAAACGCACCTTGCCCCGGTGGGTGACAAGCATCATGGCGCTGATCTCGTCGGCCAGGAAATCCTTGAACTTCAGCGCGCCGCCGTTCGCGTCCACGATGAGCTGCACAAAATTGAACAGGTTGCGCGCGAAGAACGAGCTTGCATCCGACGGCATCAGCGCCGGGAAGTTGGTGTAGCCGCAGATCACCACACCGTGTTTGATCACGACCTGGTCGGGTTCGGTCAGCGGGCAGTTGCCGCCGGTGGCCGCGGCCATGTCCACGATCACCGCGCCATCGCGCATGTCCTTGACCGATTCCTCGGTGATGAGCACCGGCGCCGGCATGCAGGGGATGAGGGCGGTGGAAATGATGATATCGGCCTTCTTGAGTTCCTCGGTCAGCATCTGCTGTTGCTTTTGACGCGCCGCGGGCGAGAGCTGCCTGGCGTAACCGCCCGCGCCCGCGCCCGACTCGCCGAGGTCGAACTCGACGAACTTCGCGCCGAGCGATTGCACCTGCTCCTTTACTTCTGTGCGGACGTCGTAGCCGAACACCTGTGCACCGAGGCGCCGCGCGGTGGCGATGGCCTGCAAACCCGCGACACCGGCGCCGAGCACGTACACGCGCGCCGGCTTGGCGGAACCCGCGGAGGTCATCATCATCGGCAGGAAGCGCCCGAACAGGCGCGCGGCCTCGAGGGTGGCGCGGTAGCCGGCGATGTTGGCCTGCGAGGTGAGCGTGTCCATGGTCTGGGAGCGCGAGAGACGCGGAATCATCTCGAGCGCAAACGCCTCCACGCCCTGTTCGGCGAGCGCGCTCCAGCTGCCGTCGTCGTGGCACATATCCAGGTTGCAAATCAACGCCGCGCCGTTTTTCATCAGACGGATCTCGTCGCGCGTGGGTTTGTCGACTTTGAAGACGATGTCGGCGCCGAAGGACGCCGCGCGGTCGCTGATCCCGGCGCCCGCCGCACGGTATGAATTGTCGTAGAAGTGGGATCCTTCACCGGCGCCGGATTCGAACACGATCTCGAATCCGAACGCGCGCAGCTTCTTCACCGACTCGGGTGTGGCGGCCACACGGGTCTCGCCGTTCCTGTGCTCCTTCGGTATCCCAATCTTCATGCGTTGGCCGGAATTATGAGTCTGACAGGGTGTTGAATATGGCCGTGCATCGCCGTGCGCCGCGGAAGGATGGAAAATTCAACCCCCATTTCACCCTCACCGTACCGTTCCGCCCCTCACGGGTCAAGACGACAGTCGGGTCGAAGCCCCGCGCCATCGCGCTGTTCGCTGGCGTGGCCGATGGACGCGCCGCAGCAGATGCAGTCCGGAATCTCGTTGAGCTTGATGTCGAGCGTCTTGCACAGCGCACGCAGTTAAGCCGGCCGTAACGACTGCCACGAATAGAAGTCCACGGCAACCAAACCAGGGAAGCAGGCCGCTCCGGGTTTGTGAGGGTATTCGCAAACGCGTTCAGCGATTTCTGGTTTTGATCGCGTGTCGAGTCGGGTCGGCGAGCCAAGACGGTGGCACGCCGCCGGCGTTCTCTCGTTCTCTTACATCGATTGTCGTCGCACCGCCAGCGGACGTATTCATGTCGGGGCTTCGCTTGCCGCGACACAGAAACCCCTCTCTGAAATAAGTGACTGCTGCAACGACGAATCGAGCGGGAAATCAAACCGGTGGGGGAAATGACGGAGATTCCGGCCCGATCGGACGGTGTGTCAGGCGGCCTGTGAGAACGCAAACAGTGCTGGGATAGCCAGCTGCGGTGCACCCGGATAGCACAAGATGTCGATGATAGCGTTTGTCGATGGGAGCGTTTTAGAACATTAGCGGATGCTGAATAAGCTTTTTTTGTGAGCATTCCGCTGTGGTGCTAATCTGATCGTTCGCCAGGAGCGAGATGTGCACGGTCAGTTGCGGTTGTGCAATCGGCCCGCGCAACCCAAGAGGAAAAGGCCTGATGGTTAGCGCCACCGACATTCTGAGCGCCAGCATCCTGATTGTTGACGATCAGGAGTCCAATATCAGTCTGCTTGAGCAATTGCTGAGCGAGGCCGGCTACACCAACGTTGCCTCAACCATGAATCCGCAGGAAGTCTGCGCGCTGCATCGCAAAAACCGCTATGACCTGATCCTGCTCGACCTGCAGATGCCCGGCCTGGATGGATTCCAGGTGATGGAAGGCCTCAAGACCAA
>CAYJBG010000097.1:0-7566 GCA_964368085.1 uncultured Acidiferrobacterales bacterium | reverse complement strand
CGAGAATGGCGAGGTGCTTGAATGGTGTGTCCGATAAAGGCGGGGCAGCTCAATCCCAAGGAAAGGATGAGCCAATGCGCTACCGGCGGGCTAATACAACAGGCGGAACGTATTTTTTCACCGTGAACCTGGCCGAGCGGCATTCGGATTTGTTGGTGCGATATATCGAGGATTTGCGCGCGGTCATACAGAGGGTGAAGCAGACACATCCCTTTGTCACGCTGGCGATGGTTGTGTTGCCCGAACACCTGCACGCCATCTGGCGCCTGCCGCCGGGCGATGCCAACTATCCATTGCGCTGGTCACAGATTAAGGCCGGATTCTCGCGACACTTGCCAAAAGACGAACGTATCCGCGCCAGCCGCAAGACCAAACGGGAACGCGGTATCTGGCAACGACGGTATTGGGAACACCAAATCCGGGATGAGGCCGATCTGGCGCGGCATGTGGATTACATCCATTATAATCCGGTGAAACATGGTCTGGTCCGCCGACCTGTAGACTGGCCGCATTCGACGCTACACGGTTACATTGAACGGGGAATATTGACGCCGGATTGGGGCGTGTCAGCGGACGATGGGGTAAACGGTTATGGTGAGCGCTGAGATGTTGGGCTTCATTTCATTCAGCCCAACCTACGCGGGCTAAATATCCCCGGACATTTCAACGAGGCCAGCTCATGAGCCTGCAGAACGAAATAGAAATCGAATGTCCGTATTGCGGTGAGCGAATCACCCTGCTGGTCGACTGCTCTGCCGGCTCCCAGGAATACATCGAGGACTGCCAGGTTTGTTGCAGGCCGATAAACATTTACGTCACGGTCGATGAAGGAGGTCTGCCGCAGGTCGAAGTGCGTTGCGATGACGAGTAGCGCCGATCGGGATGGATTATTTGTTCGACCGGTAAGAACACACAAACTGCAGGCCGCATCGGCGCTGCTACTTTAGCGCTGGCTTCTCGTGTTGCCGTGAGGCTTCGGTGCGCCGCCGCAGCAGGTCGGCGAACTGGTCGCCCGTGATGGGCCGGCTGAAATAATATCCCTGCATTTCGTCACAATCGTGCTCGCGCAGGAAAGTCTCCTGCTCCAGCGTCTCGACCCCTTCAGCGACGATGGTGAGATTGAGACTCTTGCCCATGGCGATGATCGCTTTGGTGATCGCCTGGTCCTCGGAATCCTGTGGCAGGTCGCGGATAAAGGACCGGTCCACTTTGAGTGTGTCGATTGGAAAACGCTTGAGATGAGCAAGCGAGGAATAACCGACCCCGAAGTCGTCGATGGCGAGCCGCACGCCCAGTTCCTTGATGGCGATGAGCTGCCTTCCTGCGCGCTCGGCGTCTTGCATCAGCATGCTCTCGGTGAGCTCCAGCTCCAGCAATCCCGGCGGCATGGCAGTATCCCGCAGCGCCGCGGCGATGTCCTGGACCAGGTTATCGTCGGCGAGCTGGCGCGCCGAGAGGTTGACCGCCATGTGCAAGGCCGGCAAGCCTGATTTTTGCCAGGCCATATTCTGCGCGCAGGCCGTATTCAGCACCCATTTACCGATCGGCACGATCAGTCCGGTTTCCTCGGCGAGCGGGATGAACTGGCCGGGCGATACCAGACCGAGTTCAGGATGCTGCCAGCGCAGCAGCGCCTCCACGCCTGTGATAAGCCCCGTGTGAAGGTCGAGCTTGGCCTGGTAGTGGAGGAAAAATTCGTTGCGGTCCAGGCCGTGGCGCAGGCTCGTCTCCAGCGCCAGCCGCTCGAACGAGTGAGCATTGATGTCCTTGGAGTAGAACCGGTAAGTGTTCTTGCCTTCCTCCTTGGCGCGGTACATGGCGATGTCGGCGTTCTGCATCAGCGACTGCTCGTCCTGTGCATCGGCCGGATACATGCAGATGCCAATGCTTGCCGTTACCCGGCATTCCTGCCCGTTGATGAACATCGGGTTGGTGAGGGCGGCGAGTATCTTGCGCGCGACCGGCTCGACCTGCCGCGCTTCGTTTACTCCCTGCACCAGCACCACGAATTCGTCCCCGCCCAGCCGGGCAACGACGTCGCTCGTGCGCACGGTCTGAGTGAGGGTCCTGCCCATTTCCTGCAGCATCTTGTCTCCGGCCTCGTGACCCAGGGTGTCGTTGATGTTCTTGAAGCGGTCCAGGTCGATGAACAATACGGCGAATGAGCGGTTGTAGCGCCGCGCGTTCTGAAGTGCGAGGTTCAGCACCTGGCTGAACATGGCCCGGTTCGGCAGCGAGGTCAGCGCGTCGTGATTTGCAAGGTACTGGATCTGCTCCTCGTCCTGCTTGCGTGCGGTGATGTCCTTGCCGACGCCGCGATAACCCTTGAACGACCCGAAAGAGTCAAACACCGGCTCGCCGCTGAAGCTGACCCAGAACTTGTTGCCCGTCGGATCCACCCGGCACAATTCCATGTCCCGGAATGGCTGGTGCGAATCGAGTATCGCCATGTGCACAGCCCAGTCATCCGCGGTCATGTTTATGTAGTCCTGCTCCCAGTGCTTCTTTCCCAGAATGTGATCAACCTGATCCTGAGACATCTTTCCCGAACCAACCCCGCTGAACGATGTGAAACGGTATTGATCGTCTTGCTCCCAGAACATGTCCGAGGAGAGCGCCGACAAACCACGGAATCGTTCTTCGCTCTCGCGCAATGCCTCTTCGGCCTGCTTGCGCCTGACAAACTGGCCGATCTGGCTTCCGATCACGCGTATCGCCTGGAGAAGCCGTTCATCCGGTTCGCGAATTTCACGGCTATGGAAGATGAGCACACCGATCGTTTTCCCCGCGGACTCGACCGCAAACGCGAATGCGCCATGCATGCCGGTTTCACGCGCCAGCGTAGAGCGTGCAACACGGGTGTCGTCACTGATGTCAGACACCCACAGGGGTTGGGCGGACTGCCAAACCCGGCCGACTATTCCGACGCCGGGGCCGTAAACCATGTCGCGTGACTCCTCTAGGTAGCGCTGGATTTCCTCACTCGGTACACCCCAAGCCTCGCCGAAGCGCAGCACCCCCGCCTGCTTGTCAACAGAAAGGTATCGGCCGAATTCCCAGCCCTCCGTTTCGCACACGGCGCGGATCGCCGCCTTCAGCGCCGCCGGGGCGTTGTCCGCATCGGCGAGGGAGCGGGTCACCGTGTGCTCGAGCTTCAGCAACTGCTCCGCGCGCTCGCGCGCATCGACGTCGCGCGCAACGACCACAACGGTATGTCGCTTTGCGAAGGACACGGCGCGGGCGAATGATTCGACGGTAAGGCGCGATCCGTCCTTGCGGCGGCACCAGCCTTGCGCAGTCGATTCACTGAGCTCGCCGGCGATCAGGCGCTCGTAGTATTGCGCCAGATCTTCGCGCGATAAGGAGAAGACATCGTGCGGGCCCATTGTCAGCAACTCCTCGCGGCTGTAGCCCAGCGCCCGGCATGCCGTTTCGTTGACATCGACGTACTGCATGCGTACGGGATCGACGAGGAAGACCAGATCCGCCGACACGTCGATGGCGGCGCGAAAGCGGCGTTGCTCTTCTTCTGCGCGCTTGCGTTGCATGAACTGCCCGATCTGGCTGCCGACGTAAGTCATGCAGTCGAGGAGTTCGGCATCGGGCTGATGAATCTCCCGGCTGAAAAATTCCATGACGCCGATCACCTGCGCGCCCGCCTTGATCGGGAAGGCGAAAGCGCTGTGCAGCCCGGACTTCAGCGCATCGGGCGCGCGGCGAAAAGTCGCTTCCCGGGTGACGTCGCGAATCCACACCGGTTTGCGTTCCACCCAGGCGCGCCGGTTCAGGCCGCCGAGTTGCGCCGAGTGCGCCAGGTGCCGCGTGGCCTCAAGGAATGCATCAATGCCGGCGGATGCGGCGCCCCAGGTCTCGGCGCAACGGATGGTCTGATTTCGCTCGTCGGGTTCCCAGCGCGAACCGCACGACCAACCGAGCGTCTCACAGATAACGCGAATGATCTGCGGTGTCGCCTCGGCAATGTCGTTTGACGCCTCCAGCACGCGTGTCACGGCATGCTCAATTTTGAGCCGCAAATCCGTTTGCACCAGCCGGCTGACGTCCCTGGCGGTTCCGTGGTAACCCGTGAATCGATTTTTCCCGTCGAATATCGGCTGACCACTGGTGCTGATGTAACGCACGTTGCCCTGTGGCGAGGGGCGCTTGAAAATGAAATCGGTAAAAGGTTGTCTCGCCTCTAGAACAGCTTTGTGCTTGTCCCAGTTGCCATCATCGACGATCGGAACCGCGCCGTGATCCCAGCGTGCCGTCCCGAGGTAAGCCTTGGGGTCGATCTCCGACTTTGCGAGAGCGTCACCCGTGATCAGGGTGAAACGGAAGCTTTTGTCCTGTTCCCAATACCAATCGGAGGAAAGGTCGAGGATGATTCGCAAGCGTTCATCACTCTCCCGAAAGGCTTTACTCGAATCCGGTAACATTTTTGGTTTACCCGCGGCGTCCATCGCGTGCCTCACCGTTGAGAAATTTTAACTGCCCCAAGGACGGGCATTGCGGGTCTAATGGCCCACATCGGCTTCCTCCCGCTGAGCGAGTTCGGATGACACCGTTCTCTTCGGTATGGCGTGGCGATTTCCTCCATTACACGGTCCATTCCAATGAAACTGAGGACCAATCGTAGTTTGTTTAGCATAGCCCGGAAAATCTCATTCCTATCAATAATAGGTTCTGCGCCACATGGAAGCGTCTAATGTCCCGCAAACACGGCATAAATCCTGCCGGTGCATATCGGAACGTTAATCGGCCCGGTCACAACTTCGGGTTCTGTTCTGCGACAAACAGAAACACCAGCGCTATCTCGCTGATCTTCATGGGGTTGCCGGGCACAATCAGCGTCAATTGCAAGCTTATGTCTTGATAACCAACCCTGTCCGCCTGCTTGTCACGCTCCTGATAAAGCACGGAGTAACGCATCTTCTGCAGGATTTGTGCCAAAAACATGTTCGCTACATCAATAATCATGGCTACTGGCACCCCGGCAGCCATTGAGAATATCGATACAAATTGGGCCTGATTCATCCAATATTCGGAGCCCTCAACCAGGAGCTGGCGCAGGGGCACGAGGACATCCATGAAAGAATCGGAAGAAGGTCTGCCAGGTTGAAGTGCGTAACGACGACGAGTAGCGCCGATCGGGATGGCTTAACAGTAAACTCTAAAGATAAACTGAATCGCTCTGGATTTGCACAAGCCGCACACCACTGACACCCTGCGTGTGGCTAACCGGTGATCAATGGGCGTGCTGCTCGCGCACATCATGCAACCCGTTACCGGATAGATTGCTGGTGTAGTGTTCGTGTCTACCAGGTACAAAAATAGTGAACAGCCCGAAGAGCAGAACGATGAGACCGGCGCCGCGCCGCGCCCACGGTTGGCGCACGACGTCCTTGAGCCACTCGGCGGCGGCGCCGATACTGAGCAGCATCGGTAATGTGCCAAGCCCGAATGCCAGCATCAGCAAAGCGCCCCGCTCGGCCGAACCGGAAGTCAGCGCCCAGGCGAGCATGGCGTACACCATGCCGCACGGCAGCCAGCCCCACACCAGGCCGAAGGCCAGTGCCTTGAGCGGGTGATCCACCGGTAGCAGCTTTCGTCCGAGCGGTTCGATACGCCGCCACAACACACCGCCCCATTTTTCCAGCGTCTGTAGCCCCGGCCACCAGCCGGCGAGATAGAGTCCCAGCGCGATCATGAAGCCGCCGGTGACGAGCTTCACCGCCCAGCGCGATGCGCTCGACGGCAACACACCAAAGGCACCGGCGCCCAAGGCACCGGCGGTGACGCCGGCGACGACATAACTGCTGATGCGCCCGGCGTTGTAGGCGAACAGATACGGGCCCAGTGTCCACGGCGACCGGCGCAGGTCGGCACGCACTCCGAAGGTCAGCGCGCTCACAATGCCGCCGCACATGCCGAGGCAGTGGGTGGAGCCGAGCAGACCGACGATAAATGCGGAAAGAAGTGTGGCGTCGCCAATCATTGCTGCTTGTCCATGTCCTGTTGCGCAAATGGGCGGAGTTAACTGATCCCGGCAAAGTTGTGGGCTTAATTCGATAAGCGCCACAACACCGTGAGCCGCCTGAAGGCAGCGGATGTCATCACACCGCCTCCCCCTTCAAGGGGGAGGTTGGGAGGGGGATGGGTGTGTCTTGCACGTGCCGAGGCCACCCCATCCCCACCCTCGCCCTCCCCTTGAAGGGGAGGGAAAGTCACATCGAGACGGCTTGTTCTGAATTCGAACGCCGCAGAGGTCAAACCCGGGTGAGTCCTCCGGCGGTGCCGGGGGGTTATCTCTGTGAGTTATTCCGCTGGCGCTGCGGCGGTGGGCGCTGGAGCAAGCTCCAAACGCACCTCTCCGGGAACACGCAATGAACCTTGCAGGCGCCAGTCCTGTGCCTCGATCTGCACATACCAGTGACCGGGCGCGAGCTCGGGGAAAGCGGCGCGGTAACGGCCATCGGGTGAGCGAATGAGCATTTGTGTCCGGTCGAAGCCGGCGCGCGTGGCATGCAACCAGCGGACCTTGAGTGCGTCTGGCAGGGACTGGTGCTTGGCGGCGCTGAGTTGAACAACGACTTCCTGTTTGGCGGCGTCGAGAGTGACGCCGGCACGCAGGCCGTGCTGCGCGGCGGCACGGTCGCGCGCCAGTGACTTGTTGATTTCCTTTCCCTTCTGGTAGTAGTCGTCCACCACCAGGCCATCCTTGCTGATGATGGCAAGATACAAGGTGAAGAATCCCGCGATCACGGCGGTGAGCGGAAAGCTGATAATGAGCCAGACGAGCGGCTCGCGGTACCAGGCACGAATTGCGTTCATGTGACTCTTTGCTCAGCGAATGACGGGACCGAGGAAACGTGCTTCCTCGGTGGCAACGAGTTTGGTGCTGTCTTCGGCCTGCACGCGGAAACGTATGTGGCTGCTGCGTTCCTTGAGGTTCACCGGATCGGCCTGCAAGCGTACCACCAACTCGCGCACCTGACCGGATTCGATGGTCACACGCTCGACGTCGCTCTGCATGCGCAGGCTCTCGATGCCATCTGCCGATAACTGATAGGCGTGAGCACTATTATCCATATTAAGGATGCGCAGGGTATAAACGTTCTCTACCAGGCCCTCGTCGGTCTCGCGGTACAGGGTGTTCCGGTCGCGGATCACATCCACGTCCAGCGGAATACGCAGCAGCACGGAGATGACGAGTGCTACAGCAATCGCGGCCAGCAATCCCCCGTAGGCCAAGACGCGCGGGCGCAGGATACGACTCGGTTTACCTTCCAGCGCATTCTCGGTGGTATAGCGGATCAGGCCACGCGGGTACTCCATTTTGTCCATCACCGTATCGCACACGTCCACGCAGGCGGCACAGGCGATGCACTGGTATTGCAGGCCGTTACGGATATCGATGCCGGTCGGGCAGACCTGCACGCACAGCGTGCAGTCGATGCAGTGCCCGAGGCTCTGGCTTTTCGGATCGACGACGCGGCCGCGCGCGCCGCGCGGTTCGCCGCGTGCCTTGTCGTAGGAAATGATGAGCGTATTGGGGTCGAACATCGC
>CAYJBG010000096.1:0-7570 GCA_964368085.1 uncultured Acidiferrobacterales bacterium | reverse complement strand
CGGACGACTCGGATGGCGCGGCGGTGGCGGCCGCCACCGCCCATTACATCGTCGATCTGCGCGCCGAGGGCCGGCGCCACGAGGATCTCGCGTTTTACACCAACAACCTGCTCGGCACGGTGGCGCGCCGCCACAGCAACGTGGAGAAACAGGAAGCCTTCGATTTCTGGATACGCAAGCTTGAGCTGCACGACCCGCAGCTGTTCCTGCCGCGTCTGCGCAATGTCGTGGACGTGCTGGTGCAAGATGAATGGTGGTTCGACCGCGACGCGCTGCATGCACGCCTGCCGGTGAACTAAGCAGCGCCCATGTTCTGGCAGGAAGAAAACAAAGATGAACATTACGTCGTTCCGGACGACGTGGTCGATCTCGTCTACCGGATCGAGTGCCGCGCTTTGCCCGTGGACCATGCCTGGGCGCTGTCGCAGGCGGTGTGCGCGGCGCTGCCGTGGCTTGAACAAGAACCCACCGCCGGCGTGCATCCTATCCACGTCGCCGAGTCCGGCAACGGCTGGGTGCGCCCCGGGAACGCCGATGACCTGTTGTGCCTGTCGCGGCGCACCAAGCTCGTGTTGCGCGTGCCGCGCCAGCGCATCGACGCCGCCCAGGAACTGGTTGGCTTCAAGCTCGATGTCGCCGGTCATGCACTGCGCGTGGACCAGGCAAGCCTGCGCCGCTTAAGCGCCATCACGACTATTTTTTCGCGTTATGTGGTGAGCGCGGACGGGTTGGATGAAGCCGCTTTTTTGCAGACGACGCTGCACGAGCTGCAAGCGTTCGGCGTACGCCCGAAGAAAATGCTGTGCGGTATGGAGAAGGTGATCGCCACGCCCGAGCGGCCGGTGCACACCCGCAGCTTGATGCTCGCCAACCTGACACAGCAGGAATCCGTCATCCTGCAGCAGCGCGGTCTGGGTCCGCGGCGCCTGCTGGGCTGCGGTTTGTTCATTCCACACAAGGACATCAGGGAAGTCGGGCAGGCCTTGGAATAGACCCACGCACTTTGTATTATTCACGCTTACCGGTGGTTAAGGCATCGCTATACTGATTTAAAAATGTGACAGGATGAACGAAGCAGGCTGCATTAATTCAGGGGGAAACATGGGCATTGAGTACAACGGAAAGACAATCGAAACCACCGCCACCGGTTATCTCGTGAGCCAGGAAGACTGGTCCAAGGAGCTGGGCGAACACCTGGCCAAGCTGGAGGGAGTCACACTTACCCAGAAACACTGGGACCTGATCGACTACCTGCGCGACGCTTATTTCAATCACAACGGCGAGCAGCCCAACACTCGCCACATCGTCAAGGCGATGTCGGACAAATGGGGAACGAACGTCACCCAGAAGGATGTTTACGATCTGTTTCCGAAGGATCCGAGCAAGCAGGGTGGCCGCATCGCCGGCCTGCCGGAATCGCGCCGCAAGGGCGGCTATTAAAATCAGGCGCGAGGGACGAGGTGCGAGGTACGAATTTCACCTTAGTCCCTCGCCCCTAGCCCCTCGCCCCTGCCTGTAGATGTACAAAACCCTCATCGATTGTCACACGCTCGCGCTGCATATCCACGACCCGCAGTGGGTGGTGGTGGACTGCCGCTTTGCGCTGTCCGATCCCGGCGCCGGGCGACGTGCGTACGAGGCTGGCCACATCAATGGCGCGCGCTATGCGCATCTCAATGATGATTTGTCCTCGCCGGTAACGCCGCAGACCGGCCGTCATCCGTTACCCGATCCGCACCGGTTGGTCGCGAAGCTGGGCGAGTGGGGCATCGACAACACCAAGCAGGTTATTGCCTACGACGACAGCTTCGGCGCCATGGCCGCGCGTCTGTGGTGGCTGCTGCGTTGGCTCGGGCACGGCTCAGTCGCGTTGCTTGATGGCGGCTTGCCACGCTGGACGCGCGAGGGGCGACCCGTGACGAAGGATACTCCTGAGGTGAAGCCGGCGATTTTTACGCCGCATGTGCGCAACGAGCTGTGGGTGGATACAAATACCGTAGCCGAGGCGGTGAAACAGGACGACTGGCTGGTGATGGACGCACGCGCCGAGGAGCGCTTCAACGGCGAGATCGAAATGCACGATCCGGTCGCCGGCCACATTCCAGGCGCTATTAATTCTCCTTTCGAAGACAACCTGCACGTGAGTGGACGGTTTTCATCGGCGCAAGAGCTGCGCGATTTGTATGGAGGCCTCATGGATAACGTGCGCCCCGAGCACGTTATCCAGATGTGCGGCTCCGGTGTTACCGCCTGCCACAACATTCTGTCCATGGAACACGCCGGTCTGACCGGCGCCAAGCTCTACGCCGGCAGCTGGAGTGAATGGATCCGCGATCCCGCGCGCCCGGTGGCTTAACATCAGATACAAGGTACAAGTAAAATCGTGCGGGTGCGGTTTTGCCCTAACCTTGTATCTTGAATCTTGTCCCTGATGTATAAAATTAGATGTCTTCGTGTCGGTCAGTGTCACGGCAAGTCAGCGGCTGCAGGACGGAGGCCGCTGCGTTTACCGCTGACGGTTATTTTTTTTCCAGCTTGAGCGACACGGAGTTTATGCAGTAGCGCAGGCCGGTCGGTTGCGGGCCGTCCGGAAACACGTGCCCGAGGTGCGCGCCGCACCGGTTGCAATGTACTTCGGTACGACGCATGCCGAGGTGGGTGTCGCTTTCCTCACCGATATTTTCAGGATTCAGCGGTTTAAAGAAGCTCGGCCAGCCGCTGCCGGAGTCAAACTTGGCGCCGGAATCGAAAAGTTCCGCCCCGCAACACACGCAGCGGTACACGCCGGCATCGTGACAATCGTGGTATTGCCCGGTGAAGGCGGGCTCCGTGCCTTTTTCGCGCGTAATCCGGTATTGTTCGGGCGCGAGCTGCGCGCGCCATTCTTTTTCGGACTTGGCGACGGGTGGTTTCATGGCATGCCCCCGATGGAAGTCTACGCGCGTTGGCGCAGCCGATACCAGATGGACAGAAGATAAGTAGACAGAAACACGGCGATATAGAACTCGCGCAACTCGTTCGAGCCGAGCGCGTGCAGCGTCGGCAGGCCGGTTTTCCTGGCGGCCACGCCAAGCACAAACGTGGCGAGGAAAGCCGCCGCGGTCAATATCCCGACCGAGCTCGGCCAGAACCAGCCGCGCCAGCCGCTGGCCCCGAATGGCGCGGATTTCCGGATCCGCCACCACAACGGCAGCAACAGGCCGGCCACCACCACCCACAGTTCAACCAGGGTGCGCGGCTTCTGGTCGAGCCAGCTTCCGATGTTGTGCAGGTTGGTTTCATTCTGATCGTTCAGCCCAGAAAGCGCATCCGGCGTGCCCCAGTGAAAGTAGTGCTGGCCCCAGCTCGCCTCTTCGCCGGCAAAATAGATTGAGGCCAATGTCCAGGCCAGCACCCACCCGGTGAGCCACAACGGCAGACGTGTACGGTAATGGCGCAGCGCGGCGAAGCCCGCGACAATGCCAGGCAGCAACACCAGCACCGTGCCGTGCTCGGCAATGCCACCGCCGTTCGCCGTTGTGTCCTTGGCAATGAGCAGCTGCATCATGTCCGGCGAAGTGAGAAAGGCGATCAGTGTGAGCACCAGCATGGCAAGCGGCAGCCCCGCCCACCACCATGCGGGAAGGTCCTTGAGCGGTTTCTTTGGTGTCATGTCGGTAAATCTATCCAGCTGGGAAAAATTGCGGTGGCAGGGCCGGGTGTCCGGGCGTCACAGATCACTCCACATGCGTACCAGGTTGACATAGGTTTTGTTGATGAGCCGGGCATCTTCGGACTCGGGCGCGTCGGTTAGCATGCGTTCGCGCACATGGTTGAGTTCGTGCAGCAGCTCACGCCGCGCCGGATCGCGCACCAGGCTTTGCAACCAGGTGACGGCCACCAGGCGTTCACCGCGCGTCACCTCGGCCACGCGATGCAGGCTGGAGGAGGGGTACATCACGGCATCGCCAGCCGGGAGCTTCACCAGCTGCTCGCCGAACGGCGTGTGGATCGCGAGTTCGCCGCCGTCGTAGGCCGAGGGCTCGTTCAGAAACACGGTGATCGCCAGGTCCGAACGGTAGAGATGACCGTCGACGCCCATGACCGGATCGTCCACATGCTCGCCGTAGTGCATGCCGGGCGTGTAACGCGCGTAGTAGGGCGCGGCGATGCGCAGCGGCAGTGCGGCACTGCGGTACACCGGGTGCTGAACCAGCTTGTTCATGAGCAGATTGTTGAGCTGCTCGAGTTCGCGTGCGCCCCGGTCCACTTCCTGGTTGTTCTTGACGCGCCTGGCGGCCAGTCCGGCGGAAAGTTTGCCGTCCACGAACGGTGCGCGCGACAACAGGCGCAGCACGATGTCCAGTTCACCACGGTCGAGCACTGAAGGAATCCGGAGCAGCACAGGGTGTCTCGTGTTATGCAGGGAACAGCATTATATATGGCTCACCGAAAGAACAGCGACAACCCGCCGAACAGCACCACCCAAGCCACTACGCGCCGACGCCACCTATTTTGCTGGCAGTCCTGCGAACGCTTCGCCTGCATGGCCGGTCAGTCGCGGCAGCTGATGACGATCTCTACTTTCCGGATGCCGTGCCCGTGATGACGGCACGGGTGCGCCGGCACATTCAACCGCGTGCTCCATTTTATGCAGCGCGGAGTGGATAACAAGGTGTTCTTGACTGCCGCCTACCCTGGACATACCTTTCCCACAGATTGGCTACGAGCACAATCAGGGTAACGACCCCATTCAGTCGGGGCACGGAGGCGAACACATGAATAGACGGAGATTGCTCATATTGATTGGTTGCGTCCTTTTCGCGGCTCCCGTGTTGGCGAAGGGCGCCGATAAACTTGGAAGTGCAAATGCAATCGATTTCCTGAAGGCTTATCCGGTCAGCAAGATTTTGCCCGGTATAACTACCGTGGTTCACCGCAAGATGCCGGAAATCCCGCTTGAGAAATGGCTTGGGTCGGTTATGGGCGACACGCCGCTTGAGTGGGAATCGGATAGTTGCTCTGTATATGACAGCAACATTGAAGGGGACGGGTGCGCTTCATATTTAGTTACCGTCCACACACCGAAAGGGCATTGCCCTTACGTTGCCTTAAGCTTTGGCGTTGAGAAAGACGACACAGCGTACCTCCGTTTCAATGGCAGCGGCGTGATGGATTTCGGGGTAAACCGTGACTTGGAACAAATCGCCGATCTGGAAAAAACATTAAAGGATGTGAAGGCAAAGGCGGTACCCAATCGGCCGTCAAGCCTCGACATTATCGACAGGATGAGGGCGAGGGATATCCTGTCACACGTGCGCGGTCTCGATGTTCGCCGTCTTGATCCGTCCTTGCCATCAGGACGCTTCGATATGTGGATTGGGTATATCCTCGGTTGGTCGCCTCATTGGTCTGTTTCAAACGTTTTCTATCCTTGCGGTTTTAATAAACTTGAGGTTTACGCTAGCTCCATCAATACCGAAGGAAGGGGTTTACCAGAAGATTTCACTATTGAGATAAAGCTCGGTTCGTGGGAAGAAGAAATCAAGGGCGAGCCAAAGCTGAGCATTCATTTCTTCGGGCCACGTGGCGGGCCTTACTCTCCCAGTAAGGCAGAGAATCTTTCCGCGTTCAAAAATAAAATTGAGGCGTGGAAAGTCGAGCCAAGGCCAAAGCCCATGGTGTCACCAAAATCCGTAGTGCCGGCACACAAGCTACCCGTTGTGCAAAACATGACCAAGCTAGGATATTTTTTCAGGACTGTATCGACCGGGCATTGTTCCGGTCATCAGGTAGGTCTTTGGAAGTACGGCGAGCGTGTGTTTGGAACTCACTTTGAGATTGATGGGCAATGCGCCGATGGCCGTGAGCCAACCCACATAATGCGCGACGTGAAGTACGACTCCAAAACGGGAGAACTTGAATTCTGGTCTTACGGAAAACCAGGAAAGAAATTCGTCGGGAAAATAGATCAGAATATGGTCACGGGTGAATTTCTCGGTTCTTACGAAAAAGAGACGTTGAAACTAAAACGCGACAAGAATGCCGGCCCACTTTTGGATTCGGATAAAAATATCGAGGTATGGTGCAAAGTCTACGCCCCGAACCTCCGATACGTCGTGCAAGAAGAAGTGAAAGAACTGTGCGCATCGTTGGGTGTTCAGTGATGCGCGGGACCCAATAGTACAGTGTAGTGCGGACAGAAGGCCGAGGCGGAATAGCAGCTTTTGCAGCGGACAAAATATATCGCTTACCGCAAGAATAGCGACAACCCGCCAAACAGCACCACCCAGGCGACCACACGCCGGAACAGTGTTTCATTCACGCGAAAATGCAGTTGATTGCTGTACCACAGCGCCACGGCGATGAACGGGCCGGAGACCAGCATCATCTCCAGAATGGGCAGCGTGAAGGTGCCGTTCAGCACATAGCCGCCGACGCGGAACAGGTTCAGCGCCAGGAAGAACGCGAGCGCATAGTTGCGAATAATTGTTTTATCGGAAAATGTGGCCATGAGACGGGTCATGGTGACCGGCCCGCTGATTCCGAACAGTGCGGCGGAAAATCCGGCCAGGGTATCCAGGCCGTGCGCCAGCGCCGGCGTAAGCCGGAGGCGATGCGGCGAGACCACCAGGTAGGCACCGAACAGGGTGATGGTGGCGGCCAGCAACAGCTGGAACAGCGGCAAGGGAAATTGGTAAAAGAGATACAGGCCGGCCACCGCGCCCATCCCGGCGAAGACCAGCATGCCGGCCAGGACATCGAGGCGCACGGTGCGTGGCGAGCGCAGCAGGCCAATGCCGGCGACCAGAATCTGCGGCAGCGCCGAGTAGATGACCAGGGTTTTGGCGTCGTACAACCAGGTCAGGACGGTGAGCAAGATGATGGTGCCGGCCAGGCCGAACACGATCTCGAAGGTGTAGGTAAAGATACAGACGATCGTGAGCGCGATCAGGGGAAGCATTACTTGGGAGCCGTCTCGAAAACCCCCTCTCCCTTGAGGGAGAGGGTGATGAGCAGCAACCTTGTGGCCACTTCGCCCCTCACCCTACCCTCTCCCCGGAGGCCGGAAAACTGCTCCTGCGTTTGTCCCCGTGGGGACGGCTTCGCGCCCGGCACTTCCGCCATCCATGGCGGTCGGGGAGAGGGATTTTTAAGATGGGTTCCAGCTAGGGTTGTGGTTCGCATCAAGCGAAACAGATCCAGGTGGTGGCGATGTACTTGACGCCGGTCTCCACCGTCACGGCGCGGTGCGGGTGAGTCCAGAACGGCGGAAACAAAACAAGCTTGCCTGCTTCCGGCCGTAGCTTGATCTCCTGAAGCGGGAATTCGGTTTCGCCGCCCGCGCCTTCGACGTCGTTCAGATACCAGATCGCCACCAGCTGGCGGCTCATGAATTCGCCCGGGCCGCTGTCCACGTGCCAGTGGTAGTACTCGCCGGCGCGATAGCGCTGCATGTTGTAGCCCAGATCCTTGAAGCGGTTGGCGGCGAAGAACGGAAACAGCTGGGCGGCGGCGCTGAAGTGCTTGCTGAGCGACTGCATGAGCACGGCGTCGATGTCCTTCCACTCCGGCCGGCCGCTGATGCGCA
>CAYJBG010000095.1:0-7595 GCA_964368085.1 uncultured Acidiferrobacterales bacterium | reverse complement strand
AGCGTCGGTTCTGAATTCAAAAGTCGTTCGCCGTCGCCCGGTGAACTTGGTCGTTGAGACTGTAGGAAAACTCAAAATTTGCGCCTGTTTGCTTAAAGAATAGTCAGTCACAAAATGGTTGGATGGAAATGGAAATTCACGTAAAACCGCGTCAGAACCTTTACAGAAGGCTTTCTGCGCTGTCGTTGAATTCCCACGAACACGGTGGCGCTTTTATCGCCCTGTGCGGATTCTGGTGAGACGGCATCCGAAAACAGAGTTTTTCTACAGGCTCGTTAGCCGTCTCACCAATAAGCAAAGGAGGAAACATGAATCGGTAACGTGGTGTGTCGGTGCGCGAAGCATGGAACACCAGCAAAAGCGCGCATGGCCCATGGCGCCTGTCGAAAACCCCGGCGCTATCGCTGGCCTTACCAGCGAGGGTCTTCAGCAGTTTAGGTCGGCCATCCCTCGCGGGATGACAGGAATTCGTTCATTGAACCGCCGTGTACGGTCCCGTACGCACGGTGGTGTGGGAGGAGAGAAGCTGCGAGGCTACTCCCTATCCCGATTATGCAACATGAAGCGGGAGTCATGAACTCAACTGTTCTCACTCTTCCAGGCATCGGCAACTCCGGGCCGCAACATTGGCAAAGCCATTGGGAAAAGACGAATCCCTCATTTGTGCGCGTTCAACAACGTGACTGGGATAGCCCGGTTTGTGAGGAATGGCTTGCAGTCTTGGAAAAGTCAGTAGCTCGGACCGGTACAGGCGCGGTACTGGTTGCACACAGCCTTGCGTGCCTTCTTGTGGCTCATTGGGCGGCGAGCACCAAGCTTCGGGTTGCGGGCGCGTTGTTGGTGGCTCCACCGAACCCCGACGGCCCCAACTTTCCAAAAGAAGCTGTTGGGTTCTCACCCGTGGCGATCAGGCCATTTACATTTCCAAGTATCGTGGTCGCGAGTTCCAACGATCCTTATGGCACTCTCGAGTTCGCAAATTTCTGCGCGTCGGCGTGGGGCGGTCGTTTTGTGAACATTGGGACCGCGGGGCACATCAACTCAGAAAGTGGTTTAGGGGAATGGCGTGAAGGGTTTTCTTTACTGCAAGAGCTTGTCGCATAACCTGCCGCCGAACCGGACGCGCCGCGAGCGTCGCGCCTCATCAACCGCCGTGCTGGCACGCCGGGCGCCATAACGGGATTCTCGGTCAAGCCAAGCATCTACGAGATTGTTCCGAGAATGTAAAGCAAACGGAGTTCAGACGATGACACTGCAACGACTCTTGGGAATCGAGCTACCGATCATTCAAGCCCCCATGGCGGGTGTGCAAGGTAACGCGCTGGCGGTGGCGGTTTCCAATGCCGGCGCGCTGGGCTCACTGCCCTGTGCCATGCTCAGTCTTGACGCCATGCGCAAAGAACTGGCGACGATCAAGGCGCAAACCAGCAAGCCCTTCAACGTGAATTTCTTTTGCCACGCACCCGCCACGCCCAGCGCCGGGCGCGAAGCGGCTTGGCGGTCTGCGCTTGCGCCCTATTACAAAGAGCATGGAATCGATGTAGACACCATTCCCGCCGGGCCGGGGCGCGCGCCCTTCAGTTCCGAAGCCGCCGACGTGCTAAATGAATTCAAGCCCGCCGTGGTGAGTTTTCATTTTGGTTTGCCATCGGCCGAATTGCTGGCGCGAGTGAGGGCCTGGGGCCCGAAGATTCTCGCGTCGGCCACGACCGTTGAAGAGGCGCGTTGGCTCGAAGCACATGGGGTCGATGCCATCATCGCGCAAGGTCTTGAGGCGGGCGGCCATCGCGGCATTTTCTTGTCGGATGATTTGACTTCTCAAGTTGGCACGATTGCACTGTTGCCGCAAATAGTGCGGGCAGTGAAGGTTCCGGTCATTGCTGCCGGCGGCATCGCGGATGTGAGAGGTGTTGCGGCGGCTATGGCGCTCGGCGCAGCCGGCGTGCAGATTGGAACGGCTTATCTGCTCTGCCCTGAAGCTGCCACAAGCGTAGTACATCGCGCCGCACTGAAGAGTGAGGCCGCTCGCCATACGGCGCTCACGAACCTTTTCACGGGCCGACCCGCACGCGGAATCATGAACCGCATCATGAAAGAGCTTGGGCCGATCAGCACCGCTGCACCCGCTTTCCCCTTTGCCACCGCCGCCATCGCGCCCTTGCGCGCCAAAGCCGAAAGCCGGGGCTCCGGTGATTTCTCGCCTCTGTGGTCCGGCCAGAATGCAAGCGGATGCAGGGAGATTCCGGCCGCCCAACTCACTCGTGAATTGGGCGCCGATATCTAGTGTAGTGCTTCGTATTCAACGGACCTTCCGGTCTTGCAGGTACCCTCCCCTTCAAGGGGAGGGTCAGGGAGGGGATGGGGTTGAAGGTGTCGAGTCTGAACACCCATCCCCATCCTGTCCTTCCCCTTGAAGGGGAAGGAACCCTGCGCTTAAGTTCCAAACAGGATGAAGCACTACACTAGCGGCCAGACACCGTACCCAAATGCGCGCTAACAAGCGATTCGAGACGGACCTTCGCAAGCAGGCTTCGCCCGCTCAATGGCGGCATTGGGAAAAATTGGTGTAGAAAATGGATGGCAATAAAATATTACTGGTATACGACAAACAGTGTCCCGTCTGTGACAATTATTGCCGGATGATCCGAATCAGAAAATCCGTGGGAGAGCTGAAACTGGTCGACGCCAGGGTACCGAGCGAAATAATGGACGAAATCACTGCCGCGGGTCTCGATATCGATCAGGGAATGGTTCTAAAAATGGGGGATGTGATTTATTACGCATCCGATGCGATTCATGCCTTGGCTTTGATCGGCGGTCAATCCAGCATGTTCAATCGCATCAATTCTTTGATTTTTCGCTCCCGGACTCTATCCAGGATTTTCTATCCTGTACTCAGATTCTTCAGAAATTTGTTATTAAAAATGCTTCGCAAGACGAAAATCAATAATTTGAATATAAATGGCAATGATTGTTTTTAGCACGGCAGGTTGGGGTGAGTATTGCGAACCCCAACAATACCTTGCGCGTCACAGTCGTTGGGGTTCATTTCATTCACCCCAACCTGCGAGCTCCACCGCGACGATCAGAGTCGCCATTTAGAACCAAATCACAACGCGTGGGCACGAATGACGTGCCCACCCTACCGGGGTGTTGCGCATCTCGCAATGATAGTGTGGGACGCGGCTACACAAACGAGACAATGACCGCTGTTTGAGCGACTGAAAAACCGGG
The DNA here is from genome assembly GCA_964368085.1 of uncultured Acidiferrobacterales bacterium. GTDB lineage: Bacteria > Pseudomonadota > Gammaproteobacteria > Acidiferrobacterales > UBA6901 > UBA6901. The sequence continues at coordinate 4,361 of CAYJBG010000095.1, read as the reverse complement.
CTGGGCGCCCCAGCCCGGTTTTTTATTGTGACGCCAGATCGGGTGCGTGACGACGTTCAGAACCGCCAGCCGAACTTGATGCCGTAGGATGTCGCGTCGCCGGTCTTGTCGCCTTCGATGGCGATGTTGATCACGGCGAGGTTCATGTTGACGCCGACGAACACCTTGCTGAGATCGAAGTCCTCTTCGAGCAGCGGGAGACTCGCGTCCGGTGAGCTGCGTACCCACACCTTGCCGACGCCGGCGTAGGGCGTGAACATGGCAAAGCCCTTCGAGATCGACAGGTCCACACCGGTGGTAGTGAGTTTAAGCTGGCTTACGCCCTCCAGTGCGCTGTAGCTGCCGCGCAGGGCCAGTGCCGGTGTGGCCGTGCTGCCTTTGAGAATGGCATAGCGCACTTCCGCGCCCCACACCTTGATGTTGCTGTCCGGCACGGCCGCATAGGAGGCGCCGATGTCGAAGCCGAAGGGCAGGCCTTTGTGTACGTGCAGCCTGGGCAGGTACAAAGTGCCGGGTGCGGTGCCGGTTACGGCATTGTCGAAGACTGCGGAATTCTCAAGTTTGGTGGCGGTGACTTCAATGCCGAGGTCGAAGCCGGTGACGCCCAAGGGCTCGCCCGGGCTGAGCGGCTTGTAGCTCAAGGCCGCGCCCAGGTCTTCGGACAGCAGGCGGAAATCGGGCTGCAAGAGTGCGCCAATGGAATCGAGATTGGCGGCCTGCGCCGGGAGGCTGAGGGCGCCGAGGCCGAGGATCGAAAGGGCAAGAATGCGACGGATCATTTTGTTTCTCCTCTTGGATTTTCTGCAAGATAACACAGGCGACACTTTTAAAGTATATAGACTGCCGCAAGCAACAAACCATAACCGCCGATCAGCAGATAAACGGCGAGCTGGTTGATGAAGCAGTGAGCGCGGTTGCGGGTCGGGGCGTGGCTTTCACTCAGGTGTCTCTGTGGATTTACACGGCAAGAATGAAAATCTTGTCCGGATTGAGCCTGCACTTCGGGTCGAATCGCGCCTTTGATGCGACGCATGCCTGGCGATTCGTTTCAGTCGATGTATTCGAAGACCTTGACCACGCCGGTCACGCCATCGATGGTGGCGGCGCGCTCCGTGGCCAGGTCGCCTTCGGCGCGCGTTACCAGGCCCATGAGGTAAACGACATCCGCCTCGGTGATGACCTTGACGCGCGTCGGATCGAGATGCCGGGTGACGAGAAAGCGCGACTTGACCGCGCTGGTAATAAGCGTATCCCTGCTGCGGCTGCCGAGCGCGCTCGGCTCGACGATGCGCAATTCGTTGGTGATGCGGCGCACGCCGTTGACAGCGCGCACGTGGGTCAGCACCTGGTCGCGCGCCTCCGGGGTTTCCGCCTCGCCGGTCAGTAACACAATGCCGTTCATGCTGGTGACGTTCACGTGCACCAGCTTCTTGATGTTCGCATCCAGGCCAATGGTGGCCGCGGCCTTGAGCTCGATGTTTTCATCGTCAATGATCGCGCCGAGCGTGCGCCGGTCGTGCGCGGCGCCGGCGCCGGCCGCCGCACCGCCGATGAGGATAGGCACGCAGCCTTGAAGCAGCAGGAGCAGCGGTAGAACGGTGGCAATCATCCAGCGGGAATGCATTCGTGGTGCTCCTTGAAGTCTGCGAAGCTTAGCAGGTTGTTGAAAAACATCCTGCGTGCGGCCCAGGGATGGGCCGTCATTTTTCAAACACGCCGTATGTGTTTGAAAAATGAAGCAAAGTAAAAATGACATTTTTGCTTTGCGGGTTGAAAAAGCCCATGGATGGGCTTTTTTAACAACCTGTTAGACGAAACCGCCGGGAGCGGGAAGGGCGGGGCAACTAATCCGCGGCGCCGAAGGCATTACGCAGCCATTCGACATGCGGTTCGCCGCCGCTCACCGCCACCACGTCGAAGCGGCAGATGCGGTCGGCGGCGTGTTTGACAAGATAATGCCCGGCGGCGGCCCGCAGACGCGCCTGCTTGCGCCGGCCGACGGTTTCGGCCGGGGAGCCGAAGGCGTCCGAGCGCCGGTAGCGTACTTCCACGAACACGAGCGTGCCGCGGTCGTCCATCACCAGGTCGATTTCGCCCTGCGGACAGCGGTAATTGCGAGTGAGGAGTTTGAGGCCGGCGCGCTCCAGGTGCGCGCAGGCGAGGCTTTCCGCCTGCGCGCCGTTGAGCGCTTCAGCCACGCGGGCGCAGCGCCGGCGCGTCCGGCGCGCCGGTGTCGATATTGAACTGGTCCTTGTGGCGGAAAAAGGTGTCCACCAGCACCGGCACACCCTTGCGGAATTGCGCCCACAGGAGCTGGCGGTGCAGGCGTCCGCCGCGCTCCAGCGACAGGCCGCTGGTCACGCCGCCGAAGCGCACGGCGTTCTCGCTGCTCAGACGGTTCAGCTGCGGAATCACGGCGTAGGCGTCCACGCCGAGTGCGAACAGCCGGTCGAGTCCGCTGTGCGCGTGCGGCCAGTTGGGTTGCAGGGTGGCGCGCAGCTGGGCCACGCGCCCGTCGCCCACCAGCATCCACGGCATGTCGCCGAACAGGATGCCGTTCAGGTCGGTGTCCAGGTTCGGGTCTCCGCGTCCGGTGAACACGTAGGAGCTGGCGTATACCGGCACCCGCGCCGCGCGGTGGTAGTTCAACTGCGGCTTGATGAGACGCGCGTGCCGGGCGTCGGCGCTGAGAAAAATAAAATCGATATCCTCGCGCGGACGCGCCTCGAACTTGAGCTTCATCTTCGCCAGGTTCTCGATCCGCTCCTTGCGCGCCTCGCTCTGCACGATGTTGAGCAGGCGCTTCACCGGGTCGGTGTAGTCGCTCTGGCCGCTGAGGTATTCCTGCTCGCTCACCACAATCCCGCCGAGCCGTTGCCAGGCCGCCGTGAACGCCGCCTGCATGCGTCGTCCCCAGGCGGTGTTCGGGTAGAGCAGCGCCGCCTGGCGGCGGCCATCCAGCCAGGCGCGCTCCGCCGCTTGGATCGCCTCCTGCTCGGGCGTCAGACCGAACTGGAACACGGTCTTGCCGGAATCGATTTCATCGGTCGCGTGGCTGAGCAGCAGCGTCGGCGCCGCCAGGCTGGTTTTCTTCACGATATTGTCCACGGCCTCGAGCCCGAGCGGACCGACGATCATCTGGGCCCCATCCCTGACCGCTGCTTCGTAGGCCGCGATGGCTTGCGCGGGATCGGCGCCGATGTCGATCACGCTGACCTTCGGTTTGTCCGGGTTGCGGTTGGCCGCATCCATGGCCAGGAAGCCGTCACGCACCGCGGCGGCGGCCTGTGCGTAGTCGGAGGTCAGTGGCAGCAGCAGGGCGATCTTCTCCACGATCCCGATCTTCCCGGGGCGCGGCCGGACGATGGTGCTGAGAAAGTCCTCGGTCGCCGGGTGCCCGGCATGGGTCTTGCGCCAGCGGTCCATCGCATTTCCCAGCGCCGTGCGGCTTCCGGCGTTCTCGAGCGCGGCCATGGCCATCTCCAGCCAGCCGCTTAAGATCGGGTCGCGCGCGGATTTCAGTTCCTGCACGAGCTGGGCGCGGGTCAGGGTGGCGAGCGCCTGCCAGAGCAGTTGTTGATTGTTGACGATTTCGTTGCGCCCGGCGATGTACTTTTCGCGCGCGATCAGGGTTTTTACGGCGGTGAGCGGGTGTTCGATCGCGATCTCGCTTTGAGCGCGCACCCGGTAGACTTCGGCAATCAGCGCCGGATTGAGGTTTGGTGTTTTTTCGGCCTGGGCGAGCAGGCGCAAGGCTTCGTCCGGCCGGCCCTCGAGAACGGCGAGCTGTGCTTCGTGGATGCGCTTGCGGGCCTGGAACGATGCGTCGAGCTTGGTGATGTCGATGGCGCGCAGCTTGTCGCGCGCCTCGCGCGCCTGTCCGGCCTTGACCAGCGATTCAACCGCCTTGAGTTCGAAGTGCTGGCGCTGTGGCGGCGTGGCCTGCCTGGCCAACCCCTCGTACTCGCGCGCCGCGACCACGTACTCACCGGCCTGTTCGGCCTGCTCCGCGTTTTTGAAGCTTACCGCCGCCGGCTCGGGCCGTGCGGGCTCCGGTTTCAGCGGCGGGCGAGTTTCGCAGGCCGTAAGGCCCAGCAGGACGGCGAGCAGAAAAAAACGGGGAAGGCTGCGAACGAAGATCGGTTTCATGGCGGGTGTCGGGTAAACTGCGTGGAAGTATCCGCAACCGGAGGCGCCTGTGTCAAACCAGCCCGGGGTTCTGTATATCGTTGCGACCCCCATCGGGAACCTCGACGACCTTTCGCCGCGCGCCTTGCTGACCTTGAACGAGGTAGGCCTGATCGCGGCCGAGGACACGCGCCACAGCGCCAAGTTGCTCCAGCACTTCGGCATCCTCACCC
>CAYJBG010000094.1:0-7663 GCA_964368085.1 uncultured Acidiferrobacterales bacterium | reverse complement strand
AACCAGGAACCGAGACACACCCTGTGAGCAAGGCCATCCAGGCCATCCGCGGCATGAACGACCTGCTGCCGGAGACACTGGCGCTCTGGCAGCGCATTGAGCGCAGCGCCGAGACGGTGCTCAGCGCCTACGGCTACCGCGAGATCCGTTTTCCAATCGTCGAGAAAACCGAGCTCTACAAACGCTCTATCGGCGAGGTGACGGACATCGTCGAAAAGGAGATGTACAGCTTCGAGGATCGCAACGGCGATAGTTTGACATTGCGCCCCGAGGGCACCGCCGGCTGCGTGCGCGCCGGCATCGAGAACGGCCTGTTGCACAACCAGGTGCAGCGCCTGTGGTACGCCGGACCGATGTTCCGCCACGAGCGCCCGCAGAAAGGTCGTTACCGCCAGTTTCATCAGATCGGCGTCGAGGCCTTCGGCATCGGCACACCGGATATCGACGCCGAACTGATTCTTTTAAGCGCGCGCCTGTGGCGGTTGCTCGGCATCCGCGATCTGCAATTGCAGATCAACTCGCTCGGTACCGTGGCGGCGCGCACCCGTTACCGGCAGGTGCTGGTCGAGTATCTGCGCGCGCATCAGGCGACGCTTGACGACGACAGCCGCCGGCGCCTCGAGACCAATCCGCTGCGCGTGCTGGACAGCAAGAACCCGGAGATGCAGGCGCTGCTCGCTGCCGCACCCGGTTTGCACGAGTATCTGGACGTTGAGTCGCGAGCGCATTTCGATACATTGCGCCATTTTCTCGATGCCGCCGGCATCGCCTACCGCATCAACCCGCGCCTGGTGCGCGGCCTCGACTACTACACGCGCACGGTGTTCGAGTGGGTCACGAGCGAACTCGGCGCGCAGGGCACGATCTGCGCCGGTGGGCGCTACGACGGCCTGGTCGAGCAACTGGGCGGTCAGGCTACCGCGGCCGCTGGTTTTGCGCTTGGAATCGAGCGTCTTGCGGAACTCGCGGCAGTGCAGCAGGTACCCGGCGTGGAGATTTCGCCACAGGTGTATATTGCGCCGCTGGGCGACGGAAAGATCATGGAACACGGCCTGGCGCTTTCCGAACAATTGCGCGACGCCGGCTTGCGGGTCGAATTGCATTGCGGCGGCGGTTCGCTCAAGTCGCAGCTCAAACGCGCCGACCGCAGCGGGGCGCGCTACGTACTGATTCTCGGCGCGGACGAACTCGCGGCCGCGCAGGTGAGTGTAAAAAACCTGCGTGCCGAGGAGCCGCAGCAGCCGGTCGGACTCGCCGATGTCGCGGCCTTTCTGCGTACGCGACTCGGCAGCGGCGCGGCGCACTGAAATATGATTTTGGCCAATTTTGTGGCGGAAAAACTGCTCCTGCGTTTTCCGCACTTCCGCCATCCATGGCGGTCGCAGGCCTGCTTTCCATAAATTCATAACGGATAACGGAGAACGAACTTGGATGCTTATACCCCGGATGACCAGCTCGCCAACCTCAAGGCCTGGTGGAAACAATACGGCCCAGCGCTGATCGCCGGTGTGGTGATCGGCGGACTGCTGTTGGGCGGTGGCAATTACTGGAAGCAGTACAAAACCAAACGCGCCGAGGCCGCCTCGCTCCTGTACGAGAGCCTGCTGGCCGATCTGCAACAAGCCAGGCCGGACGCACTGACGGCGACTGCCACGACACTCATGCAGGATTACGAGGCGACGCCGTATGCAGGCAAGGCGGCGCTGCTGCTGGCGCGTCTGCGCTTCGACGAAAAGGACATTGTGGGTACACGCCAGCATTTGGATTGGGCGATGCGCAACGCCGTGGAAGTTTCGGTGCAACACAGCGCACGCCTGCGTCTGGGACGGCTGCTGCTCGACCAGGGCGATGCCGAGGCGGCGCTGGCGCTTGTGAATATCAAAGAGACAGGCGGCTTTGCATCGGAGTACGAAGAACTCAAAGGCGATGTGTTGCTCGCCAAGGGCGACCGGCACGCCGCACGCCGTGCCTATCAGGCGGCGATCGTCGCACTGGCGCGCGGCTCGTCCTATGCACAGGCGCTCAGCATGAAGCGCGACAATCTCGGGCGTGAGCCCACACCATGATGCGCCACCTCAGCACAATCGGGTTGGCGCTGGTGCTTACGAGTTGCAGTTGGTTCGGCGACACACAGGTCGAAGCGCCGGCCGCGCTGGTTGATTTCGAACCGGCGGCCGCCGTCACCGAGCTGTGGTCGGCGAGCACCGGCACCGGGCCCGGCCGTCAGTATCTGAAGCTCGTCCCCGTGCTGCACGGCAGTACGGTCTATGTTGTCGACACCCGGGGCCGTGTGCGCGCATTGGCGCAGGACAGCGGCAAGGAACTGTGGCGAACCGATCTGGACCTGGAAGTCACGGGCGGCGCCGGTTTCGGAGACGATCTGGTGCTGGTGGCATCGCGCAAAGGCGTGGTCGTGGCGCTCGACCCGATCAAGGGTCAGGTGCTGTGGCGTGCGCAGGTTGCGAGCGAGGTGCTGGCGCCGCCCGCGGCCGAGTCCGGCGTGGTGGCGGTGCAGTCGGTGGACGGCCGGCTCACCGGCTTCGCAGCCGCCACCGGCAAGCGACTCTGGAGCGTGGACCGCAGCGAGCCGGCCCTGAGTCTGCGCGGCACCGCCACGCCGGTAATCGTGGCCGGCGCGGTGCTTAGTGGTTTCGCCAGCGGCAAGATTCTGGCGATCGGACTTCAGAATGGACGGGTGCTGTGGGAGACACCGGTCGCCCAACCACAGGGGCGCAGCGAGATCGAACGTCTCATCGACGTGGATGTGCCGGTGCTGGTCACCGGCCGCATGCTGCTGGCGGCGGCCTACCAGGGCAAGATCGTGGCCGTCGATATGGAGGGCGGTCGCCTGCTCTGGTCACGCGAAATCTCCACCCATTCCGCGCTCGCCGCCGACAATGCGAACGCCTATGTGACTGACATGCGCGGGCACGTGTACGCCCTCGACCTGCGTACCGGCGCCACGGTGTGGAAGCAGGACAAGATGGCGTTGCGCCGCCTGAGTGCGCCGGCGGTAACCGGCAACGCCGTAGCGGTCGCCGATTTCGAAGGTTATGTGCATTGGCTGGCGCGCGAGGACGGGCGGTTTCTGGCGCGCGAGCGCGCAGCGCGTGCGGCGGTGCTGGCGGCGCCCATCGCGGACGGCGCCACGCTCTATGTGAGTACGCAGAACGGTTATCTGGCCGCGTTGCGCCTCGACGCGCGCGCGCCCTGAGAGTCGGAGAAAATAAGGAAAGCACGCCTGCACAAAAATAGCCATATTACCCACGTTTTCCTGACCCGCGCCCGCCGATGAAACCCGTTGTTGTCCTGATCGGTCGTCTGAACGTCGGCAAATCCACATTGTTCAATGCACTCACGCGCCGGCGCGACGCGATCGTTGCCGATCAGCCCGGCGTCACGCGCGACCGGCAATACGGCGAGGGCCGGGTCGGCGACCGGCCGTATCTGGTGGTCGATACCGGTGGACTGGCTACGCAGGCACAGGGCATCGCGGCTTTGATGACCGCACAATCCCGCCAGGCCATGGATGAGGCCGACGCCATTGTGTTTGTGGTGGATGGACGCAGCGGCCCGAGCGCCGACGACCGCGAGATTGCACAGATCCTGCACCGCCTTGGCAAACCTGTGACACTGGCGGTGAACAAGACCGAGGGCCAGGAGCCGGACAGCGCGGCGGCCGAGTTCTTCGCTCTCGGTCTGGGCGATCCGGTCGCCATTTCCGCCGCGCATGGCGAAGGTCTGGATGCGCTCACCAGCCGCGTGCTGGCGCCGTTGCCGCAGGTGAGCGAGGCCGAGCCGCTCGACGGTATCCCGCGCATCGCCGTGGCCGGTCGCCCGAACGTCGGCAAGTCCACGCTTGTCAACGCGCTGCTCGGTGAGGAACGCGTGGTGGTCACCGACCAGCCCGGCACCACGCGTGACAGCATCCGCATTCCACTGCGCCACAATCGGCACGACTACATTCTCATCGACACCGCCGGAGTACGTCGCCGTACCCATGTCGATGAAGGCGTGGAATCCTACTCGGTTATCAAATCTCTGCAAGCGATCGGCGAAGCGAACGTGGTGATCCTGGTGCTGGACGCGCGTCGCGAGGTGAGCGATCAGGACGTGGGTCTGGCCGGCTACATTCTGGAGCAGGGTCGCTCACTGGTGCTGGCGGTGAACAAGTGGGACGGTCTGGACGAGGCGCAACGCGCCTGGATACGGCGTGAGATCGAACGCAAACTGTCGTTCGTGGTGTTCGCGCCGCCGCATTTTATTTCGGCGCTCGAAAGCAGCGGTATCGCGGCGCTGTTTCCGGCCATCGACCGCGCCTTTGCCTCGGCCAACGCCGATCTGTCTACGGCGCAGCTCAATCGCGTGCTGGAGAAGGCGGTGCAGGCGACGCCGCCGCCGATTGCGCAGCGCCGCCGCATCAAGCTCAAGTTCGCGCACCAGAGTGGGCACAACCCGCCACGCGTGGTGATCTTCGGCAACCAGGTCGCGGCGGTGCCGGATTCCTACCGGCGTTATCTGGCCAATTGTTTCCGCGACGCCTTCCATCTCGAAGGTACGCCGGTGCGCATCGATTTCGAGCAGGGTGAGAATCCGTTCGCCACCAAGAAACCCAAGCGCAAGCAATCACCCCGCCTGCACGCGCTCGCGCGCCGCGACGAACGCATCAAGAAAAAGAGAAAGCAGCGCGAACGGACTTAGTGCAGTGCTTCATCCTGTTTGGAACTTAATCGCAGGGTACCTTCCCCTTCAAGGGGAAGGACAGGATGGGGATGGGTGTTTTCGTCACGACGCCCTCAACCCCATCCCCTCCCTAGCCCTCCCCTTGAAGGGGAGGGGACTTGCAAGACCGGAAGGTCCGTTCACTACACTGGCCGCGCCCTGGGCGTTCAACCGCCGTTCGGCGCCAAGCCACCGGTCGCGGGAGGTGATGCCGGTATGGTTCGATCCGCGGGTGACAGAAACAGGCTTGGATCGACGCGCGCGTTGTTGAGACTCACCGTCCAGTGCAGGTGCGCGCCGGTCACGCGGCCGGTTTTACCGATGGCGCCGATGCGCTGACCGCGCGCCACGCGCGCACCCTTCTGCACCACGATACGGCTCAGGTGGTTGTACATGCTGACCAGGCCCTGGCCGTGATCGATGAATACGGTGTTGCCGTTGAAGAAATAATCACCGGTCTCGATCACGCTGCCGGCGGCCGGGGCGGTCACGGGCGTGCCAGCCGGCGCGGCGATGTCGAGGCCGGAATGCGGCTGGCGCGGCTGGTTGTTGAAGAAGCGGCGCAGCCCGAAGGCGCTGGAGAAGCGCCCGGGCGCCGGGATGTCGAAGCGCAGGTCGTCCGGACCCGGTTCGCTCCAGGCGCTGAATGCCCGATTGATGATGTCCTGTTCGCGAGTAATGCGTTTCAGGTCGTGAGCGGTGGGCTCGACCTGACGCTGGTCGGCCAGGGTCAGATACTGGGCCTCGTAGTGTTTGGGCAGTACCTGAAAGGCGAGGGCGCGTTTCGCGCCACGATCCGTAATCGTCAATTCCTGTTCACCCGGTTGCAAGCCAAGCGGCAATCCCACCACCGCCTGCCACGCGCCGTTGCGGCGCGCGACCAGTACGCGCTGTCCCTGGAACGTCACAACCGGCGCGGCCGTGTTGTCCGGGCCTGCGGCGATGACGGCAATCCCGCCCGGCACCGGATTGGATTGCGGCAACTCGGCCATTGCCGCCAGCGGCAGAAATATCGAAAGCAGCAACATGTTATGCATCGTCATGCACTTTTTCTACCCGGCAGTCGAGCACACCCTGTGCCAGGCGTGCGCGCACCGCATCGCCGGGGCGCAGGGCGTGGGCGTCGCGCACCAGCGCGCCGCTTGCCGGTTGTTCGAGAATCGCATAACCGCGCGCCAGGGTGGCGAGCGGGCTGAGGGTATCGAGCGCCTGAGCGGCACGCGCCAACCGTTCCTCGGTGCGCTGCAACAGGCGGCGCACGGCATTCACGAGTTGGGCGCGCAGATGCCGGCTGCGCAGTTGTTGTTCGCGCAGCCGCGCCCGCGGATTGTGTTGCAGCAGACGCGCGTTCAGGTAATCGAGTTGTTGATGGGCACTCAACAGGCGATCGCGCAGCTGTCGCCGCAGGCGACGCTCCATGGCGTCGAGCGCCGCCAGCCAATCGGACTGGTTCGGGCTGAGCATTTCGGCGGCCGCGGTCGGCGTGGCCGCGCGTGCATCGGCGACGAAATCGGCGATGGTAAAATCGGTTTCGTGGCCGACGCCGCACACGACTGGAACCGGGCAGGCGTGGATGGCGCGCGCCACCACTTCTTCGTTAAACGCCCACAGGTCTTCGAGCGAGCCGCCGCCGCGTGCAAGAATCAGCACATCACAGTCGCGCCGTCGGCCGGCAAGTTTAAGCATGGCGGCAATTTTTTCCGCCGCGCCCTCGCCCTGCACCGGCACCGGATGCAGCAGCACCGGAATGGCCGGGAAGCGGCGCTTGAGAGTGGTCAGGATATCGTGCAGCACCGCGCCCGACGGCGAAGTGATAATGCCGATGCGCTTCGGCAGACGCGGCAGCGGTTTCTTGCGCGCACTGTCAAACAGGCCCTCTTGGGCGAGCCGGTTCTTGAGCAGCTCGAAGGCGCGGCGCAGCGCGCCTTCGCCGGCCTCTTCGAGGGATTCGACAATCAACTGGTAGTCGCCGCGACCCTCGTACAGACTGACGCGTGCCCGCACCAGCACCTGCATGCCGTCCTTCGGCGGCACGCTTAGGGCCCGCTGGTTGCCGCGAAACAAGGCGCAGCGCACCTGCGCGTGGGCGTCCTTGAGGGAGAAATACAAATGCCCGGAGGCCGGGCGCGACAGGTTGGAAAGTTCGCCTTCCACCCACAGTAACGGAAAGCCGTCTTCGAGCAGCGCCTTGGCCTCACGGTTGAGACGCGATACGGAATAGACGTTGCGATCCGGCGCAGACGAGAGCGGTGCCTGGGTCATGTCCTGAACATAACGCCTGTGGGCGCGTGAGAAAAGGCCGGCAGGTCACTGCGTGCTTGTGCAGGCGGTATCCGTCCCTGGAAGGCACAAAAAAGCCGGGGGAAGACCCAGCTTTTTTGCTGTGCAAATGTTGTCAGTTGGGGTAGTACGGTTTGGCGTCGGCATCGGCCTGAGCCTGCTTCTGGGCCAGCTGCGCCTGTTTGAGCGCCTTCTTGGCCAGCTTCATGGCTTCGTCGCTCTTGCCCTCAGCCCTGGCCTTCTTGGCCTCGTCCAGGAATTTCTCGGTATCGCGCCACATGCTGCCCTTCTTGGCGGCGGCGATTTCCTTCTCCGCACTGGCAATGGCATCGTCGAGCGCCGGATTGGATGCCACCGCAGCCGGCTTGGTGTCCATTTCCGCGCAGCCACCCAAGGTGAGCAGCGCGAGGCTGGCCGTCAGCAGGATGGTTTTTTTCATGGTGATGTTCCTCCAGTGGGTCTTGTCATGGTTAAGCTCGGGTTCGGGCGATAATAACTGAAACCCTACTTCGGTCGTCTTGTCATTCTAAGATGATTCTACCCCAGCCGGTCAACTGCTTTCTGTCGTTTCCAACGGCATTTCATAGAATGGCTATTCTTGTGGCGAAAAAACTGCTCCTGCGTTTGTCCAGTGAAGGAAGCCTCATTCACTGACGGCTTC
>CAYJBG010000093.1:0-7680 GCA_964368085.1 uncultured Acidiferrobacterales bacterium | reverse complement strand
AGGACGGCGGCACGGGCGCGGTGTATGTCTTGCTCAAGAAAGTCTAGGAAATCGTTTTGTCGGTAGTGTCTCAGTTTGAGTTTCGGCTTCCGACCCAGGCAGTGTGAAAAGGCACAATCAAATATTCCGGTGGGCCAACAGAACGTAGGGTGCGCCCTGCGCACCATCAAGATAGATAATCCGGTGCGTGGGACGCACCCTACGAGGGCTGGAGTGGGTGATTTTTTCGCGGTGTGAAAAAATTTCCGGGTTTTCACACGGCCTGGGTCGGAAGCCGAAACTCAAACTGAGACACTACCGTCTCGCCCATCGCTCAAGGAACGACGTCGTAGCCGCTGGGCCTTTCGGCGATAGACGCAAGCAGCACCACCGCGTGCGCGGCGATGCCCTCTTCGCGTCCAGCGAAACCGAGCTTCTCGGTGGTGGTGGCCTTGACGTTGACGCAGTCCGCGTCCAGGCCGAGATCGGCGGCGATGTTGGCGATCATTGCGGGGAAATGCGTCATGAGCTTCGGCGCCTGGGCGATGACCGTGCTGTCCACGTTCTCTACCCGCCAGCCGTGCTCGTCGAGCAACGCCTCCACCTGGCGCAGCAGCTTGCGGCTGTCGATATCCCGGTAGCGCGGATCGGAGTCCGGAAAATGCCGGCCGATGTCGCCCAAGGCTGCGGCGCCGAGACAGGCGTCGCAGATCGCATGCAACAGCACGTCCGCGTCGGAGTGACCGAGCAGACCTTTGGCATGCGGAATCTTTACACCTCCCAGAATAAGCTCGCGCCCGCTGACCAGCGAGTGCACGTCGTAACCATGGCCAATGCGCATCATGGGTGTTCGCGTTCCTGTTCGCGCAGGTAGAGTTCGGCAAGCGCCAGATCGCCGGGGTGCGTGATCTTGATGTTATCAACGGCCCCATGCACCAGCCGCGGGCGCGCTCCAGTGTACTCCATGGCCGAGGCCTCGTCGGTGATTTCCACGCCCGCGCGCAATGCCGTCTCCAGCGCCGCGTCCAAGGCCGCGAGAGGGAACACCTGGGGCGTGAGCGCACGCCACAGGCCGGTGCGTGTCAGCGTTTCTTCGACGCAGCCGCTGCGGTCGGCGTGCTTCAGTGTGTCGCCGAGCGGCAACGCCAGCAAACCGCCATCCGCATGCCCAGCCACAACCGCCAGCAAGGCGTCGATATCGGCGTGGCGCACGCACGGGCGCGCCGCGTCGTGCACCAACACCCAGTCGTCCGGTGCGGCGTACGGCGCCAGCGCCCGCAGGCCGTTCAGAACCGTCTGGGCGCGCTGCGCGCCACCGATGTAGCTGCCCAACAGTTTGGGTATATCCAGAGTCAAGGTCGGCCAGTAGACGTCGTCGGCGGCAATACCGACCAGCAAACCGCGCAGACGCGGATAGCGGCTGAGGCGTTCGAGGGTATGCAGCAGAATCGGACGGCCGAGGAGTGGAACATACTGCTTGGGACGGTCGGCGCCCAGGCGAGCGCCGCCGCCGGCGGCCGGCACCACCGCCCAGAGCGCGGGAGCAGACGCCGTGGTCAAAGTTGCGTGGAAACGTCAGGCCGCGACGCCAACCTGTTCGCGGATGCGGTGAATCGCGTCCTCCGGCGTGGTGCCGGTTGCGATGGCGACCTCACGCGCAAGATGATTGCAGCCGGTTTGCAGCAGGCGCACTTCCTCGAAGGACAGGTCCTTCTTGCTCTTCCAGAGCAGCAGGTCGCGCACTACTTCGCCGATCTCCATGCAGGTGCCGGCGTTGACTTTGCGCGCCAATTCCCGGCAACGCTCCATTTGATTTCCGGCCGTCGAACGGTTTTTGCCAGATCCGGACAACACCTTGAACAGATCTTTGATCTTCTTGCCGTCCAGCAGCGGCCGGATACCGTTTTTTTCCATGTTGCCGAGCGGTACCTTGATGGTGGCGCTGCTTTCCAAAATGCGGATCACGAAGCAAGGCTCACATTGGCCGTTGAGAAACAGGTCTTCCTCGGCTTCGATCACGCCCACGCCCGCTGCCGGGTAAAACACCGCGTCCCCGACCTTGTAAACCGATTTTCTTGCCATTCTGTCCCCCATGTTTCTAGTTGAGAAATTGATCCTAACCATTTGAACAAGATAAAGATACTATTGTCAATCGTTTCCTTAACTGTTTTCAGGGCGGGATCGGCCAAAGCGCCTGCAGGGTCATGGATCGGGTACAATACCGGCCTCGAAAATCTCGAAATTTCCACTCCCTTGCCGTCCCATCTGCCTGCAACCCCCGTGCCCACCGAGTCGCACTCGCCGCTCCTGCCGCGCTGGCCGCAGCAGCCTGGCTCGAGTCTACGCTGGACGCAGCTGCTGGGTTCGAGCCGGGGGCTGGCCATCGCGCGTGCCGCGCAGGCGCATACTGGCCCACTGCTGGTCATCACACGCGATGCGCGCACCGCCCGCCAACTCGAGGACGAAGTCCGTTTCTACCTGGGAGGCTCGGGTGCAGTCCCCCTGTTGCCATTCCCGGACTGGGAGAGCCTGCCGTACGACGCCTTCGCACCCCACCCGGACATCATCTCCGAACGCCTGCTGACCCTGTACCGACTGCCGGAGCTGACGTGCGGCATCGTGATGCTCACGGCCACCACCCTGCAACATCGTCTGCCACCGCGTGCCTACGTGGCCGGGCACAGCTTCTTGCTGGATACCGGCGCGGCGCTCGATATTGAGGCGTTCCGCGCCCGTTTGCAGCAGGCCGGCTACCAAACCGTGGCGCAGGTCATGGAGCCGGGCGAATACGCAGTGCGTGGTGGGCTTGTGGATGTATTCCCGATGGGCGCGTCCGGGCCCTACCGCATTGACCTGTTCGGAGAAAAAATTGAGTCCATCCGCAGGTTCGATCCGGACACCCAGCGCTCCGGCGAGAAGCTGCCGGGCGTGCGACTGCTACCGGCGAGCGAAGTGCCGCTCGCGCCCGAGGCCATCCAGCGCTTCCGGCAGGCATTCCGCGCGCACTTCGAGGGCGACCCGCAGAAGGTGGCCCTGTACCGCGAGGTGAGCAAGGGTTTCGCCCCGGCCGGCATCGAGTACTACCTGCCGCTGTTCTTCGAGGCCACCGCCAGTCTGTTCGATTACTTGCCGCCAACGAGTCTGTGCGTGGTGGAGGATGGCGTCGAACAGATCGCACAAAACTTCTGGCAGGAAACCGGGGAGCGATATCGGGTCTTGCGCACCGATGCCGGGCGGCCGGTCTTGCCCCCGGAGACCTTGTTTCTCGATCCAGCCGAGCTCGGCCTTTCCCTCGACCGTTACCCACGGGTCTTGCTGACACCGTCTTCGCCGGATATGCCAACGCCTCCGGCCGGCGAATCCGTGGCCTTCGATACGCGTTTACCCGCGGTACTGCCGGTGACACCCAAGACCGAGATCCCGCACGCCGCGCTGTTCGACTGGCTGAAACAATACCGCGGGCGTGTGCTGGTGGTGGCGGAAACACCCGGGCGGCGCGAGGTGCTGCGCGGCCTGCTGCAGGATCATGGATTTTATCCCGAGCCGTGCGCCGACTGGGCGGCATTTTTAGCCACGCAGGCGCCGCTCGCGCTCACGGTTGCCGATCTGGAAAGGGGCCTGTGGCTTCAAGACCCGGCGCTCGCCGTGATCACCGAGCCTCAGTTGTACGGCGAGCGTGCCGCGCAACGCCGGCGGCGTTCCCAGGGCAATCGCGACATCGGAACGGTTATCCGTGACCTGGCCGAACTGCATCTCGGCGACCCGGTGGTGCATGAGGACCATGGCGTCGGCCGCTATCGCGGCCTGCAAACCATGGACGTCGGCGATGGAGCAACCGAATTCCTGACGCTCGAGTATCAGGGTGGCGATAAACTTTATATTCCGGTCACGGACCTGGCGCGGGTCACGCGCTATACCGGTACGCACCCGGACCAGGCACCGTTGCACAAACTCGGTGGCGATTCCTGGGAAAAGGCCAAGCGCCGCGCGCGCGAGAAAGCCTGGGACGCCGCTGTGGAACTTTTGGAAATCCAGGCGCTGCGCCAGAGTCGCGCCGGGTACGCCTTCGCCGCCCCGGACGATCATTACGAAGCCTTCGCCGCGGCCTTCCCGTTCGAAGAAACACCCGACCAGACGCGCGTCATCGACGAAGTGGTGCGCGACATGGAAGCGGCGCGCCCCATGGACCGACTGGTGTGTGGGGACGTGGGTTTCGGCAAGACCGAGGTCGCGCTGCGTGCGGCATTTCTCGCCGTGCACAACGGGAAACAGGTGGCGGTGCTCGTGCCCACCACCCTGCTCGCCCAGCAGCATTTTCAGAATTTCAGCGACCGGTTCGCTGACTTACCGGTGAAGATCGAAGTCCTGTCGCGCTTCCGCAGCCAGAGCGAACTGAGCAAGGCCATCGTGGCGCTCGCCGAGGGGAAAATTGATATCGTGATCGGCACTCACCGGCTATTACAGGACGACGTGCACTTCAAACGTCTCGGACTCGTCATCATCGACGAGGAACACCGCTTCGGTGTACGCCAGAAGGAACGGCTCAAGAAGCTGCGCAGCGAAGTGGATATCCTGACGCTCACCGCCACGCCGGTGCCGCGCACGCTCAATCTGGCGCTGTCCGGCATGCGCGATGTCTCGCTCATCGGCACACCGCCGCAGGCGCGCCTCGCCATCAAGACCTTCGTGCTCGAATGGAACGACGCAGTCCTGCGCGAGGCCTGCCAGCGCGAAATCCGGCGCGGCGGTCAGGTGTTTTTCCTGCACAACGACGTGCGCACCATGGAGCGGATGCTGGAGAAGCTCCAGCAACTCGTGCCGGAGGCCGACATTCGCATCGCCCACGGACAGATGCCGGAGCGCGACCTCGAACGCGTGATGCTCGATTTCTATCACCAGCGTTTCAACATATTGTTGTGCAGTACGATCATCGAATCCGGCATCGACATTCCGACCGCCAACACCATTATCATCGAGCGCGCCGACAAGTTCGGCCTGGCGCAGTTGCACCAGCTGCGCGGGCGCGTCGGGCGTTCGCACCACCGCGCCTACGCCTACCTGCTGATCCCGCCACGCGCCGCGTTGAGCGGCGATGCGCTCAAGCGCCTGGAGGCGATCGCCGCGCTGGAAGACCTGGGCGTCGGATTCGCGCTAGCCTCGCACGACCTCGAGATCCGCGGCGCCGGCGAGCTGCTGGGCGAGGCGCAGAGCGGCCAGATCGACGAAGTGGGATTTGCCATGTACAGCGACCTGCTGAATCGCGCGGTGGAATCGCTCAAGGCAGGCCGGCAGTCCGATCTCGACGCGCCAGTCTCAAGCGGCACCGACATCAACTTGCATGAGCCCGCGCTATTGCCAGCCGATTACCTGCCGGACGTGCACATGCGCCTGGTGCACTACAAACGCATCGCCGGCGCGCGCAACCGCGCGGACCTTGAAGACCTGATGGCCGAAACCTTTGATCGTTTCGGTCCGCTGCCAGCGGCCGCCAAGTTACTGTTTGAGGTAGGTGCGCTGCGGCTGCGCGCCACGCCGCTCGGCATGCGCAGGATCGAGGCCGGACCGAGAGGCGCGCGCATCGAGTTTGTGGAAAAACCGGATGTGAATGCGGCTGACATTATCCGCCTGCTGGAGGCCGCTCCGCGCCTCTATCGGCTGGACGGGCCGAATAAACTGCGAATCGCCGCGGGCATGCCGGATGCCGAATCACGCATTACTGCGCTGCGAGCGCTGATCGACAGCCTGGGATCAGGCTGATCCGATACCGGGCAAGAAGTCAGGCCGCCAGACGTACGCGCGCCTCGATTTCGTCCCATGGCACCGAAACCCTGCTGCCATCGCGTATGACAATGCCCAGTCCCTCGAGAATCTTGACGTCGCCATGTACATTCTTGTAATCACGCTCTAGCAGCTTGGCGAGCCGGTAAATAGTCACGGGACCTTCCTTCTTCAGCCACTCGATCAGTTCCCAGCGCTTGGGAGTCAGTGTGACCGCCAAACTCGCCATGGTCTCGAAGCCCACACCCGTGTAGGGCTCCACCCTTTTCCCCTTTTCTGCCTGCTTCCACGTATCCGTGAAACGGGCGAGCGATTCAGCCAGCGTCGTTACCTCAATGTGCAGAACCCGTTTCTTGCTCATCGCCGCCTCCTGACATCATCCCAGAAGTCTTGCACCAGTTGATCGACACTACGGAACACGTAGAAGGAGCCACGACACGACACTACACCATCCCCACCCTGCCCCTCCCCTTGAAGGGGAGGGAACCCCCGAAAACCGCACCGGAGCCAGACGTCTTGCCCCTTCCCCCTCAGGGGGAAGGCCGGGATGGGGGTGGGGTAGCTGACAGTGCCGCCACAATCGCCTCCACCACTGCATCCATGTGGTGCGTAACCTGATTGTTCCAGAATCTCAGCACCTGAAACCCAGCAGCTCTCAGGCTGGCGTCACGAGCTTCATCGTCTTGTCGGCGCTCAACATGCTGCCCGCCATCCACTTCCACGACCAGTTTGGCGTCGAGGCACACAAAATCCAGAACGTAATCACCGTACGGGTGCTGGCGCCGGAACTTCCAGCCATACAACTGCTTACCGCGCAGTTGCTGCCACAACTTGCGCTCCGCCACAGTCATGTTTAACCGTAGCAGGCGCTGCACACGCTTCCGGAGAATAAATCTGTTGGTTTGTCCTTCCATGTCCACCATCCCTTCCTTGGTCCTCCCCTTGAAGGGGAGGGAATGCTTTGCCGCGCTGTTACAGTTTCTGAAACAACGCGTCCTCGTACCCGAACAACCGCATATCCTTGATACGCATCGGGTAGAGTATTCCATTCAGGTGATCGCATTCGTGTTGCACCACACGCGCATGGAAACCGCGTACGTCGCGCGCGAACGATTTACCCTGCTGGTCGAAACCTGAATAGCGCAAGTGCGTGGCGCGGCTCACCAGGCCGCGCATCCCGGGGACGCTCAGGCAACCCTCCCATCCCTCTTCAGTCTCGCGCGTGAGAATCTCGATCAGCGGGTTGATAAGTACGGTGGTCGGGACCGGCTCGGCATGCGGGTAACGCGTGTTGGTCTCGATGCCGAAGATCACCACCCTTTTGGGTACGCCGATCTGCGGGGCAGCAAGACCCGCGCCGTCGAATGCAGCCATGGTGTCGAACATGTCGACAATGAGCGCGTTGAGCTCCGGCGTGTTAAACGCCACGACCGGCTCCGCTACCTGGAACAGCAGGGGCTCGCCCATTTTCAGTACACGCCGTACGGCCATGGTTGAATGCCCGCATTCCGTCTGTATCCAGTCCATACTATAATGCCGACACGCCACGAGGAACCCCCATGCGCACAGCGATCTTGGCAATATTTGGTTTCAGCCTGCTCGGCGCCCATGCCGCGCTGGCGGCAACCCCCGAAAAGGAAAGCACGTACGAGATCGAGGTCGTGGTGTTCCAGAATCGCCTGCCGGATCTGACAGGCGATGAATTGCTGATGCGCGACGTGGCCCAGACCAGAATCCGTGGTCTGGAAAACGCCATTACACCGGACAAGGCGGAAGGCAGACCCTATCTCTCTCCGGCGATTACCAGCCTGCTGGAACAGGACGGTCATTACCGGGTGCTCACGCATCTGCACTGGCTGCAAACCGTCGATGCCAAGTCCGTGGCCAAGCCGGTGCGCATCGCGTCCGCCAATCCCGCGGAGC
>CAYJBG010000092.1:0-7729 GCA_964368085.1 uncultured Acidiferrobacterales bacterium | reverse complement strand
TTCCTCGCCAGGAAACGACCTCGATATTATGCGCTTGCGCGCAGCAGTCGCAGGGCGAAGAGCAGCAAAAGCGGGGAAGATGGCACAGGCAGAGCCCCGCGTTGGGCGCGGGTGGAGGAATCTTGTGTGGTGAGAGCCTGCATGGATTTAACTATAAACCAGTCAGCGGGAATTTCAAAGCCAGCGGGTTTCGTTGGTGCGGGCGTCCCGATGATTCAAGACCATACCCTGTTGCACTGCCGGTACGAGATTTACTGGCCATCCCGTCCTCACCTCAAATCCACATAAGAATCCACGACACTCCCATACGCCCAATCGGCGTATGGCCCGGACGGGGGCGCGCCCCAGCTCAGGGCCACGCGCATCATCGTTTGGCAATACCCTTGGGGAGAAACTGGCAGCGGCGCGTTGATTGTAATCAATTGGTTTACATACCAAGTGAGCCCCACAAGCAGCGGCGAATACTCAGCTTCATACACCAATTCCTCATTGCTGTATATCTGATCGCCATTCAGGTCAATCCAGACCTTTATGAACTCATTGCCGCTCATCATGTCCGGAGTGTAGCGATCACCAAGCGGATCATAGCTATTAAAATATGGCGATGGCGGATAATACAAATACCAGGCACAAAACGGCGGTCCGGGCAGCGGGAAACAACGCAATTCTGGCGGTGGAATCGGATGCTTCTTGATCCACAGATAGCCGTTTAACATCAAGGTGCCCTCCGGTTCGCGGGTGAGCCAGGCAACCGGCGCGCTCTCATAGCTGTTATTGCCGGTGAACACCGGCGGCGGGTAGGCCGCGGGGTCGGTTTTAAGCGTGCATTTCACCAATTTACCGATCACCGCGTCAGATTCCTGCCCCAGCACGCCGCGAAACACCAGCATGTACTGGCCGGGTGTTTTGGGGAGGGGCGCGGTTGGGCCGGTGAAAGTCAGCGGTCCGCTCTGGCCGTTAGCCGGAAGCGTGAGCGTCCAGGTGGCGCCGGGCACGGGCGCACGGTTACCGGACATGTCATCGTAGTGCAATTCGAACGTGCCGTTCATGGCCTCGTTACTGAGGTTCTCGATGGCGTACGCCCCCGGCGTGCTGGGATGGGCGACGAAATCGAGCTTGCCGCGGAAGAAATAATTAATGAGGCCGGCGGAGTATCCGACGGCGCGGGGGGTCAGGAAGGTGTGGGCAGCATCGAAGTTGAAGCGGTTAAGAGTGAAGGTTTTCTCGGCACCGGCGGCCGTTAATTCCGCATCGAACAGCGAATAGCTGCTGGTCCGGGGGTTGAAATCCGAGGGGTTCGGGCGATAGCTGTCCACCACCGAGGTACCGATGAAATCGATCTCCCCGGTTAAAGGCTGGCTGGGTCCCAGCAGATCGGTATCTGTTATCTGGCGCGTTGAGATAATGGCGCCGATGCCGTTAGGTGAAGGGTAGTTCGGGTTCGGCGCGGTGCTGGTTGAAGTACCGGTGAAGTTGGTGCCGGCGCTGACGAAATTGTGGTTGCTGAAGTCGGCGATGCCCTGGCCGTTGCCTGTCCAGTACTTACGGGCGGTGTTGAACATGGCGGGGCTATAGCCGGTGTAGGGAAGATTGCCGACATCCCTGGTGTATTGCTCATACAAGCTGGGGTTGTACAGCCCGAGCAGTCCGCCAGGGATGAGGCATGGGAATATCGCGTCGCAATGAGCATCATTTCGTACATGCTGGGGCTGGGCCATGTCTTGGATATGGTGAATGACCTGGCCCAAGGTCTGGAAGGTTCTCCCGAAATATCGCTTGCGTTCGTCTTCCGTCGAGGACATCAAGGCCTGGTACAGATAACCGCGGGCGTCCTTGTAAGAGAACTCCTGTGCGCCGAAATCTGCGTTGTCTTCCAGCGCCCAGTCGGGGGAGGCAATGTTCACGCCGAAGAGACCGCGATTGCGCAGCGGGTCGTAGAAGTGGTTGAGGGAGCGACTACCGACATCTTCGAAGCGGGCGCCTTCCTGAAATAACTGAGCAATAGTTCGTGGTTGGCCCGTTGAGTTCGGGAAAGCCTCTGAGATAGCCCATGGCTTCAGGCCGAGATCGGTGAGAGTTTCAGGTTTGGCCCTTAGCGCGGAATCTTGCACTGCCGCCAAGGAGAAATTCTCGTGGGTGTCTTCTTTATATGCCTGGGCGGATGTTGTACTGAACATCAATCCAGCAACACATAGAATAGTTAAAAACTTTCTGTTCATTGACGGCGCCCCCGGAAGTATTCCCTCGCACCACATTTGTCGGGATACCCAGGATACGGAATTAGACTTTCTATCGTGAAAAGATTGTGTGTGATGCCCCGTTGGTGGAACGTCATAGCCTGTTCGTGAACAGCAGTAACCAGGCGCGGGATTTGTTTCCACTCGCAGTTGTCGCTGCGATAAGCCCAGCTAAGGGATACGAAACTTAGATGCGTTGCATACTCTTCGCTCGTCCCCTTAAACGGCTTCATCTCAATTGTCTTGCCGTTCCACTGCGATCGCCGTTCGGAACGCAACCGGAGTTCGCGGTTGCTCGAATAGGGGTTGTTGAGTCTTCGGTATTCGTAGCCGCTCTTGAAGAGCAGGATCTGTGGATCGTCGTTGACGAGAAAGCTCTCTCGGGTCGTTTTTGGACCCCAGGCAGGAAATAAGAATTGCCCTTCGTTGTCGGTCACGGCCTCCATGACCATCAACTGGCCGACCTGAATGTTCCCCCCCATCGTGCCTTGCTCCAGTTGCCAATTGGCGGTGACGATGACGCCTTCCAAGGGCTTCCTTGTTTCGGCATCGATGACCTTGGCTTCAATGACCTCGGCGGAGTACGTGAGCGAGCCAGCGCAGGCTGGCAGCACCAGCAAGAGCAGACAGTATAGGGATAACGAGAAGAGTAGCCGTGCCATATCGATTCCTTACATCGCATCCAACCGCCACACACCGTCGGTATCCTTGAGAAAATAGATCAGGAAAATCTTGTTCCGGCCGTTTATGGTGCGGTTGATGGCGTACTCACCGATGGACTCGGAGATCGAGACCCGCCGTAACGGTGAATAGGAGGCAATGATCTGCGGCATCTGCGGCAACAACGCCGTGAACACCCGTTGATACTTGCGCTTGGCGTTTTCGTTCAAGAAGGAAAGTGCGGTGTTGGAGTCACCCTGGGCAAGGGCGCTGTTCATCCCGGTCCAGATATTGGTGAACACCTGATCCATCTGCTGGGCGTCGTTCACCCCCACCACCAGAGTTTGAGTAAAGGTCGTCGCGCCCTGGGTCACGGTGATGCGCGGCTGATACACGCCCGGAGCGGTGTAGGTGTAGACAATTGCTGCGGTCGGGTCGGTGGTGGTGAAATCCGGGGCGCCGTTGCCATCGAAATCAGCGTCGATGCGCGTGATCGCTGTCGCGGCGTTGTTTCGCACACGGAAGCGGACCGTGAGCGGCGCGATGCCACTTGATGGCTCAGCCTGCACTTCGGCCGGATCGGGGGCCGTAGTCGTGCGAGTCACGGTGACGGCGTGGCTCGCGGTCTGCCCTTGAGGGGTGGTGGCCGTTGCGGTAAGGGTATTGGCGCCCGTGGTTAATGGTAGCGTAACGAAGAACTGCGTGCCCTGGGTGAACGCTACCTGGCCGTTGACAATAATCCCGGTGTTCGCCGGGCCGGTATGAGTACCTTGCACGAGGACGGTGCTCGTTCCCAGGTTCGCCCCCATGACGGGGCTGGTGATGCTCACATTCACGCCGCCCAGGGTTAACCGATAGGAAATACTGGTCGCATTCCCGGCCGGGTCCTGGGCGGTGAGGGTGAAGCTGTTGAGTCCCGGTTTTAGCGTAACCGCAAAGCTGAAATTCGCACCACCCATGCTAAGAAACTCGCCGTCGCGGCGGAGCACCACGTTCGCGCTCGTTTCGTTCACGCTGCCGCTGATGGTGACGGCGGGCGTGTTGAAGGAGCTGCCGTCGAGCGGCATCACGGACACGAATTGGGGTGGGACGGTGTCGATCGTGAATTGGCTCACGATCTTGTCGGAGCTGTGTCCGTAGCGATCCGTGGCTTGCGCCGTGACCTGATGGCCGCCTTCCGGCCAGCGTATTGAAGGCGCGTAGACCGCTTCATCGGGACTGAGCGTAAAGAGTGGGCCGACCGTCTGCCCGTCGACATCGACGTTGAGTCCGAGCGAACGGGTGTAGTCCGGTTCCAGCGAACACGGCGTGCCGGTGCAGTCGCTTCCCAGGCCATAACGCAACGGTGTCAAGGCGTTGTTGGTCACGGTTTTGTCGGGCGGCGCGAGCAGGCTCAAGGTCGGTCGTAGACGGAACGGTGTCGCCGCGAGGGCTTCCAGTTCGTGCTTTACCGGTACGCGGGCCACGAAGGCGCCATTGCTCTGGAAATGGCCGAGCGCCTTCTTGCCGCCCAGCCACAGGCCGAAGCCGACGGGGTCGAATACCGCTGCCTCGATCTCGCCGAGGTCGTGGGATTTCAATGGAACTTGCTTGAGGGGTTGACCTTGCCGGTCGTAAATGAGCAGCGTTTTCCGGGCCACCACCCACACGGTTCCGAACACCGGGTGTACGGTGAGCGCGTCGATTTCGCCGGCATTGCCTTTGTACTCACCGTCTTTGTCTTTGTTCTCACCGTCTTTGCCTTTGGCCCCCAAGCCGGACGAGAGCACGATACGCAATAGTGGTTGTGCCAGGTTGGCGGGGTCGAGGGCCAGCAGCTCGCCGTGACCGGCCAACCACAGGCGGTTGCCGAGACTATCGACGGCCACCTGTCTCGGTGAAGACAGGAGGGAGCGCAGATTCTGGGACGCCTGAACCACGAGGCCCGGCGAGAGGCGCACCAGTTGCTTTTCAGTGACGAGCCATAAGTGGTCGTCCAAGCCTAAGGCCGCGGCGCGAATGCTTTCGGTCAACGTGGTTTCGCCGACGAGTTTTCCGCCGGCGTCCAGCCGCAGCACCGTCTTCTCACCCGCGACCCACAGGCTTGAGTCGTGAGGGTTCAGCAACAAATATTTCGGCTCGTCCAGTTTTCTGGACAGCGAGCGTAAATCGATTACTTGCTTGAGGATGCCGCTGCGGTCGTACTTCTGGAGTCGGCGGTCGGCCAACAGCCACGCTGATCCATCGGCTGGGTCCACCGCCACGGCATCGCTTTCGGAGGGCAGGGCAATATTGAGGATGATTTGATCGGTCGCGGGGTCGACTTGAACGAGGTTGCGGTGCTCGGCAAACCAAACTACCGCCGGTGAGGGAGCATTCTGCGCAACAGCAGGCAACAGGCAGAAGAAGGCGGCGAGGGCAAGCAGGATGAAACGGCACCTGAAGCAAGCTGAACTACGCCGCAACGCGGCGTGTCGCTCTCCCCTTGCCTTCTTCATGAGGGCCCCCGGTGGAAGAACTTATTGTGGTCGTCCTGAATTGTCGAAGTACGCCGGACGAAGACATTTTTGACAGTACGCTCCCTCTGGCGGGTGGCGTCAAGAGTTTGCAGGCTAAATAGACAAATATAGTTAGATTAGCGAACGCTTTAAGGCCGGCGCGAGTCCCGCGAGCGGCGGTCGCTACTCCAGCGCCGGTACATACGCCAACTCGCGAACAGCGGGCCGGATACGGCATAGGCCAGGAATATCATGAACAGCACCTGCGGCGGATCGAGCGAAATCAGCACGAAAATCAGCACCACCGCAATCACCGTCACGAACGACACGCGATTCTTCACGTCAAAGTGCTTGAAGCTGTGGTAGTGGATATTGGTCACCATGGAGAGCGCGGCGAATACCGTGAAGCCGAGTGCGACGTAGCTGACCTCCTTGCCGGGCACGCCGTAGGTGGCGTGCAGCACCCACACCAGTCCCGCAATCAGGGCGGCGGCCGAGGGGCTGGGCAGACCGGTGAAGTAGCGGCTGTCGCCGCCGGTCTGGACGTTGAAGCGCGCCAGCCGCAGAGCGGCGGCGGCGGCGTACAGAAAGGCGGCCAGCCAGCCGAGCTTGCCGAGGCCGGACAACGCCCATTCGTACATGACCAGCGCCGGCGCCAGACCGAACGAAACCATGTCCGACAGGCTGTCGTACTGGACACCGAAATCGCTTTCGGTATGCGTCCAGCGCGCCACGCGCCCGTCCAGGCCGTCCATGATCATGGCAATGAAAATCGCGATCGGCGCGTACTCAAACTGGCCGTTCATGGCCTGCACAATCGCGTAGAACCCGGCGAACATCCCCGCCGTGGTGAACAGATTGGGCAGGATGTAAATGCCCTTGCGCGGGTTCTTTATCTGCATGTCATCCCTCTCGCCGTGTCCGGGGCGTCAGTGATACTTGGTCACTGTAGCAGATGCGCCAATATCTGACTGCCGCCTTTGGTCTTGTCGCCGAGACTGACAGCCACCTTCGATGTCAGCGGCAAGTACACATCCACGCGCGAGCCGAAGCGGATGAACCCATAGCGCTCGCCGCGTTCGACCCGGTCGCCGGGACGCACGTAGCACAGGATGCGCCGCGCCAACAACCCCGCCACCTGCACCACCACCACGTCCTGACCCGCGCCGGTCTTGATCCACAGGGCGCTGCGTTCATTCTCGCGCGCCGCCTTGTCGAGCGCCGCATTGAAGAAACTGCCGGGGTGATACCAGCGTTCTTTCACTTCACCGGCAACCGGTGTGCGGTTGGAGTGGACATTGAACACGTTCATAAAGATGCTGATACGCCGCGCCGGACGTTTCAGGAACGGGTCCTCGACTTCATCCACGGCAATCACGCGTCCATCCGCAGGACAAACTACGGCGTTCGATTCGGTGGGAACTGTGCGTGGCGGGTCACGGAAAAACTGCGCCACGAACAGCGCGAAAATCCACAACGGCAACGCCCACCATCCGCCAACCAGCCAATGTACCAGCACGGCGGCGCTCAGTGCGTAGGCGACATGCCCCCAGCCTTCGCGCGCCAGGATCGGGTGTTTACCGTTTGTGGTCATATTATTCTTTCAGCCGCAGATGAACACAGATCAATATCAAGACGGAGCCTTTATCCGCGTTCATCTGTATTCATCTGTGGTTGGAATATTAATTAATTTTTGCTCTTGTCGACGATCTTGTGCGCCTTGATCCAGGGCATCATGTCGCGCAGCCTGGCGCCGACCTCTTCGATGGGATGCCTGGCCGCCTGGGCGCGCATCTCGGGAAAGCGCTTGCCGCCGGTTTCGTTCTCGGCCATCCACTCCTTGGCGAACTGGCCGGACTGGATTTCCTTCAGGATCTTTTTCATCTCGGCCTTGGTCTGCTCGTTCACGATGCGCGGGCCGCGCGTGTAGTCACCGTACTCGGCGGTGTTGGAGATCGAGTAACGCATGTTGGCGATGCCGCCTTCGTACATCAAATCGACAATGAGCTTCAGCTCGTGCAGACACTCGAAGTACGCCATCTCGGGCGGATAGCCGGCCTCGACCAGTGTCTCGAAGCCGGCCTGCACCAGGTGCGTGGCGCCGCCGCACAGTACCGCCTGCTCACCGAACAGGTCGGTTTCACACTCGTCCTTAAAGTTGGTTTCGATGATGCCGGCGCGACCGCCGCCAATGGCCGACGCGTACGAGAGCGCGGTCTCGCGCGCCTTGCCGGAGACGTTCTTATGCACGGCGATCAGACACGGCACGCCGCCGCCCTGCATGAAGGTCGAGCGCACCAGATGGCCCGGGCCCTTGGGCGCGATCATGATGACGTCGAGGTCGGCGCGCGGCTG
>CAYJBG010000091.1:0-7742 GCA_964368085.1 uncultured Acidiferrobacterales bacterium | reverse complement strand
CAGGATGCCGGCGAAATCGCCGGTAAACGGGCGTCCGCTGCGGTTGGCGCCGTGCATGCCGGGCGCCAGGCCCACGATCAGCAAACGTGCCTGCGGGTCTCCAAACGGCGCCACCGGGCGCCCGTGGTAACCATTGAAACGTTCGCGCACATGCGCGAGGTGACTGGCCAGGCGCGGGCAATCGACGCAGTGGATATTGAATTCCGGCATGGGGGGTCATTGTCACTCAGGCGCGTGCAGGCGCTCGTCCGTGCCACTCTACCAGAAAATTATATCAAGAATATTAATGAGAATATCATATTAACATATTGATTATATGTACTAATAATTATATTTCTGCGTGAACTTTAAAAATAAAAAAGCGAGCCACGGGCCCGCCTTTTAACGCCTCCAAGATTTCCGAAGCGTTATTTCGGGATATTGGTGCCGTTGTAGATCTCGGAAATCTCGTGCTGCATGCGCTGCACCACGGCCTTCTTTTCCTGCGGCTGCAGGTCGTCCTCGGTAATGCCGAACAGGTAGCTGTTCAAGTTGAAGTCCTTGAGCATCAGCTTGGTGTGAAACACGTTTTCCTGGTAAATGTTCACGTCCAGCGCCTGGTAACGCGCGAGCGTGTTCTTGTCCACGAAGTTCTGGATGGAGTTGATCTTGTGATCGATGTAGTGCTTGACGCCTTTCA
Source organism: uncultured Acidiferrobacterales bacterium (assembly GCA_964368085.1). Lineage (GTDB taxonomy): Bacteria > Pseudomonadota > Gammaproteobacteria > Acidiferrobacterales > UBA6901 > UBA6901. Next base: position 7,063 of record CAYJBG010000091.1, on the reverse strand, counting down.
CGTCGCGGGTAAAGCCGCGCACGCGGTAGTCGGTGATGACGATATCCGACTCGAAGCTGTGCAACAGGTAGTTCAGGGCGCGCAGCGGCGAAATCTTGCCGCAGGTCGAAACCTCGATGTCGGCGCGGAACGTGCTGATGCCATTGTCCGGGTGCGACTCCGGATAGGTGTGCACAGTGATGTGGCTCTTGTCCAGATGCGCCACGACCGATTCCTTGGTCGGGCTGCGTGTCTCCAGACCGAGTTCGACCTGCGGACTGTTGGGCACGCTCGCGCGCAAGGGGCCGGGGGCCTCGGGATTTTGCGGTTCCTCGCTGATCGGCAACTCGGAGATGAGCATGGTGACGCTCGCCCCCTGCGGGTCGTAGTCCTGCTCCGCGATATTGAGGATGTTGGCGCCGATGATTTGCGCGACCTCGGTCAGGATTTGTGTCAAACGCCTGGCGTTGTAGGCCTCGTCGATGTAGGCGATGTATTCTTTCTGCGCCTTCTCGCTCTGCGCGTAGCAGATGTCATAGATGTTGAAGCTCAATGTCTTGGTGAGGTTGTTAAAACTCTCAAGCTTGAGCTTCTTGAGCGGTTGGATCAGATCAGCCAACGCCGGATTCCCCCGTTAGAAAAATAGTTCCCGATTTTATTGAGTCTAGTCCAGTTACGGGCCGCTGGCGGGCGAATTGTACAAGCATCAGGCCAGGTTGCCCACCGCTCGAACCGCCTCACGATAGCCGGCGTCGGCCAGCAGGTCGGCGCGGGTCACGGGATGGCGGCCGTGCATGCGCGCCAGGCGCATGAGCGAGACCGGATTGTCGTGCTGGCCAAGACCGTCCAGCAGTTCGCCGGCGGCAACCGGGTCGTTGCACACCAGCACCATGTCGCATCCCGCAGCAAGTGCGGCCCGCGCCCTCCCCACCACCCCGCCGCCGACCACTTTGGCGCCTTCCATGGACAGATCGTCGCTGAAAATCACGCCCTCGAAGCCAAGCTCACCGCGCAGCACCTGTTGCAACCAGAAACGCGAAAATCCAGATGGATGCGGATCGACCTTTGGGTAGACCACGTGCGCGGGCATGATGCCTTCCAGCCCGTACTGGATCATGCGCTCGAACGGCACGATGTCCTCCATATAGATGTCCTGGTAGCGACGCTCGTCCACCGGCACGGCCACGTGCGAATCCGCCTCCACGCCGCCGTGGCCGGGAAAGTGCTTGCCGGTCGCGGCCATGCCGGCGCGGTGCATGCCAGTCATGTAGGCATGGGCGAGATCGGCCACCGCCTCGGGGCTGGCATGGAACGCCCGGTCGCCGATCACCTGGCCGATGCCGCGACCGACATCCAGCACCGGCGCGAAGCTGAAATCCACGCCCACGGCGCGCAGCTCCACGGCCATGAGCCAGCCGGCGGTCTCGGCCAGGCGCCGGCCGCGCTTCGGGTTCTCGTCGTACATCTCGCCGAAGCGCGCCACCGCCGGCAGACTGGTGAAACCTTCTCGGAAGCGCTGTACCCGTCCGCCCTCATGGTCCACGGCCACGAGCAACGGCGGCTGGCGCAGCTGATGTATCTCGCGCACCAGCGCCTCGATCTGTTCGGGAGACTGGTAGTTGCGTGTGAACAGAATGACGCCACCGGTGAGCGGGTGCCGGAGGCGCTCGCGCTCCCCGGGAGTAAGCGTGAAACCCGCCACATCCAGCATCACCGGCCCGAGCGTCATGCGTCCTCTGCGATTATGTGGACGCGTGTACCGACTGGCACGCGCGCAAAGAGCTCGATCAACTCGTGGTTGCGCATTTTCACGCAACCACGCGAGCCCGGCGCACCCAGCGGGTCATCGTCCGGGCAACCGTGGATATAAATGAAGCGGCGCATGGTATCGACGCTACCGAGGCGGTTGCGACCCGGCTCGAGGCCGGAGAGCCACAGAATGCGGGTGAGAATCCAGTCGCGGTTGGGGTAGCTTGCCCGCAGCTCGGGCGCATACAGCTCGCCGGTCGGGCGGCGCGCCACGAACACGGTGTTCTCCGGTTGGCCGGCGCCGATTTTAGCGCGGATCTTGTGCCAGCCGCGCGGCGTCTGCTCACTGCCATTCACCTCGCCCACGCCCTTGCGGCCGGTGGAGATGCGCGTCTCCATGAGCACGCGCCCGCTGTCGTCTTGCAGGCGCAGCGTCTGGCTGGGGACATGGACTTCAATCAGCATCGGTTGTAATTATGGTGTCAATTCGGCCGCTCGAACAGGGCCATGGCCTCGACGTGACTGGTCTGCGGAAACATGTCCATGACTCCGGCCGCAGCCAGCCGGTAGCCCTTGGTATGTACCAGCACCTCGCTGTCGCGCGCCAGCGTGCCGGAATTGCAGGATACATACAGAACGCGGTGTGGCCCGCCGTCCGCCGGCAGGCGCTTCACCGCTTCCGCAGCGCCGGTGCGTGGCGGGTCGAGCAGCCACTTGTCGAAGCGCTCCGCGCCCCAGGGATCGGGAGTTTCCGCGCTATAGAGGTTGGCCAGGCGGAACTCGGCATTCTGGAGCTGATTGCGCTCCGCATTGCGCCGCGCCTTCTCAATCAGCGCCGGATCGGCCTCGATGCCCAGCACCCGGCCGGCACGGCGCGCCAGCGGCAGGGTGAAGTTTCCCAGGCCACAGAAAAGATCGAGCACGGACTCCCCGAGCTGAGGATCGAGCAGTTCCAGCGCGCGCATCACCATGCGCTGATTAAGCTCGGCGTTCACCTGGATGAAATCGGCCGGCGCGAATTCCAGTTCTACGTTTGCTTCCGGCAGACGATAGACAAGTGGTGCCGGGTTCTCCGGCCAGACCGGCGCCAGTTGATCCGGCCCTGCGGGCTGACGAAATATCTGAAGATCGTGTTCGCGTCCAAAATCGGCGAGCCGCGCGTCGTCGTCCGCCGTGAGCGGTACCAGATGGCGAAAGACGAACGCGGTGGCGTTGTCGCCCACGGCAACTTCAACCTGAGGTATACGATGTGGCGCCGAAAGCGAGGAAACGAGATTGCGCAGCGCCGGCAGCAACGTGCTCACGCGCGGGTGCAACACCTCGCAGGAGGCGATCGGCGTAATGTAGGCGCTGTGTTTCTCGCGGAAGCCAACGATCACCCCACCCTTCTTTTTGACGAAATACACGCCAAGACGCGCCTTGCGCCGGTAGCCCCAGTGCGGTCCGGCAAGCGGTGGCAGCCAGGTCTTGGGCTCCACCTTGCCGATGCGTATCAGGTTGTCGCGCAGTATCTGCTGCTTGACCGGTAACTGGGCTTCCGCGCGCAGATGCTGAAGGCTGCAACCGCCGCATACGCTGAAGTACTGGCAGCGCGGCGTCACCCGATCCGGCGACGCTTCAATGATCTCGGTCATCCTGCCAAGATCGAAGGTCTTACCGCGACTCAGATTGCGGTAAAACACGGTCTCGCCGGGCAGTGCACCCTCGATGAACACCGCCTTGCCTTCGACGTGTGCGACCCCGCGACCCTCGTGGGTGAGCGATTCGATGCGCGCCGGCGAGGCGTCGGGCATGTTCATGCCCGGCTGGCTGCTGCGGTTCGATTTGGCACGTGGTTGGAAAATACTACCGCCATGCTTCAAGGAAGGCGTTGAAATGCGACTTGCCTTCGGATTTCAGATACTCACGCACCCGCTTGATCTCAGTCTCATAAGCTTTGCGATCCAGGTTGCCGCGTATCAACTCAAAGCGCAGGAATACGAGATAGGTGTTGAGCACGTCGGTCTCGCAGTAATCGCGTATTTCGGCAAGCTTCCCGGCCTGGTACGCATCCCACACCTTCGAGCCGTCCATGCCAAGTTTCCCGGGCAGTCCCAGTATCTGTGCAATATCGTCGAGACGCGCTGTTGCGCGTCCCTGGTAACCAGAAAGCACATCCATCAGATCGGTATGCCGGGCATGGAAGCGATTGAGATAATTGTTCCACTTGAATTCACGATCGAGTTCGCCGGTGTCCCAGTAGCGCGGTGCGCTGATCCCATGCAGCAATGAACGATAATGCAGCACCGGCAGGTCGAAGCCGCTACCATTCCAGGTTACGAGCATCGGTGTGTATTTTTCGATGCCCTCAAAGAAGCGCTTGACGATCTCCGCTTCATTCGAGTTCGTATCACCGATCGACCAGACGCGCAACTGGTCGGCGTTGTGCAGCGCGACCGAGATGGCCACCACGCGATGCAGGTGGTGACGCAGAAACTCGGAGTCGCCGGTTTCCTCACGGCGTTTATGGAACATCACTTTCGCCACATCGGCGTCGCTCAAGCCTTCCAGATCGTACAACCGGCGGCCGGAGGCGACGTCGGGGATGGTTTCGATATCGAAGATTAATATATTCATATTATTTTTTGCCGCAAAGGCGCAAAGGACGCAAAGAGATAAATAAAACAGAAGTTCCGCTGCAAGCCGTTACCAGGAAGTCATCTTTACGTCCTTTGCGCCTTTGCGGCGGGTGTTTACTCAATCAGGGAAAACGCCCGTGGACAGATATCGATCGCCGCGATCGCAGATGATGGTGACGATCACGGCATTCTGTAGTTCGGCAGAAAGCTGTAGCGCCGTCACGGTTGCGCCCCCCGACGAAATGCCGCAGAAGATGCCCTCTTCGCGCGCCAGACGACGGGTCATGTCTTCGGCCTCGGCCTGCGACACCTCCAGCACCCGATCGACACGCTTCGCGTCATAAATCTTCGGCAGGTATTCCTTTTGCCAGGCGCGGATACCAGGAATCTGCGAACCTTCACTCGGTTGCACGCCGATGATCTGAATCTTCGGGTTCTTCTCTTTCAGAAAGCGCGAGGTGCCCATGATGGTGCCGGTCGTGCCCATGGAGCTGACAAAGTGCGTGATCTTGCCTTCGGTATCGCGCCAGATCTCCGGGCCGGTCCCCTCGTAGTGGGCAAGCGGGTTGTCCGGATTGGCGAACTGGTTGAGCACCCTGCCCTTGCCTTCGCGCCCCATCTGGTCGGCGAGATCGCGCGCGCCCTCCATGCTGGCTTCCTTCGATACCAGCACCAGTTCGGCGCCGAAGGCTTTCATGGCGGCGCGGCGTTCGAGGCTCTGGTTTTCCGGCATCACCAGCACCATGCGATAGCCTTTCATCGCCGCCGCCATGGCCAGCGCGATGCCGGTGTTGCCACTGGTGGCCTCGATCAACGTATCGCCCGGCTTGATCTCGGCGCGCGCCTCGGCGTGCTTGATCATACTCAACGCCGGCCGGTCCTTCACCGACCCGGCCGGGTTGTTGCCTTCGAGTTTGGCGAGGATGGTGTTGCTGGTCTTACCCGGCAGCCGCTGCAGGCGCACGAGCGGCGTGTTGCCGACAAAGTCTTCAAGCGTGCGGGTCTTCATGCCGTCATCTTAATGCAATTATGCAAGACATGTCGGCTGGGCTAGCGCGTCGCCAGCAATTCGACTTCAAAAATAAGCGTCGCCTTCGGTGGAATCACGCCGCCCGCGCCGCGATCGCCATAGCCGAGCTGCGGCGGAATGGTCAGGCGGCGCACGCCGCCTATCTTCATGCCGGCCACGCCTTCGTCCCACCCGCGAATCACCTGCCCGGCGCCGAGCTTGAACTCGAACGGTTCGTTGCGATCCTTGCTGGAATCAAACTTGGTGCCGTTCTCAAGCCAGCCGGTGTAGTGGACGGAGACGGTTTGGCCCTTGCTGGCAACCGTACCGCCGCCCACGTTGGTGTCTTCGAATTTCAGTCCGGAATCGGTCATCTGTGTCATGCAAAATCCCCTGATTAAATTGTACGCAGTGTGGCCATACATGATACGCGAGACCGCCACGTCTGGCAGCCTTCCAAGATACTCCCCTCTCCCAAGTAAAAAAACGACGCGCGCCAAGCGCGATCGGCTCACCTCAGAGTGAACCAAGTCGCACGCAAGTGCGCTCGGCTCGCTCCCCTCTCCCTCTGGGAGAGGGGATGGGGGTGAGGGATAGCGCCCTCACCCTTTGCCATCTCCCAGAGGGAGAGGGGAAGCAGGTGAGAATCACTCTTTTGGTCGGAATGAAGGTGAGGACAGAGAGAGGGGGCTTCCACTTTCGTTCGCGCAACGCTTTCAGTAAGGTAGCGCCCCTATGCCCAACTCCCCTTACGTTTTCGATGCGAACGCGGATAACTTTCCGCGCCTGGTGCTGGAAAATTCCGCCAAGGGCCCGGTGCTGGTCAATTACTGGTCGCCGAAAGCCGGCCCGTGCATGATGCTGATGCCGCGTCTGGTGCGCCTCGCTGGCGAATTCGACGGGCGCTTTCTGCTGGTGATGCTCAACACCGACGAGTTGGGCCAGTTGGCGCGTTCACATGGCGTAGTCAGCCTGCCCACGGTTAAGGTCTATCGGCATGGCAAGGTGGTGGACACGTTGCACGGTGCGTAGCCCGAAGACTCGCTGCGCAATTTCATCAGCAAGCAGCTCGCTGGCAGCACCGACACGCTATTATTAAATGCCCTCGGTACTCACGCACAAGGCGATACGGCCAGCGCCGTGCGCCTTGCCGCCGAAGCAGCACTCGCCGATCCACAAAACACACGCATCCCGCTGGAACTCGCCAAGCTACTGGTACTGCAAGGCCGCTACGCGCAGGCCGATGATCTGTTGCAGGCGCTACCGGCCGAAGTACGCGAGGAACTGCCGGAACTCCGCCAGCTTGCCGCCCATGTGTCTATCTTGCGCACTGCGCGCGACGCACCGCCGGTCACGGAGCTGGAACAAACCATCGCCGCCAATCCCGATAACCTTGAAGCCCGCTACCAGTTGAGCGCCGTGCAACTGGTAGCCAGCGACTACGATGCCGCCATGCAGCAACTGCTGGAGATCGTCCGGCGCGACCGCGGCTTTCGCCGTGACGCCGGCCGCGCGGGGCTGCATGCCCTGTTCGAATTACTGGGGGATGATGATGAACGCGTGCTGCGTTACCGCGCGTTGCTGCAGGCGGGAATGCATTGATGTGGCAGCGCAAGATTGGCCCCGCCCAAATGCATTTGCGGTCTGGTGACTGCGCGGCTTCCTGTCCTGAGCAAGAGGCGGCGCGCTTACTTCTTCGCCGGGGCTT
>CAYJBG010000090.1:0-7919 GCA_964368085.1 uncultured Acidiferrobacterales bacterium | reverse complement strand
CTGCCGTTCGTGCGCACCTCGGTGGACCACGGCACCGCCCTGGATCTCGCCGGCAGCGGCCGCGCCGACCCGACCAGCCTCGAAACCGCCATCGCCCTCGCGGTCGAGTTGGCACAAAAGAAAACGGCATGAAATCGCGCCATGCCTGAACACCGAGCCCGCAAACGTTTCGGCCAGCACTTCCTGCATGACCGCGGCGTCGTCCAGCGCATTCTCGACGCCTTCGATCCGCAACCGGACGAAACCCCGGTCGAGATCGGTCCGGGCCCGGGCGCGCTCACCCGGCCGCTGCTCGAACGCTGCGCGCGCTTGCACGTCGTCGAGCTCGACCGCGACCTGGCCGCACAGCTGCGCGCCGGCTTCGCACCGGAACGCCTGGTGGTGCACGAGGCCGATGCCCTGCGATTCGATTTCGGCGCGCTCGCGCCGTCCGGCGGGAAGATTCGCCTGATCGGCAATCTGCCATACAACATTTCCACGCCGCTGCTGTTTCACCTGCTCGACCAGGAGCGTTATATTCACGACATGTTGTTCATGCTGCAAAAGGAGGTCGTGGATCGCATGGCGGCGGCGCCCGGCGGCAAAAACTACGGGCGACTGTCGGTGATGATCCAGTGGCGGTTGCGCGTGGAGAAGCTGTTCGACGTGCGTCCTGGGGCATTCACACCGCCGCCCAAGGTGGACTCCTCGGTGGTGCGACTCGTGCCGCATGCTGCACCGCCGATCCAGGTACGCGACGCGGGCGCCTTCGCGCGCGTGGTGCAGACGGCCTTCGCGCAACGCCGCAAGACCCTGCGCAATAATCTCAAGGGCCTGATAACGGCCGACGCTCTGGAATCGCTCGGCATCGATCCCCAGCGGCGCGCCGAGACCCTGACGCTCGCCGAATTCGCTGCCCTCGCGAACGCCTTGCCGCCTGCGTCCTGAGGCGCGCTTGCCCGCCGAGGCGGCCCCGTGCCAAGCTCTTTGCCTGGTCACTCGCAAGGAGGCATGAAGAATATGAAATGGATATTTGGCTTCATCTGTACGCTCGCCCTGACCGGCGTGGGCCAGGCTGCCTCCTGGGAAACTACAAGCCTGCGCACCGCAAGCGGCGCGTTGGTGCGCCTCGGCATGCCAAGCGAGGAAGCTCGCAAGGAACTCGGCCAACCGCGGCGCGCGCGCACGTCTGCGCAGGGCGACGTACAGGGACGTACAAGTGCCGCGGGAGGCAGGATGCCGGGAGCGGCCGGCGACGCCAAAAAAAGTGGGCGGAAAGAGGTGCTGACCTACCGCGGCGAGGACGGGCTTTACGCGATCACGCTTTCCGGCGGGCAGGTCGTCAGGATCGTGGTGACGCCTAAACGCGATTAAAGAAAGCAAGCCTGCGACCGCCAGGGATGGCGAAAGTGCCGGAAACGCAGGAGCAGTTTTCGGCCGACCGCCATGGATGGCGGCCGCTTCGGGCTCCTGCCCTCTCGCGGCATTACTCCATCCATGGAGGGCAGAAGTGCGGAGCGCGGAGCCGTCAGTGAATGAGGCTTCCTTCACTGGACAGACGCAGGAGCGGTTTTTCCGCCACAAACCAACCACAGGATGACGCTGGACGGTGTTACGACTCCAGCCTGGCCATGGTTTCAACGACCCACGCCTCTGCCAGCCGGTTAATCTCCTCGGCGGTCCGGCCGTGGCTTTCGATCACAGGACCGATCACCAAGTGGATGGTGCCCGGCCTCTTTAGGAAGCCGCGCCGCGGCCAGAAGTGGCCGGCGTTGTGCGCCACCGGCACCACCGGGTGGCCGGTTTCGGCGGCCAGCGCCGCGCCGCCGACGCCGAAGCGCTTGATTGCCCCTGGCGCGATGCGCGTGCCCTCCGGGAAAACCACGACCCAGCGGCCGCTCTTGAGACGCCGCCGGCCCTGCTCGATAATCTGTTGTACGGCCTTGCGCCCGGAGCCGCGATCGATGGCAATCGGTTGCAGCAGCGAAAGCGCCCAGCCGAAGAACGGCACCCACAGCAGTTCACGCTTCAGCACCCATACCTGCGGCGGGAAGATTTGCTGGAAGGCGAGCGTCTCCCAGCTGGACTGATGCTTGGCGAGTACCACGGCGGTGCGATCGCGCGGCAGGTGCTCACGCCCTTCGACCCGGTAGTGCAGCCCGCACAGCGATCCCAGCAACCAGATGTGGAAGCGCGCCCATTGGCTGATGAAACGGTAGCGGGCAAGCGGCGCGAGCGGCCAGGTCAGCAGCGACAGCAGCGCATAAACCGTCACCGAGCTGAACATGACGGCGTTGAACAGCAGCGAGCGCAGCACCTGCGACCGCCATGGATGGCGGCCGCTTCGGGCTCCTGCCCTCTCGCGGCATTTCTCCATCCATGGAGGGCAGAAGTGCCGGAAACGCAGGAGCAGTTTTCCGGCCGACCGCCAGGGATGGCGGAAGTGCCGGAAACGCAGGAGCAGTTTTTCCGCCATGTCAGTGCAACGCCAGACGTCCGGTGAGCAGCGCGTCGGCGAACAGCAACAGACTGCCGAATACCGGCGCGCCATCGGCATCGGAGGTTTCGGCGATGGGATTGAGGCGAGGGCCGCGCGCCGTAACGGAAGCCCTGCTCGCTTCGCTCGTTCGTCCTGTCATGAGACCAGGCGCGGTTGCGGTTTCGCCGATGGGATCGAGGCGAGGGCCGCGCGCCGAATCGGAAGCCCTGCTCGCTTCGCTCGTTCGTCCTGTCATGTGATTAGGCGCGGTTGCGGTTTCGGCGGCGACGCGCACCGGCTGGGCGCCGGCGGCGCGGGCCGCCGCCTGTTCTTCACCGGTCGCCACCACGGCGGCCACGCCCGACAGGTTGATCTTGAGGCGTTCGGCGAGTTCCTCGAACAAGCCGGGCAACGGCGGCCGGCAGCGGCAACGACTCTCCGTGCCGTGCGGGCAGACGAAGATCGCCTCGACCTCGCCGCCCTTGTGGCGAACCAGATCGAGCATGCGCGCGTGGATGCGGTTGAGCGCCTCCATGTGCAGCGCGCCATGCGCCACCGCCGGCTGGTGAGTAACGATCACCACGCGATAGCCGTGGCGGTGCAGTCGCGCGATCGCCTCCAGGCTGCCGGGCAAAGGTTCCCAGTTCTCCGGCGCGTCCACGTATGTGGCGGGCGCCGCGTTGATCACGCCGTCACGGCCGAGAATGACGAGTTTCATGTACGGCTAGTCCTTAAATTCCGACACGCGGATGCGGCCGTTGATCATGCGGCTCTGGCGGCTCTGGATTTTTTCCATCTTGTCCCAGAACGCTTGCTTGAGATCAAAATTCTGTGCGATGGCGGTGCCAATCAACAGGATGAACAAATCGGCGCATTCCTCGGCAAGCTTTAGCTTGTCCTTGCCCTTGGTCACGCACTCGGCGATCTCGCCCAGCTCCTCGGCCATGAGCGCGATGCGGTAGGTCAGCTCCTCGCCGCCGGTATCCTTGAAGCGGTGCTTGTTGTGAAAAGCCTGCACCACCGCGAGCATTCTCTCGTAGGAATCCTGGCTCATTGTTCAACTCCTCCAAGTAGGAAGCCGCGCCGGCGGAAAAAACTGCTCCTGCGTTTGTCCCCGTAGGGACGGCTTCGCGCTCGGCACTTCCGCCATCCATGGCGGTCGGCCGGAAAACTGCTCCTGCGTTTTCGGCACTTCTGCCCTCCATGGATGGAGTAATGCCGCGTGAGGGCAGGAGCCCGGAGCGGCCGCCATCCATGGCGGTCGCCGGTCAGGCAGCCAGTCTTGAAATATCCGCCACTTTGTTCATAAGTTTCTTAAGGTCGCCGAGTAACGCCAGACGATTGGCCCGCAACGCCGGATCGTCGGCCATAACCATCACCTGATCGAAGAAAGTGTCTACCGGTTGCCTTAGTTCCGCAACCAGCAGCAGGGCGCCCGTGTAATCGCGCGCCGCGAATCTCGAATCGACCTCGGGTTTGAGCTTGCGCATCGCTTCAAATAAAGCCCGCTCAGCGGGTTCGCTGAGCTTGTCCTCCTCGGCATTCTCATACTCGGCTCCGGCCTTCTTGATGATATTGACGATACGTTTGTTGGCCGCTGCAAGCGCGACCGCCTCGGGCAGTTGCTGGAAAGCCTTTACCGCCTTAAGCATCTTCGGCAACTCCGCAATGTTTACCGGCTGGGAAGCCAAAACGGCATCCACTTCCAGTGTGGTGTAACCGCTTTCGCGCAGGTAGCCTGCAAGACGTTCAAATATGAACCCGCTCACTTCCGTGTGTGCCTGCCCGATGTGGCGAGGTAGATTTCTGAAGGCCAAGTCCACCAGTTCATTCAGCCTGAGCGGCAAACCCTTTTCTAAAACGATGCGAATGACGCCGAGCGCGGCGCGGCGCAAACCAAATGGGTCTTTGTCGCCGGTCGGCTGCTGGCCGACACCGAACATACCTGCGAGGCTATCGAGCCGGTCAGCCAGTGCGACCGCTGCTGCTACAGGACTCTCCGGCAAAGCATCGCCAGCGAACCGCGGCCAATAATGTTGCTCGATGGCGGCCGCGACTACCGCCGTCTCGCCGTCGTGCTGGGCGTAGATGTGGCCCATGTTGCCCTGCAATTCCGGGAACTCACCGACCATGTCAGTCAGTAAATCCGCCTTGGCAAGATACGCCGCACGCTCTGCGGCGACAGCATCGGCTTTCAGATGGTGGGCGATCTCGCCGGCCAGCTTCTGGATACGCTCGACGCGCTCCAACTGACTGCCGAGCTTGTTGTGGTACACGACGCTGGCAAGGCGCGGCACGCGTGTTTCAAGTTTTGTTTTGCGGTCCTGGTCGTAAAAGAAGCGTGCGTCCGACAGCCGCGCGCGCAACACGCGCTCGTTGCCGTGAATAATGTCCTTCGGATTCGCGGCCTGCTGATTGCTCACGAATACGAATTGCGGCAGCAGCTTGCCGTTCGCATCGGCCAGCGGGAAATACTTCTGGTGCTGCTGCATGCTGACAATCAGACATTCCCTCGGCACATCGAGGAAACTCTTGTCGAAAACACCGCCGAGCACCACCGGCCATTCGACCAGGCTGGTGACTTCGTCCACCAGCTCGGCGCCCTTGCCAAGGTCCCAGCGCACACCCTTGCCGGCCTTGTGCGCAGCGGCATCCAGCCCTTTGATGATCGTCGCGCGCCGCGCCTCGAACGAGGCCAGCACCTTTCCCTGCTTCAGAATATTTTCATAGTCCTGCGCCTGACTAACGGTCAGCGCGCCCTTGCTCAGGAAACGATGTCCCAACGTTTTATTACCGCTCTTCAACCCGAGCACCGAACCCGGCACGATGTTCTTGCCGTGCAACAACATCACGCCATGCACCGGCCGCACGAACTGCACCTCGCTGTTGCCCCAGCGCATAGTCTTGGCCACCGGCAGCTTTTTAAGCGCGGCCTCGACAAGCCCGGCCAAGAGCTTGCCAAGCGGTTCGCCTTTCTGGTGCACACGAAATACAAACTGCTCGCCCTTTTCGCCCATCTGGCGTTCGAGCTTGGCCAGTTCCACGCCGCAGGATTTTGCAAAACCGAGCAGCGCCGGGGTCGGCTGTCCCTGGGCGTCGAAACCGGCGGTCACCGCCGGGCCGCGGCGCTCGATGGTGCGATCGGCCTGCACCGCCGCCACCTGGCTGATGCGCATCGCCAGACGGCGTGGCGTGGCAAAGGCCTCGGCCACGCTGGTCTCGCCGGCATAACCGTTCTGCTTCAGCGCTTCGAAAAGGCCGTCACGAAAAACTTCTGACAGCCGCTTGAGCGACTTCGGCGGCAACTCTTCGGTGCGCAATTCGACAAGCAGGCTCGCGGTTTTGGCGCCAGCGGTCTTAGGCGGAAAAACTGCTCCTGCGTTTGTCCCCGTAGGGACGGCTTCGCGCTCCGCACTTCCGCCATCCATGGCGGTCGCAGGTTTCTTTTTCTTGGTCGGCATGGCTTATTGCTTCCCCGCCCGTTTCAGCATCGGCCAGCCCAGTCGCTCGCGCGACTCGTAATAGCTTTGCGCCACCTGTCGCGCCAGCGCACGCACCCGGCTGATGTAGGCAGCACGCTCGGTCACCGAGATCGCGCCGCGCGCATCCAGCAAATTGAAGGTGTGCGAGGCCTTCATCACCATCTCAAAACCGGGCAACGGGAGATTGAGTTCCATGAGGCGTTTGGCCTCGGACTCGTAATCACTGAACTGCTGGAGCAGCCACTGCACATTCGAGTGTTCGAAGTTGTATTTGGATTGCTCGACCTCGTTCTGGTGGTAGACATCACCGTAGCTCACGCCCTTGGTCCAGGTGAGATCGAACACGTTTTCCACGCCCTGCAAATACATGCACAAGCGTTCGAGGCCGTAGGTGATTTCGCCCAGCACCGGTTTGCAGGGCATCGAACCGACTTCCTGGAAATAGGTGAACTGCGTTACCTCCATGCCGTCCAGCCACACCTCCCAGCCGAGGCCCCAGGCGCCGAGGGTCGGCGATTCCCAATCGTCTTCGACAAAGCGGATGTCGTGCTTTTTGGTGTCGATGCCGATGGCGCGCAACGAATCGAGGTAGAGGTCCTGGATGTCATCCGGCGACGGCTTGAGCACTACCTGGAATTGGTAGTAGTGCTGCAAGCGGTTCGGATTTTCACCGTAGCGGCCGTCCTTCGGGCGGCGGCACGGCTGCACATACGCCGCACTCCAAGGCTCCGGCCCGAGCGCGCGCAGGAACGTGGCGGTGTGAAAAGTGCCGGCGCCCATTTCCATGTCATACGGCTGCAAAATGACGCAGCCGCGCCTGGCCCAATACTGCTGGAGAGTGAAAATGAGTTCCTGGAAGGTCACGGGCAGGCGAATTCTTGTAATTTTTTCAGGGGGTTTTTGCTCAGTCGGATTATACCGATTCCGCCTCCGGACGCGAAAAAACCCCGGTTACATCGGCGAACGAACCTTTCCCTTGGCCCGCTTGCGCAGCGCGGGGGTAAAGACTGGATTGAAACGTTCGTTGGGCGGCTTATTCGACCAGCTGTACTGGCAAGGCGGCGCTTTCTGTCGCCGTGGGTGGCGCGCCAGCCGACAACAGGGCCGACTGCTCGCGCATCAGCAGATCGAGGATGCGTTGCGTACGCTTCTGAAACCGCTCGGTACGGGTGGTTGGATTGTTTTTCACCGGGCTCGGCAGGCTCGCGGCCAGTTCGGCGGCCTGCACCAAACTAAGCGCCCCGGCATCCACGCCATAATAGGCCTGGGCCGCGGCCTGCACGCCGTATATACCGCGCCCGAACTCGGTAACATTGAGATACAGCTCAAGGATGCGGCTCTTGCGCACGTTTTGTTCAAGCCCGAAGGTCAGTACCACCTCGTGCCACTTTCGCAGCGGGTCGCGTGACGGGTTCAGGTACAGGTTCTTCACCGTCTGCTGGGAGATGGTGCTGGCGCCGATGAGCAGCTCGCCGCGGCCGAAGTTGTAGTCGAGCGCGTCGCGGATGGCGATAAGGTCGAAACCGCTGTGCGAATAGAAGCGGCTGTCTTCGGCCACCAGCACCGCGCGCAACATGTGGCGCGGTATTTTTTCATGCGGCACCGGCTGCCAGCGCAGCGTCGGCCAATCACGCACTGCCTGGCGGTCCTCGTAGAGTTGCATGAAGCTGGACTTGGGAATGTCGCCGTGTGCGAGTTTGCTCCAATCCGGCCAGATCGTGGCCAGGTAAATGAGATCCGCGATCAAAAGAATGAGAAGAATGCGCAGCACCCAACGCAGGGAGCGTCGCAGGCGCGCAAAAAGTCCTTTACGGCGGCTCATGTGTAGTCACTCACGGATTCGAATACGAAAAGGCGTTCCAGGAAAATTGTTCCGACCGCCATGGATGGCGGAAGTGCCGAAAACGCAGGAGCAGTTTTCCGGCCGACCGCCATGGATGGCGGCCGCTCCGGGCTCCTGCCCTCACGCGGCATTACTC
>CAYJBG010000089.1:0-8410 GCA_964368085.1 uncultured Acidiferrobacterales bacterium | reverse complement strand
ATCGCCACGCTCACCGGCGCCTGCGTGATCGCGCTCGGCGCGCACGCCAGCGGCCTGCTGGCCAACAACGACCAGCTGGCGCGCGACCTGCTCAATGCCGGCAAGTACGCGCACGACCGCGCCTGGCAGTTGCCACTGTGGGACGATTACCAGAAACAGCTCGACAGCAATTTCGCCGACATGGCGAATATCGGCGGGCGCGAGGGCGGCACCATTACCGCCGCCTGTTTTCTCTCGCGCTACACCAAAAAATTTAAGTGGGCGCACTTAGACATCGCCGGTACCGCCTGGCTCGGCGGCAAGGCCAAGGGCGGCACCGGCCGCCCGGTGCCGCTGCTCACCACTTGGCTGATTCAGCGCAGCGAGGCCGGTGCGGCGAAATGACCAAGATCGATTTCTACCTGCTGGGCGCCGGCAGCGACAACCGCGAGCGGTTCGCGTGCCGGCTCACAGAGAAGGCCTGGCGTCTCGGACACCGGGTTTATCTGCTGGCGGCCGATCCAGCGGCGGCGAACGAACTCGACGAGTTGCTCTGGACCTTCAGCCAGGGCAGCTTTGTGCCGCATGCGCTGTGCCGGGAGGAAGCCGATCCAGGCGCCGTTGTTGGCGCAGTGGACTTTGCTGACAGTCATCCGGTGCTGATCGGCCATACCGAACCGCCAGCATCTTTAAGCGACGTGCTCATCAGCCTCGCGCACGACGTGCCGGCCTGGTTCAGCCGCTTCACGCGCGTGGCCGAGATGGTGGGCGAGTCCGAGGACGACAAGACCCGGGCGCGCGAGCGCTTTCGCTTTTACCGTGAACGCGGTTACCCGCTTGAGACCCATAACATCTGAGCTGCGCACATGGCTGCTGACAACGGTGAGGCTACACTAGACACATGAGCCCGACCCGCAAGCCCAAGCCACCGGACAAGGGCGCGCCACCCGATCACAAGCCGTCGCGCAAGGTCGCCCTCGCCGAGGTGATGCGCTCGTTGCAGGACCTGGTAAGCAACGAACTTTCCGTCGAGCCAACGCCGCAGTCCGGCGACACGGCTGTGCCGAAAAAAAGAAGACGCACGGACCAGAAGCAACCATCTGTTCGCGCAGACAATCGACCGGCTGCTTTGAACGACGCACAGGAAATCGAATCCATCACCCTGGAAAGCCTGCCGGCAAGCGCCGCCGAAACTCTGGCCGCGCCCGAACCGCTAACATCCACGAAGAAAGACAAACGGAGCGGGACTTCACTAATTTCGGCGCCCGCGGGCGGCTTACAACAGGAGCTGCCGTATCTCGACCCCTTGGCGCCGCCGCCACCCGAAAACCCGCCTGAATCCGCCGCGCTCGCCCCACCGGTCGATACACCCGAGACGGCGCTCTCGCTGTCTGAAGAAAACTGGGATGACATTCCGGTACTGGAAGAAGCCGTGGACCTGGCGGAAGAAATCGACACCGACGCCCCCGGGCATGACGCGCCGTCGCCGCCGGCTGCAGCCCTTCCACCCGCCGCGGCGGCGCGGCGCCTCGCCATCCAGGTCGCGGCGCGTCTCAATGTCGAGCTGCGCAAATCCGGGCAAACCGGTCTGAACAGCACGGTCATCACCCAGCTCGCGAAAATGCTCGAGGACGCGCTGGCGAAGAACGCCGCAAACATGGAAAATACGACCGCCAAGGATGGCGGAAGTGCGGAAAACGCAGGAGCAGCTTTCCCGCCGACCGCCATGGAAGGTGGAAGTGCCGGAAACGCAGGAGCAGTTTTCCGGCCGACCGCCAGGGATGGTGGAAGTGCGGAAAGCGCAGGAGCAACTTTCCGGCCGTCGTCCAAAAAGCGCTAATTCCAGCCGGGCGGCGGCACGCTGCCTCCACACAATCACGAAAACCCGATGACTGCACCGAAAGACCGTCCTGCGGCATTGGACAAAACCTACGAACCGCACGCGATCGAAACACGTTTATACGAAACTTGGGAACAGGCGGGTTACTTCCGTCCTGCCGGCGCCGGCGCGGCGTACTGCATCATGATCCCGCCGCCCAATGTCACCGGCAATCTGCACATGGGGCATGCGTTCAACAACACGGTGATGGACGCGCTCACCCGTTGGCACCGAATGCGCGGCGACAACACCCTGTGGCAGCCGGGCACCGACCACGCCGGCATCGCAACGCAGATGGTGGTCGAGCGCCAACTCAACGCCGAAGGCAAGACCCGCCACGATCTCGGGCGCGAGAAATTCATCGAACGCGTGTGGAACTGGAAAGCCGAATCCGGCGGCAACATTACGCGCCAGTTACGGCGCATGGGCGCCTCGCTCGACTGGTCGCGCGAACGCTTCACCATGGACCCGGAGATGTCCGAGGCCGTGACGGAAGTGTTCGTGCGGCTCTTCGATGAAGGCCTGATCTATCGCGGCAAGCGCTTGGTGAACTGGGACCCGGTACTGCACACCGCCGTCTCCGATCTCGAAGTTGTATCGGAAGAAGAAGCTGGGTCGATGTGGCATATCCGTTACCCACTCGCAGACGGCAGTGGTGAATTGATTGTGGCCACAACACGTCCCGAGACTATGCTCGGTGACTCGGCTGTAGCCGTGAATCCCGATGATGATCGTTATAAGAAGTTCGTCGGCAAGACAATTCGGCTACCAATTACTCGACGTGAGATTCTTGTTATAAAGGATGAATACGTCGACAAAGAGTTCGGTTCTGGCTGTGTAAAGATCACGCCGGCGCATGACTTCAATGACTATGAGGTCGGGAAGCGCCACGACCTACCAATATTTTGCATCTTTACAAAAGATGCAAAGATCGTCGGCGCTACAGACTGGCCAATGACACGAGAAGGCCTGAAGTACGCCAATATCTCCTTCCATCACAATGTCATTGATTCAGCAATAGACATTGGCATTCCGAAGGAATATTGGGGACTCGATCGCTTCGAAGCGCGCAAGAGAATCGTCGCCGACCTCGAAGCCCAAGGACTGCTCGCAGAGGTTAAGCCGCACAAGCTCATGGTGCCGAGAGGCGACCGCACCAATGCCGTCATCGAGCCTCTTCTTACCGATCAGTGGTACGTAAAAGTTGCGCCGCTCGCCGCCGAGGCCATCAAGGTCGTCGAGGACGGGCGCATCAAGTTCGTGCCGGAGAACTGGTCCAAGACCTATTACGAATGGATGCGCAATATCCAGGACTGGTGCATCTCGCGCCAGATCTGGTGGGGGCATCGCATCCCGGCGTGGTACGACGACGGCGGCAATATTTATGTGGCGCGCACCGAGGCCGAGGCACGCACCAAATTCAAGCTTGCGCCGAACCTCGCACTCAAGCAGGACGAGGACGTGCTTGACACCTGGTTCTCGTCAGCTCTCTGGCCGTTCTCCACCCTCGGCTGGCCGGAGCAAACTCCAGAACTGAAAACCTTCTATCCCACAAGCGTACTGGTCACCGGCTTCGACATCATCTTCTTCTGGGTCGCACGCATGGTGATGATGGGCATGAAGTTCATGGACGACGTGCCGTTCAAGGAGGTCTACATCCACGGCCTGGTGCGCGACGCGCACGGCCAGAAGATGTCAAAGTCCAAGGGCAACATCCTCGATCCCATCGACCTGATCGACGGCATCGACCTGGAAACACTGGTGAAAAAACGCACCACCGGCCTGATGCAACCGCAGATGGCGAAGAAAATCGAGCAGGCCACGCGCAGGGAATTCCCGGCCGGCATACCGGCGTACGGCACCGACGCACTGCGCCTCACCTTCGCCTCGCTCGCCACCCAGGGCCGCGATATCAAGTTCGACCTCGCGCGCATCGAGGGCTACCGCAACTTCTGCAACAAGCTGTGGAACGCGGCGCGCTATGTGCTGATGAATACCGAGGGACAGGACTGTGGTCAATCTTACGAGGATGGCGCGCAAGCGCCCTCGGCTCGCCCCCCTCTCCCTGCGGGAGAGGGGATGGGGGTGAGGGCCCAGGGAGAGGGTATGGGGGCTGGTCTCCCTCACCCTTTGCCCTCTCCCAAAGGGAGAGGGGAAGTCGGTGAGAATCTTTATTCCCTCGAATTCAACGCCGCCGACCGCTGGATCGTCTCGCGCCTCAACCAGGTCGCGGCGGAAGTGGAGGCGGCGCTCCACGATTACCGATTCGACCTCGCCGCACAGGCGCTCTACGGCTTCACCTGGAACGAGTACTGCGACTGGTATCTGGAACTTTCTAAAGTAACGCTCACCGATGCGAAGGCGAATGTGGCGGCGCAACGCGGCACGCGACGTACGCTGGTGCAGGTATTGGAAACCGTTCTGCGCCTGCTGCATCCGGTTATCCCGTTCATCACCGAAGAAATCTGGCAGCGCGTCGCGCCCCTCGCCGGCAAGACGGGTGCGACCATTATGCGTGAACCCTACCCACGCGCCGACAGCGCCGCGATTGACCGCAATGCCATCGAGGAAATGCGCTGGGTGATGGGCGTAATCACCGCGGTCCGCAACATTCGTGGCGAAATGGATATTTCACCGGCGAAGCCGTTGCCGGTACTTTTCCAGGGCGACTCTGCCTCCGAACAAACACTTCTCAATCGCTACCGGCCGCTGATCGCGGGGCTCGCGCGCACTGAATCGCTCACCTGGCTCAACGCCGGCGAGCACGCGCCGGAATCGGCGACCGCGCTGGTCGGCAACCTGAGGGTGCTTGTGCCATTGGGCTCGGCCATCGACAAACAGGCCGAGCTTGAGCGCCTGAACAAGGAAATGGACAAAACCGAGAAGGATCTGCAGAAAGAAAGAACCAAACTGTCGAACAGCGACTTCGTCGCGCGCGCACCGAAACAAGTCGTGGAAGAGGTAAACGAGCGGGTGCAGCAATTCGAGTCCAGGCTCGCCAATCTGCGCTCCCAACATGCCCGGGTCAGCGCGCTGCCGGGCTGAATCGTCCGGCACCGGTCCTGAGCCAGTCGCAGGGCCGTTCCCGGTTACGGGTGAAGACACCGGCCGGTTATGCCAGAATGCGGCATCGGCATAATCGCGACAACACCGCAATGAAAGACCAAGGCCCCAGCAAGGAAGAAAAGATCCTGCGCATGTTAAAGCGCGTGCTGACCGACATCGCCAAGGACACCTCCACCCCGCCCGGCATGAAGCATCCGCTGTCCGGGGACACCATTCAAAGTATCCGCGACTGCCTCGGGCTCATCACCGCGCGCGAGAAGGAACTGACCGAAGAATCCGGTCGGTCCAGCAAGGCGCGCCCGGAGTACATCGACGAACCGAAGAAGACGCACGTCCTGACCTTGCACAAACTGAAGAAGAAACCGGAACCCGACAAGCCGCATTAGCAGGCTGTTGAAAAAAAGCCTGCTAATGCAGCACAAAGTGGCGCCGCCATTTCTCAAACACATGGAAAATAATATCCCGGCCCACATGCGTGTTCTCGTCGCCGGCGCTTACGGCTTCATCGGTTCCCATCTTGTCACCACCCTGCACGCTGCCGGGCACGAAGTGGTCTGTGCTGCGCGCTGTCCGGCGTACGGCGGTCGATTCGCGCACTTGGCATTCATGCCCTGCGACCTGGCGCGCGACACGCATGTCGAGGACTGGTTGCCACGTCTTGCCGGCATCGACGCCGTGGTGAATGCCGCCGGTATCCTGCGGGAAACCCGCATACAATCATTCACCGCCGTTCACCACGATGCACCGCTGGCCCTGTTCGAGGCCTGCGCGCGCGCCGGGGTGCGCAAGGTTGTCCAGATTTCAGCGCTCGGCGATCCGCGCGACAGCGATTTTATCGCCAGCAAACATTCGCTCGACGCCGACTTGCAGCAGCTCGATCTCGACTGGACGATTCTACGCCCATCTGTGGTCTACAGCCCCGCCGGTTCCCATGGCGGCACCTCGTTATTGCGGGCACTGGCGGCCTTGCCGTTCCTGCTGTTCGTTCCCGGCGACGGTCGACAGGCAATTCAACCGATCTCGGCTGAGGATCTGGCGCGTGCCGTGGCACGGATCGTCGAAGAAACCCGCGCCAACAAAAGAATCATCGAGGCGACCGGACCCGTCCCGATTACTTTCGAAACGTTTCTGACCGCACTGCGCCGCTGGCTCGGTTTCACGATGACGCGTGTCATTCACGTACCGCTGGCGTTGATCCAGCCGATCGCGCAGTTGGGAGAACGGTTCGGGCGCGGGCCTCTCGGTACGACCATGTACAAGATGCTCTCGCGCGGCAACGTCGCCTCGCCCGGTGCGACGGAAACTTTCGTTGCAGCGGTTGGCTTCATGCCCCGCACGATCGAGGAAACGCTGAACGCGTCACCCAGCCATGTTCAGGATCGCTGGCACGCACGGCTTTATCCGCTCGTGCCGCTGTTGCGGCTGGCGCTCGCATTCCTGTTTATTTTCTCCGGGGTCGCCGGATTCCTTAACCCGCTTGCAAGCAGCGTGCTGTTGCTCGGCGATGCCGGTATCCCGGCGACGGCTGCGCCAACCGTTATCTATCTGGCCAGCACGGTCGATGTTTTGCTCGGTGCGGTATTGCTCAGCCGCTACACGAAGCTTGCTGCCCACGGCATGCTGCTCATGCTCGTTGCTTACACGCTGTTTCTGGGATTCAGGATGCCGGACCTGTGGTTCGAACCATTCGGTTCATTGATCAAGAACATTCCACTCGTTCCGGCGGTTCTGGTTTATCTGATTCTGGCAGACCGGCGCTGATGCTCTATCTGCTGCTCAAGACAATTCACATTCTTTCTGCCGCGCTGATGTTCGGCGCCGGCCTTGGAAGTGCGTTTTATCTGTGGCGCGCGCATCGGGGCGGCGACCCGGTAGTCATCGCCGCCGTCAGCCGCCAGGTGGTGCTGGCCGACTGGCTGTTCACCACGCCAGCCGTGATCCTGCAACCGCTTACGGGTTTCTGGATGATGGCGCTGGCCGGCTATTCACTCAACGCGCGGTGGGTGTGGTATTCACTCGCTCTGTATCTGCTGGCCGGAGCCTGCTGGCTGCCGGTGGTGTGGCTGCAGATGCGAATCCATAAACTCGCCGACACGGCGGCTGCCAGCCATTCGCCGTTGCCGGCGCTTTATCACCGCTGTATGCGCATCTGGTTCATGCTCGGCTGGCCAGCGTTTTTGGCAGTGCTGACGGTATTTTTCCTGATGGTTCTGAAACCGGTGTAGTGGAGTATTAAAAAACACCTTCCATAGATGCCACCACTGCGGCCTCGTCACTCACTACTCACCCGCGCGGCAACGACTGAAGTCCATTGCGCAGGACCGCCACGTCGAAGCCGCGCTGGCGTAACAGGAAAGCGGCTACCTCACTCTGCACGCCGTTGCGGCAATACAGCACGCACGGACAAGCCGGATCGAGCTGTGGCAGCTGCGCGCGCAGCTCATCGATCGGTATGTTCACGCTGCCCTTGAGCGCGCCCTGCTGGAATTCAGCGGCGCTGCGCACGTCCACCAGGCACGCGCCGCGACGCAGCCGCTCCTGGGCTTCTTCCGCGGTCACGTAGGCGATCAGCGGCTTCACCAGCAACTCTTCAAAGTCCGTTTTCGCCAGACGCATGACGATGCCGTCGCTCATGGCCACGATGTTGGCGTTGCGCGGCTCGCCGGTGAGCAGCGCCTCTTCGCCGAATACGTCCCCGTGCTTGAGCTTGCTGACCAGACTGACCTTGCCCTGCGCATTTTTGCGCGAAACGCTGAACTGGCCTTCCTTGACGATGTAGTAATAATCGCCCGCCGCGCCCTGACGGATGACCGCTTCGCCGGTTTTGACGGAGATGGGTTCGAGCTTGAGCAACAACATCGCGACGCGCTCGCGCGGCAAGGCGCTGAACGCCGGATTGTCGAGCATCTGCTCCAGCCACTCGCTGTCGCCGGTGAACGCGTTGCCGGTAGCGTGCACACGCGTGATGGTGGTGGAGACAGTATCCAGCAACACCGCGCGATCGAGTTTCGCGTTGTCGATGCGGAAAATACGCGCGTTCGTGGTGGCCGTGATGGTGTACGGCCGTGGCAGGCCGGGACCAAGCGGAAAATAGGCGTCCGGCGTACCGGCCTGCAAGACACGTTTCATGCTGCTCGACTGCGAATGCAATTCAACTCCGCCCTCGAGCAGGTAGATGGAATCGCTGTCGGTGCCACCCTCGCGGCACAGCACGGCGCCTTTGGCGATGTCCTCCACCTTCACCCGTTTTGCCAATCGTGCAAGATGGTCATCGCTCAGGCCATGCAGCGGGGTGAAGTTCTTGAGCGTCTCGGGGGGCAACATTGCGTGCCGTTGCGGATGCTCAAACCGCGCCCTGAAGGCGCTGCGCGCGACGCGCTGGCAACACGTCGCGCAGGCGCGCACGCGTGTCGCGCAGCAGTTTCTCGGTGGCCGGCCAGTCGATACAGGCGTCGGTCACCGACACGCCGTATTTCAACTGGGCGA
>CAYJBG010000088.1:0-8483 GCA_964368085.1 uncultured Acidiferrobacterales bacterium | reverse complement strand
CATCGTGCACCTCCTGCCCAGAAGATAGGACATTACTTACACAGGTGTCAATAGTTCTTCAATTTGAAGAGGTAGTGACTGTTCCCGTAGAACTGTCCATCCATGGGCGCGAACATGGCTTTGCACAGCGAAAAGTATTCATTCCAGTATTTAATGGCCGCTGTATCGAAAACAGCACCGTACAGATCGGGAATGCTGTTCCAATAACGTTGGTGCCATGCATCAAGGGTGCGCCAATAGTTGAGGCCATTCACGAACCAGGTGTTCACCAGGTCAAAATGCTCGGTGTGCCGGGAAAGCTCAGCATGTGGCCATACCCGACCACCCGGAAAATACTGGCCGATCCGAGTCTTCTTGGGGTCAAATATCCGTGTCTTCTTCAAGAATCGCGGGATAGGCATTTGTGATGCTATGAAATGGTGAAATGTTCTGCCACCGGGAACCAGTAACGTTGCAAATCGTTCAAGCGTCGCACGTATGTTCAAGAATTGTTCGAAGACTGCGACAGATATGGCGAGGTCATACTTGCCTTTGCCCAGAGTGTGTACAGGCAACTTATCAAACGCGCCTTCAATCAGGGTAAAGCGGTCGCTGCAGAGGATGTCGGTCGGATCCTGCATTCGTTGATTCAGGTAATTGACTTGAACCTTGCTGGGAGTGACGCCAACAATCTCAATGTCCGGAAACTCATGCAGCAGGAAGGTTTCGAATGAGCCGAAGCCGCAGCCGATGTTAATAATGCGTTCATGCCCCTGTATCTGTGCACGTTCTGCAATCAGGGAAAATTTCGTCTTCTGGGCCTCTTCCAGGGTCGCAGACGAATTGCGTATGGCCTGCGGTGTTGCATCGTAGTAGGCCATTGAATAGGTGTGGTAATGGCTATCCAGGAAGCTTGCAAAGAATTCCCACCTTTCATAGTTAATGACGGGCCATCAGAACCTCGGGTTCTTCCGCGATTGGCCCCTGATTGGCCATTACTCCAAGCGCCTCAAGGGATTGCGGGTTCTTTAGGCAATGTTGGTACTCTTTTTCGAAGTAGCGGGTTAAAGCCTTCTCGTGGCGTTCAAGCTCAGCACTCCCCGGCCCGAACACACCGTGACCGGCCAGTTGTTCATTGAGTTCCTGCATGCGCTCGATCATTCAAATACCGGCGATGGGAAATTTATTTCCGGTTTGCGGAGATACAGCAGTTGTCTCACCTACCTGATCAGCCAAGACCTGCTTACGACAAGCGGCCTCACTGCGGGACCATGCGACCTTGGGTTCGGGTCGCGCGCATTCAAGTAGAACTGATTGGGCGTCATCTGGTCAAGGTCCGTAGGATTGAGTTCGCTGTGTATGTGCCTGCTCCGCCAATGATTTGCCGTGATCTCAATTTTCGTGGCGGCACTCGCTGCAGAACAGCGGGCATACCCGTCGGAGTTTGAGTGCTTGTGCTTGGAATGAATTCGGGCATACTCATTTCCGCGGAAAGTTGTCACGGTGGCGGTCCAGCCGGTCCATCCTGGGGGGGGCGTTGCATGGAAGTCGCACAGTTGAACGGTCATTCGGTCCAGGACAGTTACCGGCAACTGACCGTGCATTTTGACCATGAGTATGCAGCCCTGTGGTGCTACATGCAGCCTGCCTCGAGGCCGTGCTTCACGCCTGAACTTTTGGCGGAGATCCGCCAACTGCAATGCGCCGTTGAACAGCAGGCGCGCAACGACCACCAAAACGGGAACTCTCAGGGCCTGCGTTACCAAGTGCTGGCCTCACGCACCCCCGGCGTCTTCAGTCTCGGCGGCGATCTGGTCCTGTTCCTGGAGGCCATCCGGAATCAGGATCGGGACGGCCTGTTTGACTATGCCAAGTCCTGCATCGATATGCTCTATAACACGGCGGTGAGTTACAACCTGCCGGTGACGACCATTTCGCTCGTGCAAGGCGAGGCCTTGGGCGGCGGCTTCGAGGCGGCTTTGGCCGGCAATGTACTCATTGCGGAGCGTCGCGCACAGATGGGGTTGCCGGAGATTCTCTTTAATCTGTTCCCCGGTATGGGGGCCTATACCCTGCTGGCGCGCCGTCTCGACCCGGCGCGCGCCGAAAAAATTATCCTGAGCGGCAAGATCTACAGCGCCGAAGAACTGTACGAGATGGGTGTGGTGGATGTGCTGGCGAACGACGGCGAGGGTGAGCAGGCGGTGTACGCCTACATCAAGAAGCAGAACCAGGTAAATCAGGGCTACCAGGCGGTACGTCGTATCCGTCAGCGCTATCAGCCGATCGATTACCAGGAATTGCTGGATATCGCCGGACAATGGGTGGATGCGGCTTTGCAGCTTGAGGGAAAAGACCTGCGTATCATGGATCGTTTGGCGCACTCACAGAGCCGGCTGGCGCAGACGCCGCTGGTCGAACGACGCGCCCCGGATTCCCCGCTGCGCGTCCAACCGTGACGAGGTTGCCGTTGCGTCCATCCAGATAGCTCAGGAGTTCGTAACGCGCTGTCTCGTATGCGTTTACCAGATCGTGCATCAGAGCGGTAGCCTGGATGCGCAGCTCGTCATGAGTGAGTCGTCCGATACCGGTGGCGAGCTGATGTAAAGTCTCAGTCCCGACGCTGCCGGCGCTTCCCTTCAGGGCGTGGGCCAGGTCCTTGAATCCGCTGTAGCGTTGTTCCAGCAGCGTCTGCTGCATCTGCTCTAGCAGTGCCTCGGTATCCTCCAGAAAGCCGTGAATCAGCCGGGCCACGAAGTCTGTGTGTTTGCCCAGCGATTCCAGGCTGGCCAGGATGGCTGCGTTCAGTGTGTGGCCTGGCGGAGGGCTAGTAACAGATTGTTCTGGACTGTCAGGGACCATACTCACCGACGGTTGCGGTACAAGCCTGGAAATCTGCGCCAGCAGTGTCTTGGGATCGATCGGCTTGGTGAGAAAGGCGCTGGCTCCGGCTTCCTGACATTCCATTTTTGCATCCGTGGTCGCATTCGCCGTCAACACCAGGAATGGCAGGGTGGTCTGTGGGTGTGCGAAGCGGAAAATCTTGATCGCCTCCAGACCGCCCATGACCGGCATGTGCATGTCGAGAATGGCGAGATCGAAAGTACCGGATTCCAGCGCTTCCAGCGCCCGCTCCCCGTTGTCGACCAGCAGCGGCTGGTGACCGACACTTTCCAGGATCTTGCGGATCACCTTCTGGTTGGTGAGATTATCTTCCGCGACCAGAATGCGCAGGCTGCGCGCGCGCCCGGCTTTGGCGCCGCGGTGGTAGTCGGCGAGACGCGTTACTTCCTGGTTCTCCACCAGGCTGGCGCCGGAGGCATGCAGGGCATTGAACAACAGCCTCTTCTCAACGGGCGCCTGCAGCACGCTGGCATAGCCTGCTTTCAGATAGCGATCGGCGTCCAGGTCATCCTCGACGGAGTGCAGCAGCACCAGTGACAGCTGTTTCAGGGAGGGTTCGGCGCGGACCGCGGCGGCGAACTGGATGGGATAGACGTCCAGATGCGGCTGATCCACCAGCACCGTGTGATACGGCCGGTTGCTCTGCGCCGCGTTCACAAGCGAGGCAAACGCCTGCGCGGCATTGGCGACCGTGACGGATTCCACCGCCCAGGTCTTGAGGTTCTCGAGTAACGGCGCGCATTGGCCGGCATCCGTGGACACGAGCAGAACACGGTTGGATGCCAGGGTCGGACGGTTTGTCAAAGCCTGAGTTGGCAGCGGCTGCTTCTCCATGGCCAACTCAAACCAGAAGACGGCGCCGGCGCCGGGTGTGCTGCGCACGCCGATTTCTCCCCCCATGAGCTCAACCAGCTGGCGCGCAATGGTCGTGCCCAGTCCGGTTCCGCCGAAGCGCCGGGTGGTGGACTCGTCCGCCTGGGTAAAGCTCTCGAAGATTCGTGTCTGGGCCTGCGGCGCGATGCCAATACCGGTGTCGACCACCTCGAAGTGCAGGCACGCGCGCACCGGCCCTTCCTCCAGCAGGTGCACGTGTACCTCGACACTGCCTTTTTCCGTGAACTTGATGGCGTTCCCGATCAGGTTGATCAGCACCTGACGCAAATGCAGCGGGTCGCCGCGCAGCAGATACGGGGTTTCCGGCGCGATATGCACCATGAACTCCAGGCCCTTGGCGCGCGCCTGGGGCGCGAGCATCGCGGCGGTGGAGTGGATCAGTGCGTGCAGGTCCATGTCGGTGTTCTCCAGGACCATTTTTCCGGCCTCGATCTTGGAGATGTCCAGGATGTTTTCGATCAGCGACAGGAGGGTGCGCGCGGAGGCCTGAATAGTCTGGGCGCTGTCCTTTTGTTCCGCATTGAGCGGCGTTTCCATGAGCAGATGGCTCATGCCGATGACGCCATTCAACGGTGTGCGGATCTCGTGGCTCATGTTGGCCAGGAACTGGCTCTTCGCCCGGCTCGCTTCTTCGGCGCGTTTCAATGCGGCGTTCAGGCGGCGCACCAGGGCGGATACATACAACGGCAGAACAATGAGACCTATCAGCAGGCCAATACCCAAAGTGCGGTGTGTGGACCAGTAGTTGCTCACATAGAGCACGAACGAGAACCCGCACACACTCAACAGGGCCGTGGCGAACAGGTATTTCTCGCCGTAGCGGAAACCGTTGCCAAAGGTGACCCATAGGTACACGACGACCAGCGGACCGCCAATGTCGCCCATTGCAGACAACACATAGGTGGTAAACGAAATATCAGACACCATACCGATCGATCGCCGTATCACGGAACTGTCTAGTCTGATGATGGTACCAATGAAGATGGCTAGAGATAGGGGTATGGATATTGCGGCAGGTAGCAGGAGGTTCCATTTATTTTCCTGAATACTATTATCCTGAGATAGAGCAAGAAACAAATATCCAATTATTGCCAAGCCCATCGCTATGCGGATGGCAGCCTGTTCGTGCTCACTGTCCGGACGTTTTTTCAATCGCTCCCGAAGGGAAGCCAGGAATGCCGATAGCGAGCGAGATGGTGTGCTTTGCGTAGTCATGTCGGTTACCCGTTGTGCACTGGCGGCAGATCCTGCAGTTGCCGGCGAATGTGCAGCACCTTGTCGAGCTGGGCCAGGAATGCCTGCACACAGACCGGATCGAAGTGTCGATCCTGCTCCGCTTGCAGGTACTGGAGCGCGTCCTGGATGGACCAGGCCCGCTTGTAGGGGCGTTCCGAGGTCAGCGCATCGAACACATCGGCCACCGCCACGATGCGCGCCGGCAGCGGGATGGCGTCGCCCGCCAGGCCTTCGGGATAGCCGCTGCCGTCGAATTTTTCGTGGTGCCCGCGCGCAATCACGGCGCCCATCTGCAGATATTTCGATGGGCTGTCCTTGAGAATTTCGTAGCCGATGCGTGCATGGGTGCGCATGATGGTGAGTTCCCCGGCATCGAGTGTTCCGGTCTTGAGCAGGATGTTGTCCGGGGTGCCGATCTTGCCGATGTCATGCATGGGCGCCGCGGCCTCGATGACATGGCGCTCCTCCTCCGGCAAGCCGAGGCGCTCGGCGATCAGCGACGAGAATCGCGCCATGCGCAGGACGTGGCAGCCGGTCTCCTCGTCCCGGTATTCCCCGGCCTTGGCCAGACGCAGCAGGGTCTCCTGTTCGCGCGCGCGGATTTCCCGGGTTGCCTGGTTCACTTTTTCTTCCAGCCAGCGCGTGCGGTCCTTGATGATGAGTTGCTGCTGGCGCAGGGTGAGCAGGTTGCGGCAGCGGGCGCGGCATTCGGTGTGATCGACCGGTTTGGTGAGAAAATCGGTGGCCCCGGCTTCCAGCGCCTGGTAACGAATTTCCCGGTCATCCATGCAGGTGACCATCACCAACGGGACATCCGGATGGAGGGTCCGCAGGCGGCGAGTGAACTCGACACCATCCATGCGTGGCATCTTGTAATCCGTCAACACCAGGTCGGGTGGATTGGTGCGCGCCCACGCCAGCGCAGCCAGTGGATCGGCAAAGCTTTGGGTCACGATATCTTTGCCCAGGGACGACACCAATTCTTCCAGGACCTGCCTGCTGGTGGATTGGTCGTCGATGATCAGAATGTGGGTCATTGATTTTCCGTCCTTTTCCCTGCCTGGGTGGCTACCGGGGGTGGCAGATGCCTTCCTTTGCGACTCATTGCTCACCGAGCTGCCCCACGGGCATGTCGGGAAGGTGTGCTCTACGGATATCAGCTTTCCCGCCCGAAATATGAGGCCGGAACGTTAAAGTATAGGCTAATAATCGCCGGTCGTTGGGGCGCGGGATAGGCAAGATAAGCGCCTGATTCGGCGTATTTAAGGGGGCCCGTGGGGGCAGAAAATGCCAAAGACGGCCTTCGTTCATGATTGAGGAGCGCGCCCCGGGGGCAGCGCGGTCCGGCAGGCAGGTCAGCAGAGCGCGGGTCTCGCCCGCGACCGGTATTTACTATGCATCGGCATGGCGGGTCTCAAAAACCATTTCAAGGAAGCCCTCACCCTTTGCCCTAGTGAATGAAGCCCCATTCACTAGGGAGAGGGGGAAGTTGGTAAAAATTTTTTAATGAATGGCCTTGGCAACCAGATCCGCGGCCAGCAGCGCCGCGCCGTAGGCGGAAAGTCCGGAGCGGGCCGGTTTCAACGGCACCCCGACAATGCGTTCGCGGATCCGGGTCCAGGCCGGGTTTTGGGCGCCGCCGCCGGTGGTGCACAGTTCGCGCACCTTGGGCGCACCGAGCTTGTGCAGCAACTGGTAGCCATGCGCCTCGATTCTGGCGATGCCTTCGAGCATGCCCTGAAGAAAAGTGACGCTGTCACCCGGCAGGGGTTCCAGAATCGGCTGCATGTTCGGATCGTTGACCGGAAAGCGTTCACCCATTCCCGGCAGCGGATAGTATTCGAGGCCGGTAAGTAGCTCCGGGTCGAGCTGCGGCGTCATCTCGCGCAGTTGCTCGACTTTGAAATACTGCAACAGGACCGCGCCGCCGCTGTTCGAGGCGCCGCCGACCAGCCAGCGGTTCAGGAGGCGGTGGCTGTACACGCCGTGTTCGGCCGCGAACACCGGTTTGTCGGAGAGCAATTTCAGCACCAGGGTTGAGCCGAGCGCGGTCACGCCGTGTCCGGGTTTGGTGGCCCCGGCGGCCAGAAAGGAAGCCACGCCGTCGGTGGTGCCGGCCAGCACATGCGTATCCGGCCGCAGTCCGAAGGTTTTCGCCATGTCCGGGTTCACGGCGCCGATGTCATCGCCCGGTTTGTGCACCTCGGGCAGTAGCTCCTGGTTGATTCCCACAGACCCCAGCCAGTCCGGCCAGCGCAAGTCTTGCGCGTCATAGCCGAGCTTGAGGCAATTGTTGTAGTCGCTGTGACCGAAGCGGCCGGTGAGCAGGCCGGCGATCCAGTCGGCCGGGTGCAGGGCGTGCGTGGCCTTGCGGTCCAGTTCTTTGTTCTTCAGCCACATCAACTTGGCGAGGCTCGAGCTCGCACCGTGCGCGCCGGACTTCGGGTCGGCGAGTATGAGCAGGGCGTCGGCCTCGGCCACGGCGCGCGCGTCGTTGTAAAGGAGCGCCGGCGTTACCGGTACTCCCTTGGCGTCGGTGAGCAGCAGGGTACCGGAGGTGCCGTCCACGACCAGGGCCGCGACCCGGTCCGGTCCGATTTCCTTGAAGAGTTGCGTGAGGCTGGCGCTTACCGCCTTCCACCACAGCAGCGGATCCTGGGTGATCTGGACACCGGATTTCACCGGCAGTGGAATGGGCGCACCGGCCTGCGCGAGTTGTTCGCCTTTTTCGTCGATCGCCACCACCCGGCAACTGGACGTGCCGAGGTCGATACCGACATACACCGGCAAGCGCTGCGCGGGCGCCGGTACGGCCGGTGGCGCCTTCGCAGTGCGCCGCGTCGATGCGCTCGGTTTGGGCGCGGGTTCTTCGCTTTCGGCGGCGCCTTCCGTGCTGCGCGCGCGTGCCAGCATGCGGAAACGGCTGCCGGTCGGCCGGAAAACTGCTCCTGCGTTTGTCCCCGTAGGGACGGCTTCGCGCCCGGCACTTCCGCCATCCATGGCGGTCGGGGCTTTTCCCGCGCGGCTGCGGCCCTGCGTTGCATTGCGCACCGGCGCGGGCGGCTCGTGGCCGGCGAGTTCGACGCGCACCGTGTCCTGCTCGGAGGTTTGCGGCGCCGGCGGCGGGCTGGCAAAACCGGGTTGGCGATACTCGGCGGTGACGGTGGTGAAGATGCCGCCGCGCACGTAGAACTCGGCGTGCAGGCGCATGTAGCGCGGCCCCGTGGCGGTCACCAGGTCGTCCAGAATCCTGTTGGTGACGGCTTCGTGGAAGGCGCCCTCGTTGCGGAACGACCAGATGTAGAGCTTCAGCGACTTGAGTTCGACGCAGCGGCGGTCGGGAATGTAGTCGAGATTGAGCGTGGCGAAGTCCGGCTGTCCGGTCTTGGGACACAGACAGGTGAACTCCGGCATTGTGATCTCGATGGTATAATCGCGCTCCGGATTCGGGTTCTCGAAAGTCTCCAGTT
>CAYJBG010000087.1:0-8552 GCA_964368085.1 uncultured Acidiferrobacterales bacterium | reverse complement strand
TGGGCGTCGAGGCCAAGCGCATGCTCGGCCGCACGCCCGGTTCGATCCAGGCGATTCGCCCCATGAAAGACGGCGTGATCGCCGACTTCACCGTCACCGGCGAGATGCTCAAATACTTCATCCGCAAGGTGCACGAGAAGCGCCTGTTGCAACCGAGCCCGCGCATCGTGATCTGCGTGCCGTGCGGCTCCACCCAGGTGGAACGGCGCGCAATTCGCGAATCGGCCATCGGCGCCGGCGCGCGCGAAGTGTACCTGATCGAGGAACCGATGGCCGCGGCCATCGGCGCCAACCTGCCGATCGGCGAGCCGACCGGCTCCATGGTGCTCGACATCGGCGGCGGCACCAGCGAAGTGGGCGTAATCTCGCTCGGCGGCATGGTGTACGCCGCCTCCCTGCGCATCGCCGGCGACAAGATGGATGAAGCGATCATCAGCTACGTGCGCCGCAAGTATGGGCTGCTGATCGGCGACGCCACCGCCGAGAAGATCAAGATTCAGGTCGGCGCCGCCTGGCACGAGAGCGAGCCGCGCCAGATGGAGATCAAGGGCCGGCATATCGCCGACGGCGTGCCGCGCAGCATGGTGATGAACAGCAAGGAGGCGCTGGCGGCGCTGTCCGAGTGCCTGGCCGGCATTGTCACCGCCATCAAGAGCGCGCTCGAACAAACACCGCCGGAGCTGGCCGCGGACATCGCCGACAAGGGCCTGGTGGTGAGCGGCGGCGGCGCGCTGTTGCGCGACCTGGACATCATGTTGCGCGAGGAAACCGGCCTGCCGATCGTGATCTCCGAAGACCCGCTCACCTGCGTGGTGCGCGGCTGCGGACGCGCGCTGGAAGAAACGGAATCGCTGAGCGATGTGTTTGTGCATGAGTGACCGGACGCGGCATGTATCGAATGACAAGACGCTATCTCAACGTCCCCCTCTCCCTTGAGGGAGAGGGCGGGGGAGAGGGTGATGGGGTAACAACGATGCGGCGTTTCGCCCCTCACCCTACCCTCTCCCCTCCGGGGAGAGGGATTTTCTCAGGTTTGCCCTGAATGCTGCAAATTTCCGGCTGGCAGCTGCGTCTGCCCTCCAACCTGACGCGCTTCGTGCTGCTGGCCCTGCTGTCAGTGGGCCTGATGTTGCTCGATGCACGCGGTCATCACCTGCAGAAAATCCGCTCCGGTCTGACCGTGTTGTTCGTGCCTATCCAGATTCTCGCCGCCATCCCGGTGCGCGTGGGTGGGTGGCTTATGGACCTCACGCGCACCGACACGAGCCTGCGCGAAGAAGCGGAGCGCCTGCGCGCCGAACAACCGATCCTGCACGCGCGTCTGCAGAAGGTCGAAGCCATCGAAGCGGAAAACGCCCACCTGCGCCAGCTGCTCGGCACCAGTGCGTTGATTGCCGAGCGCGCCGTGGTCGCGGAACTGCTGGAGGTGGCCAGCGAGCCGTACCGGCACACCGTGGTTATTGCCAAGGGCGCAAAGGACGGACTGTATCTCGGCCAGCCGGTGATCGACACCTACGGGATCCGCGGCCAGATAAGCGAAGTCGGCATCCTGCAAAGCACGGCGATCCTCATCACCGATCCGGGCCACGCCATTCCGGTGCAGGTGAACCGTAACGGTCTGCGCGCCATCGCCTTCGGCACCGGCACGCTGGATTCGGTCTCGATCCGTCACCTCACGGCCTCGGCCGACATCAAGCTGGGCGATCTGCTGGTGAGTTCCGGCATCGGCGGCGGCTTTCCGTTCGGTTATCCGGTGGCGAAGGTGAAAAAAATCCTGAACGACCCGAACGAGCCGTTCCTCGACATCAGCGCGACACCGGTGGCGCAACTTTCGTACAACAAGGAAGTGCTGCTCATCTGGCCGGCGAAATCGGTAATGCCCGCGGTCACGAAGAAAGCCGCGGACATCAAAAAACCAGCGGCCGCCAGGGATGGCGGAAGTGCGAAGCGCGAAGCCGTCCCCACGGGGACAAACGCAGGAGCAGGTTTTCCGCTTACGCAAAAAAACCCCGCTGAACGGAAGAAACCAGTTGAGGTCAGCAAGCCGGCTGCGACAAGTCCACCGACCGAGGCGCCCAACCCGGCGATTGCCGTACCGGCCAAACCGGCGGAAGGCGCAGTGCAATGAAACTCGGACACAACACGCACGGTCGCCTGATCATCGCCGCCAGTTTTCTGGTGGCGCTGGTGCTGTCGATTCTGCCGTGGCCGGTATGGACCGAGCAGTTTCGGCCCGACTGGGTGGCGCTGGTGCTCATCTACTGGTGCATGGCCCTTCCGACGCGTGTCGGCGTGGGCACCGCCTGGAGCGTGGGGCTGATGCTCGACGTGCTGTACGGTTCAAT
Organism: uncultured Acidiferrobacterales bacterium; assembly: GCA_964368085.1. Classification (GTDB taxonomy): domain Bacteria; phylum Pseudomonadota; class Gammaproteobacteria; order Acidiferrobacterales; family UBA6901; genus UBA6901. Next base: position 6,207 of record CAYJBG010000087.1, on the reverse strand, counting down.
GCTGGGTGAGAACGCGCTGGCCAAGTCGCTGATCGCCTTCCTCGCCGTACACTTTCACCTGCAACTGCGCATGTTCCCGCGCTGGCAACAGGCGGTGGTGGTGCTGCTGCTGGTCGCGGCCAACAACCTGCTGGTGCTGTGGATCAAGCATCTCGCCGGCCAGGCGCCGGCCACCTGGGGCTACCTCACGCCGGGCATCGTCAGCATGCTCCTGTGGCCGTGGTTGTTCGTGATCCTGCGTGACATTCGCCGCCACGGCAACGTCAACTAGGGAAACCCTGATTAGGTATGATTTTCTGCCGCAAAGGCGCAAAGGACGCAAAGAAAAGCCAAAGCATTCTTTGCAAAAAAACTTTGCGTCCTTTGCGCCTTTGCGGCGAATACTATTATTTTGAGATTCCCTAGGGCATGCGCGCCGGCGAAATCCGCGACCATCTGCGCGAATCGCGCCTGTTCGGTGCGCGCCTGTCGGTCGTGGCGAGCGTGGTCGTGGCGCTGACTGTCTTGCTGTTTCTGCGTCTCGCCTATATCCAGATCGTCAACTACCGGCACTTCGCCACGCTCTCGCAGGAGAACCGCATCAAGCCGGTGCCCATCCTGCCAGTGCGTGGCAGTATCTTCGACCGCAATGGCGTGGTGCTGGCGCAGAACTACCCGGTGCTCACGCTCGAAGTGATTCCCGACCAGGTGGAGAACATGGGCGGATTGCTCGCCGGGCTCGGCAAGCTCATCGCGCTCAATGAGAAAGACCTGAAGCTGTTCGCCCGGCAGCTGCGTGAACGGCCGCGCTTTGAGTCGCTCACGCTGCGCACCCATCTGACCGACGAGGAAGCAGCGCGCTTCGCGCTGGTGCGTCACCGCTGGAATGGCGTCGAGCTGCGTGCGCGCCTGCAGCGCCACTACCCGCAGGGTGCGCTCGCGGTGCATGCCATCGGCTACGTCGGGCGCATCAACGAAGACGAAATGGAGAGTATCGACAAAAGCGCCTACCGCGGCAACCAACACATCGGAAAGCTCGGCATCGAACAGAGTTACGAGGACACGCTTCTCGGCGAGGTCGGTTTCAACAGAATCGAAACCGACGCGCACGGGCGCGAGGGCCGCGTGCTGGAACCTCGTCAAGCACCGGTTGCCGGCCGGCATCTGCACCTGAGCCTGGACGCGCGCCTGCAGGCGCTCGCCGAACAGGCCCTCGGGCGCATGAAGGGCGTGGTCATCGCCATGGACCCGAAGACCGGCGCGTTGCTGACCTTTGCCAGCACTCCGATCTACGATCCGAATCCGTTTGTGAACGGCATCGATCCGGAATCGTACGCGGCGTTGCGCGACAGCAAGGACAAGCCGCTGCTGAATCGCGCACTCAACGGCCAGTACGCGCCGGGTTCCACGATCAAGAGCTTCCTCGGCCTGGCGGCACTCGACGCCGGAGAAGGTCCTGGCAAGCAGGTGGTCTGTCCCGGCTGGTATTCGCTGCCCGGCAGCAGCCACCGCTTCCGCTGCTGGAAGAGGGCCGGTCACGGCAGCATGAACCTGCATGACGCCGTGGTGCAGTCGTGCGATGTGTTCTTCTACCGGCTCGCCATGACACTCGGCATCGAACGCCTGAGCGGATACCTCGCCGGGCACGGCTTCGGCGCCCCGACCGGGGTGGACATCCAAGGCGAATCGAAAGGCCTGCTGCCGTCACTTAAGGCGCGACGCAAACGTGGACAGGAGTGGCAGCCAGGCGAGACTGTGATCAGCGGCATCGGCCAGGGCGCGACGCTGGTCACGCCGCTGCAATTGGCGGTCGCCTTGTCCGGCATAGCCAATCGCGGTCTGCGGCCGCAGCCACGTCTGGCGCAGGCGGTCGAGGACCCGACCACCAAGGTACGCACCCCGCTGCCACCGTCGCCACAACAGCCGTCCGGGAACTATACGCCGGAACAGTTCGAGACCATGGTCCACAATCTCACCGACGTGGTGCACGGCGAGGGTGGCACGGCGCGCGGCATCGGCTGGAACGCGCCATACAAAATTGCCGGTAAAACCGGCACCGCACAGGTGAAGGCCGTGGGTCAGGCCGAGAGCTACGTGGCGAGCCGCACCGCCGAGCATCTGCGCGATCACGCGTTGTTCATCGCCTTCGCCCCGGTCGACGACCCGAAGATTGCGATCGCCGTCATCGTCGAGAACGGCGGGCACGGTGGCGCGGTGGCGGCGCCGATTGCGCGCAAGCTCATGGATCAGTACCTGATCGGCAATGTCAGCATCCCGGTCAATGTGCCGGCGGGCGGCGAGGCCGATTAATGCAGGCCTGCACAAAAATAGTCATAATCATAGAAAGCAAGCCTGCGACCGCCATGGATGGCGGCCGCTTCGGGCTCCTGCCCTCGCGCGGCATTTCTCCATCCATGGAGGGCAGAAGTGCGGAGCGCGAAGCCGTCCCCACGGGGACAAACGCAGGAGCAGTTTTTCCGCCACAAAAATAACCATACTGGCCCGCGCGCCCTTCCGCTTCCCCGGTTTCTATTCTAGGCTTCTCGCATGACTCGCCTTCAACGCTGGCACATCGACATCCCGTTGTTCTATGCGCTGCTGGCGCTCACCGGCATCAGCCTGCTGGCGGTATACAGCGCGAGCGCCGAGAATCTCACCATGCTCGTCAAACACATGCTGCGAATCGTCGTGGGCTTCGGCATTCTGTTCGCGGTCGCCCAGGCGCGGCCCGAAGACCTGCGCCGCCTGGCGCCGATACTGTTCGGTGTTGGCCTATTGCTGCTAATCGCCGTACTCGGCGTCGGCACTGTCTCGAAGGGCGCGCGCCGCTGGCTGGGCTTCTGGGGAATCAGCTTCCAGCCGGCCGAAGTCATGAAGCTCGCCCTGCCGATGATGCTCGCCTGGTACTTCGCACTCGTGCCGCTGCCGCCCAACCTGCGGCAACTGGCGCTCGCTGCTCTGATCACCATCGTGCCGGTCGCGTTGATTGCCAGACAACCGGACCTCGGCACCGCCGTTCTCATTTTCGGTTCGGGTTTCGCCATGCTGTTCCTGGCCGGCATGTACTGGCGGATTCTGGCGTCGCTCACGGCGCTGGCGGCAGTGGCCATCCCGTATGTCTGGACGCATTTTTTGCACGGCTATCAACAGAAGCGCATCCTGACGCTGCTCGACCCGTCCTCCGATCCGCTCGGCGCCGGTTACCACACCTTGCAGGGCATGATCGCGATCGGTTCGGGTGGGTTCTTCGGCAAGGGCTGGCTCAACTCCAGCCAGGCGCACCTCAACTACCTGCCGGAGAGTTCTACCGATTTCATTTTCGCGGTGTTCGCCGAGGAATTCGGCCTGCTCGGCATTCTGGCGCTGCTCGGCCTCTATCTGTTCATCGTCTACCGCGGGTTCGTGATTGCCTGGCTCGCGCAGGACAGTTTTACGCGTCTGCTGGCCGGCGGCCTGACGCTGGTATTCTTCTTCTACTTCTTTGTGAATGTCGGCATGGTCAGCGGTATTCTGCCGGTGGTGGGCGTGCCGTTGCCGCTGATCAGCTACGGCGGCACCGCGCTGGTCACGCTCATGGCGGCGTTCGGAATGTTGATGAGCATCCACACGCACCGCAAGATGGCGGGATGAAAAAAACTCCAGATACAAGATGCAAGGCACAAGGTACAAGGAAGGCCTGGCTCTTGGCTTGTACCTTGTACCTTGTACCTTGTACCTGTCTTTCCGTTAACCTGGACGAACATCCGGTGCTGCGCCTGCTCATGGACGAGATGGCGTCGAAGCACGGGTTTTCGCGCAAGGAGGTCGGCGACTGGTTGTCCCAGGCCGAGATCCGCGACGACATCGTCGAGGCCGTGTACCGCCCGAAGGAAGGTCTGCCGTGGCACGAGTATCGCAAGTTGTTCGTCAATGACGACCGCGCGCGCCTGGGGCTCAAGTTCTGGAAGACGAACGCCGAGGCGCTGTTCCACGCCGGGAGCGAGTACGGCGTGCCACCCGAGATCATCGTCGCGATCATCGGCGTCGAGACCTTCTATGGACGCCAGGGCGGGAGTTACCGGGTGCTGGATGCGCTTGTCACCCTTACCCTGCGTTACCCGGAGCGCAGCGACTTCTTCCGCAATCAGCTCATTGAGTTCCTGCTGCTGGCGCGCGAGCTTGGGTTGAGCCCGCTCGGCATCAAGGGTTCGTACGCCGGGGCCATGGGCCTGCCACAGTTCATTCCGTCGAGCTACCGAAGTTATGCGGTGGACTTCGACGGCAACCATAAACGCGACCTGAACGACGTAGAAGATGCGATCGGCAGCGTCGCCAATTTTCTCAAGGCGCACGGCTGGAAGCGCGACGAACCGATCGTCGGCGAGGTGAAACTCGAAGGCTCGATGTACGCCTGGATCGAGAACAACGGCGCCGAGCCGCGCATCAGCATCCAGCATTTATCGCGCTACGGCATCCTGCCGGCGCAGCGCATCGACGCGCGCCAGCTGGCCGCTCTCATCAGCTTCGAAGGCGAAACCGCGCCCATCCACCGCCTCGGCTATAATAATTTCTACGTGATCACGCGCTACAACCGCAGCAAGAATTATTCGATGGCGGTGGTGGAGTTGAGCGAGAACATCCGCAAACTGTATTACGGAGAGTGAACATGAACTTGCGCCTGCTGCTGGTCGTGGCCACGGTGGTGGCGACCGGCTGTTCCAGCGTGCCACGCGGCGGCTACTACCAGGACGACGGTCCGCACGCCCGACCCGGGGTGGATGTGTCGAAGGTACCGGACGCGGTGCCGCGCGATGAACCCCCGAGCGCGCGCGGCAACAATCCCTACACCGTCTTCAATGTCGGTTACCGGCCGCTCAAGACCTCCAGGGGCTACCGCGAACGCGGCGTGGCCTCGTGGTACGGAAAGAAATTCCACGGACGACGCACTTCGAACGGCGAGGCCTACGACATGTACGCCATGAGCGCGGCGCACAAGACCCTGCCGCTGCCGTCGTACGTGCGCGTGCGCAACCTGGGCAACGGCAAGAGCGTCGTCGTGCGCGTGAACGATCGCGGTCCGTTCCTCAACAACCGGCTCATCGACCTGTCGTACGCGGCGGCCGCCAGACTCGGCATCCTCGGCGCCGGCACCGGCATTGTCGAAGTCGAGGCGCTCAGCGGCGATGAGCCGGTCACACAGGTCGCAGCCCGCGCGCCGGAACCCGTGCCTCTCCCCAAAGCGGCGACACCGCGTCTGTATTTACAGGTCGGCGCCTTCACCAGCCGCGACAACGCCGAAAGCCTGAAGTTACGGCTGGCGGGCGCCGATCTCAAATCCGTGCACATCCAGAACACCGATCTCGACGCCACCCCGCTCTACCGCGTGCGCATCGGTCCGCTCGACAGCGTGGACGAAAGCGACCGGCTCGCCGCACGCGTCGTGGCCCAGGGCCTGCCAAACCCGATCGTGGTGGTCGAGCAGTAATGAAATTACTCCAGAGAAAAGAAAAAAGAGATCTGACTTTTCGCTTCACTCGTTGCTCCCTGCGCTACCTGCTGCGTCTCCTTTCTTTTCTCTTTCTTCTGATTTATTTTCTTCGCCTTACCCCGGCCTCCGCCAATCCCTGGAACATACCGGCGCCGGAACTTGCGGCGCGCGCCTTCGTGCTCATCGACGCGCACAGCGGCACGGTGCTGGCCGCACACAATGCCGACACGCGCCTGCCACCGGCCTCGCTCACCAAACTCATGACCGCCTATGTGTTGTTCGGCGACCTGCGCGCCGGAAAGCTGGAGCTGGACGAACCCATCACGGTGAGCCGCTACGCCGCGCGTCTGCCCGGGGCGCGCATGTTCCTGCGCGCGGGCGACCGGGTTCCCGCGGAAGAACTGTTCAAGGGCATGCTGGTGCAATCCGGCAACGACGCCGCCTTCGCGCTCATCGAAAAGGCGAGCGGTGATTTGCCCAGCTTCGTGGCGCGCATGAACGCCACGGCCGCTGAACTCGGTCTCGCCAACACGCACTTCGCCAACGCCACCGGCCTCAACAACCCACAACATTTTTCGAGCGCCCACGACCTGACACGCCTGGCCGTGGCCCTCAAGCGCGACTTCCCCGAATACACCGGCTGGTTCGCGCTCAAGGAATACGGTTGGGCCGGGATTGTGCAGCCGAACCGCAACCCGCTGCTGCGCGACCCCGGCGTGGACGGGCTCAAGACCGGCCACACCGAGACCGCCGGTTACTGT
>CAYJBG010000086.1:0-8586 GCA_964368085.1 uncultured Acidiferrobacterales bacterium | reverse complement strand
TCCATGGATGGAGTAATGCCGCGTGAGGGCAGGAGCCCGAAGCGGCCGCCATCCCTGGCGGTCGGCCGGAAATCTGCTCCTGCGTTTCCGGCACTTCCGCCATCCATGGCGGTCGTCGGGCCGGCGTCAGAAGCGCGATAGTCGCGGCACAGATAGAAATGGAAGGTTACGATGGTCGCGCTCCCGGCGTAAACCGGAAGCGGGTCGCGTTCTTCGCAGTGTGCGAACCGCTCCAGCACGCGGCGCGTGGACTTGAGCGAGCTGTCCGGCACCACCATTACTCCGGCTGCACCATTCGCCGGGCTACCGAACCACAGATCGAACTGGTCGAAGCGCTCATCGGGTACCTGCACCGGCAGCGGCCGCGCGTACCACGCGAGGCGGCTGGCGAGCGACCAGTTGGGCACGAGCAACACAGCCGCGGGATGTTCTTTCACCATGTCGGCGTGCAATGCGACAGCGCGTTGCGAAGCAATCGGCCAGCCGGTGAGCGGCGCGAGCGGATGCATCTTTTCCGGGAACGGCAGAGCAGGAAAGAACAGCACCCCGTGCAGCAGTGCAATCAGCAACAGCGAATAACCCGCGGAGAATTTCGTGAAACCACGCACGCCTGCGTTCGGCCAGTGCGCCAGCAACCAGCGCGCGGCGAGCGGCGTCAGCGCGGCCCAGGCGAGCGCCGTCCAGTGCGGCAGGGTCTCCTCGCGCCCGGAGCCGGCGGCGAACAACAACAGCACCGGCAGCACCAGCAGCAGTGTGAGCTGCACACCGCGTTCGCGCCATTCCTTGAATCCGGCCAGCAGCGCGATCAGGCCGAAGACATAGATGCCCGGTGCATAGGCGAAAAACTGCGCGAGCTGTGAGAGACCGGCGCGCGTCCACTCCCAGTCCTTGGGCCGGAAACCGTGGCCGAGCTGGTAGCGGAACGACAGCCAGTCGTGGCTCGCGTTCCAGTAGAGCACCGGAACGATGAGCAGCGCCGCGATGAGTACCGCCAGCCACGGCCCGGGGGTGCGCAGGGTGTCGAGACGCTTCTGAAAGATCACGATCAGCAGCGCGCTCAGCGCCACCGTTACCGCGGTGTACTTGGAAAGGCCGGCAAGCCCGAGGCACAGGCCGAACAACATCCATCCGCGCAGACGCCCGTGGTCGAGCGCGCGCAGCAGCGCGAGCATGCCGAGCAGTGTGAACAGCAGCAATGGTGTTTCCGGCAGCAGCGCCATGCCGAGAATCTGGAACAGCAGGCCGGACTGATAGAGGGCTACGCTCCAGAATGCCAGCCATTCACTGTCGCCCGGGAACAGTCGGCGCGCAAACCGAAACAGTACCAGCGCGGTGGCGGCCGACAGGGCGATCGGCCAGAGACGCAGCGCAAAGTCGGCCTGAGAGAACGGCAACACCAGCGCCTGTAACCAACCCACCAACGGCGGGTGGTCGAAGTAGCTCCAGTCCAGGTGCAGGCCGTAGAGGGCATAGTGCGCTTCGTCGGCGGAAAGCGACACGCGCCCGGCTGCGAGCAGATGCAGCAACGCGACGATGAGTGACAGCAGCAGCGTGCTGCGCCAGGGGCCGAGTACATGCGCGCCGGAGACAAGACGCAAAATCATGCGCGCCGCTTGCGGGCGATGGGTCTGAGCAGTTTCACCGGAGCGCCGCGCCGGCGCATGCGCAGGTTGAGCATCTCGACCGCCACCGAGAACGCCATGGCGAAGTAGATATAGCCGCTCGGCACATGGAACCCGAGACCCTCGGCGATCAACGCCGTACCGACCAGGATCAGGAACGACAGCGCCAGCATTTTTATGGTCGGGTGCGCGTCCACAAAATTGCCGATCGGGCGCGCCGCGAACATCATCACCAGCACCGAGAGCACGATGGCAATCGCCATCACCGCAATCTGCTGGGCGAGACCGACGGCGGTGATGACCGAGTCGAGCGAAAACACGATGTCGAGGATGGCGATCTGGATCAGCACCCCGCTGAACGACGCCACCGCCTGATGCTGGCGGGTTTCGGTCGCGCCCTCGAGACTCTCGTGGATTTCCGAGGTGCTCTTGACCAGCAGGAACAACCCGCCGCCGAGCAGAATCAGGTCGCGCCCGGAGATTTCGTTCCCGAACACCGTAAACAGCGACGCGTTCAGACCCATCACCCAGATCAGCGACAACAACAGCCCCAGGCGTGTGATCATGGCGAGCGCCAGGCCGAGCATGCGCGCCGTGTTCCGCTGGCGTCCCGGCAGCCGCGCGACCAGAATGGAAATGAAAATGATGTTGTCGATGCCGAGGACGATTTCGAGCGCCGTGAGGGTCGCGAGCGCGACCCAGGCCTGCGGGTCGGAAAGCCATTCCATACATGAGCCCCGGTTAGTTTGTTCTGGTACCGCCGGATGGCGGTTGTTCAGGGCAGGAGTGTAACAGGAGGTTTCCGGCGTGGGCTATGCACCACGGAAAGCATCCCCCGCGCGGGCGCCGCGCGGGATCAGCGTCAGCGTTTACCGCCGTGCTTGGGTGTACTTTCAGCGATCTTGTCCATGAGTGCGAACAACACGCCCGAGACCACGAGCAGGATATGGATGGCCATTTTCCAGGCGATGGACTTGTCGATCGCGGTCCATGTCCAGTCTCCGTTTTGCGCCGCCAGTGTTTCCAGTCCGGCATCGACGTTCACGAATGCCTTGAGCAGTTCGATGGCGGAGATGGCGACGATCGATGCGATTACCTTGATCTTGAGGCCGGAAAAGTCGACCTTGCCCATCCAGTCCGGCCGGTCTTCGTGGCCGGCGGTATTGATCTTGGAGACAAAGTTTTCGTAGCCACTGAAGATAATGATGATCAGCAGGTTCGCGACCAGCGACATGTCCACCAGCGTGAGAATGGCGAGGATGATGTCACCTTCAGTTCCGCTCAGTACGTGCGGAATCAGATGAATGAATTCCTGGCCGAACTTGATGAGCAGGATCACGATGCCGGCCACCAAACCGAGGTAGAACGGCGCCAGCAGCCAGCGGCTGTTGAAGATCAGCACTTCCAGCAGGTGTTCGATTGTTTTCATGGTGAAGAGGGTTCCGGTGTGGGTCGGTTGGAGTTTCGGCGTCGGGCGGAATTATCGGTGAATCGCGGAAACATGCAAGATCCGGCGGCGGCCGGCGGGCACAAAAAAACACATGCAGGGTGCGGTTTCGATTGCACCGCCGGCCTTTACGACATGCGCGCTGTGCGTTTCCGCTCCAGCCAGAATGCCGCGGCGGCGAGCGCGAAGTAGGCGAACAGCGCCGTGACCGCTCCCGCCGCGGCGTTGGGCGGTGGAGCGCCGAAAAACACGCTCGCCTGCAAAGCCAGCATCACCAGGCCGAGGACTGGTGGACCGATACGCGCCACGCGCGATGCGCCGCGCGTGGCGCGCAGATACAGCCACATGCCGCCGAACAACAGACCCGTCTCGAGCGCAAATGCGGTGGCCGGCCAGTCCCACAAACCGAGACCGAGCTTGTGCCGGTCGTCGTACAGCGGCAGATCCGGGCGGTGCACGACGAGATCGAGCAGCCAGTGCGAGAACACCGCCAGCGCCACAAACCAGGCCGCACGCATGCGCCCGGCACTGGCCGGAGTGAGAAACCGCCAGGCGAGCAGCGCCGCGGCGCTCCACGCGAACGCCGCCACCAGGCTGTGGGTGTAGGGCATGTAGTAGAGGTCGAACGGATTGCTGGCGGTGATGCCGGGAACAATGCGCGCCTTTTCAATCCCCAGCAGAATGAATATGGCCCAGGCGACATCCACAATCTGCACCGCGAGAAACAGCAGCCACAATGGCAGGCGCGGCTGCGCCGCCTTGATGGCATAGCTCACACCATAGTGACCAATGAACATTCTTGTTCTCCTTGTTTTGGCCGGCAGGCCGGGTCCGCACGCGCGCTGGAATGATATGATGCCAGACATGGATGTCTCCCGTCTGCTCGATGACTTGAACCCCGCCCAGCGCGAGGCGGTGGCCGCGCCGCCCGGGCCGCTGCTGATCCTGGCCGGCGCCGGTTCCGGCAAGACGCGCGTGCTCACCCACCGGGTCGCGTGGCTGGTGGAGGTACTGAACATCTCGCCGCACGCCATCCTGGCCGTGACCTTCACCAACAAGGCGGCGGCCGAGATGCGCGGGCGCATCGAGACCATGCTCGGTTTCGGCGTCGGCGGCATGTGGATCGGCACCTTTCACGGGCTTTCGCATCGCCTGCTGCGCTCGCATTGGAAGGAGGCCGGGCTGGCGCAGAACTTCCAGATTCTGGACAGCGAAGACCAGTACCGCGTGGTGAAACGCGTGTTGAAAAACATGGAACTGGACGAGGCCTACTGGCCGCCGCGCCAGGCGCAGTGGTTCATCAACGGTCACAAGGACGCCGGGCGCCGGCCGGCGCAGCTCGGCGAGGGTCAGGACCCGCACAGCCGCCAGTGGATCAAGGTTTACCGCGAGTACGAAGAGAGCTGCCAACGCGCCGGGCTGGTGGATTTCGCCGAGCTGCTGCTGCGCGCCTTCGAACTGCTGCGCGACAACGCCGTGTTGCGCGAACACTATCAGCGCCGTTTCCAGCAGGTGCTGGTGGACGAATTCCAGGACACCAACGCTATCCAGTATCACTGGCTCAAGCTGTTCGCCGGGGGACATCAAAACCTGTTCGTGGTCGGCGACGACGACCAGTCGATCTACGGCTGGCGCGGCGCGCTGGTGGACAACATTCTCAAGTTCGAGAAGGACCACCCCGGCACCAAGGTCATTCGCCTCGAACAGAACTACCGCTCGACCGGAAATATTCTGAAAGCCGCGAACGCGGTGATCGCGCACAACGACGGCCGCCTCGGCAAAAATCTGTGGAGCGACGGCGCGGACGGCAAGCGCCTGGTGCTGTACACCGCGTTCAACGAGATCGACGAGGCGCGCTTCGTGCTCGACCGTATTCAGTTGTGGGAAGCGGCCGGCGGCAAGCGCGCCGAGGTTGCGATCCTGTATCGCTCCAACGCCCAGTCGCGCGTGTTCGAAGAACTGCTGGTGCAGGCCGGCACGCCGTACCGCGTGTACGGCGGCCTGCGCTTTTTCGAGCGCGCCGAGATCAAGGACGCGCTCGCCTATCTGCGCCTGGTGGCAAGCCGCCACGACGATCCGTCGTTCGAGCGCGTGTGCAACACGCCGACGCGCGGCCTGGGCGACCGCACGCTTGACACCTTGCGCCTGTCGGCGCGCGCCAAGAATCTGTCCCTGTGGGAAGCGGCGCAGGCGCTGCTCGGCGAACAGACATTGGCGGCGCGCGCCGCCAATGCCCTGAAAGGTTTTCTCGATCTTATCGGGCGCCTCGCCGCCGACACCGCTGGCCTTAGCCTCGGCGAACAGGCCGAACAGGTGCTGCACGGCAGCGGCCTGCTCGACTTCCATCGCAACGACAAGAGCGAGAAAAGTGAAATGCGGGTCGAGAACCTGGAGGAGCTGGTGAACGCGGTGCGCAGCTATGAGCCTGACTTGGCCGAGGGTCTCGACCCGCTGTCGTCGTTCCTGGCGCATGCCGCGCTCGAAGCCGGCGAGGCCGAGGCCGAGGCGTGGGAGGATTGCGTACAGCTCATGTCCCTGCACTCCGCCAAGGGCCTGGAGTTCCCGCTGGTGTTCCTCACCGGCCTGGAAGAGGGCCTGTTCCCGCACCAGCGCTCGATCGAGGAGCCCGGGCGGCTCGAAGAGGAGCGCCGGTTATGCTACGTGGGCATGACCCGGGCGAAGCAGGAGTTAGTGATTACTTACGCAGAAGTCCGCAGGTTGTATGGCTCGGAGCACTACACCAGTCCGTCGCGCTTCCTGGGCGAGATTCCGCCGGAACTGATCGACGAAGTGCGCGCCCAGCCAACGGTGACCCGGCCGGCATGGCGCGCGGCGCAGGCGCCTGGCGCCCTGGCGGGCGGCACAGGCGTGTCCGGAACCGGAACCGCCATGCGTCTGGGGACGCTCGTGCGCCACGCCAAGTTCGGCGAAGGCGTGGTGCTCGGCATCGAGGGCCAGGGCGAACACGCGCGCGTGCAGGTTAACTTCCACGGCGACGGCGCCAAATGGCTGGTGCTCGCCTATGCCAACCTGCAGCCATTGTGAGCCCCAAGGCCCGCCGGGGATGATCTATAGTTAGTGCAAACCGGCGGGTCGCTGGAACCATGAACGGAGGGGATGTGAAATCGGAGCAGGGCAAGGAGTCGAAGTCGACCAGCAAGGCTTGGGCGGGCTGGTTCAAGGATGCGCAAGGCGGTCTATCGGCGGCGCGCACATTCATAGCGGTACTGCTGCTGGTGCTCGCCGGCGCGCTGGTCGCCAGCGCCACCGGCGTTGGCGTCTGGCCGACGGCGGTACTGATGGCGGTTCTTGGCGCGGCACTCGTCCACACCCTGATCGTCATGCCGCTGGCGCGCGACTACGAGGCGCAGCTCAAGGCCAGGCCGCGTATCGCCGGCGGTACCATGGACGTGCTCACCCGCATCCCCAACCGGCGCGGCATCACCACAAGTCTGATCGAGGCGATGTCCTACGCCAACCGCTACAGTCACCCGCTGTCGGCGGCGCTGGTGGATCTGGACCTGCTGCGCAACATCAACCGCGAGATGGGACGCAAGGCCGGCGACAAGGCGCTGCAGGCGGTGGCGGCCGTGTTCACCGACACCCTGCGCATGCCGGACCACGCCGGCCGCTACGGCGACGAAGAATTCCTGGTGATCCTGCCCAACACCACACTCAAGAACGCCACCAAAATTGCCGAGCGCATCCGCGACGGCATGGAGAACGCCGAATGTAACTACAACGGCAAGAAAATCCCGGTTACGGTGAGCATCGGCGTCAGTATGTTCCGCAAAGGCGAAGACCTGGAACGCTTCCTGGCGCGTGTGGAAAAGACCCTCACTCAGGCCAAGGCCAGCGGTCGTAACCGGGTGGTGGCCGAACCGCCGGCTGCCGCCGCGTCGCGCCAATAGCCGGCGCAGGTTATGCGTCTAGTTGGCTCCGTTCCAGGCGCCCTTAGCAGGTTGCTGAAAAACTCACCAAAACATCAAAATCCGTCATTCCGGCTTTCGCCGGTGCGACGAACCCTTTTTCAGCAACCTGTTAGATTAGAAACAGCACCACAAGAAAACATGTGGCACCGATACCAGACCCGATTGTTGGAATATGAAACCAGTATTTTACCGACAACACAAAATAACTGGCTGAAACTGCGACCGCTAAATATGGTAATAGCGTGACCTTAGTTATTAACGTGAAATCGCTGAGCGCCAACGTGAGGTAAATGAGGCCGAAGAAAAGCACCCCGATACCGTGACTGATGTTGAAGCCCAACCAGGCACGCCACATGGTTGTTTGTCTTGTCAGGGCCAGGGTGCTTTTTTGCATGGACACTCTTACAGAATCATCGTACGGGGTAAGTTTCTTCGGAGACCAAGCGTCTCGCACACTGTAAAGAATATGAATGGCGCCAAGCAGAATGAATGGCACTGTGCCGAGGATGAATAGGTATTTTGCTTCCAAGCTCGTATCTCCTTAATTAAGGCGCATAACTTCGCGTTAAGCGGCGCGCCGCCGTTTGGCGCGTCCGCTTGAACGCGTTGTTAGACGTGATGATTTCTCCGTGAACCGACCTGTCACGAACTTATGCAGCACACTGGCAATGAGCGTTTGATAGGGCACACCTTCTTCGACCGCACGGGTTTGAATATCCATCAGATCGGGCGAGGACAATCTGACATTTACCCTTCGGTCCTTGATGAACGTGGCTCGGGCCGCTTCTTTGAAGCTTTTTAGCTCGGCTTTTGATGGAGTAACGGACTTGAGCCGGCCTTTCTCATAGTCTTCGGAAATTCGTTCTTCATACGATTGCTTACGTTTTTTCATTTAAACACCTTTCAGATAGTCACGGGTAGCCTTCCTGTTCGGAATAACCGTTTTAAGGAAGTAGTAGTCAGCCTCTTCCACAAAAGGGACCAAGTAAGCATATTGCTCGACCGCTACAACAAACATTCGTTGATTAAGGTATTTGCCGGGGTTGGAATGCGCCACAATGTCGAGCAATCCGTCGGCTTCAATGGCGAGAACAATTTCCTCGAACGAAATATTCCGCTCAGCCTTCAGTCGTTCATTTTTCTCGTGGTTCCAACGAAACGGCTTCATGCCTTCAGTCTAGTCGAATGTGTGCCTTATGTCATCACTGGCTGAAAACGTTCAATCATCACGTCTAACGAGCCTGTAGAAAAACTCTGTTTTCGGATGCCGTCTCACCAGAATCCGCACAGGGCGATAAAAGCGCCACCGTGTTCGTGGGAATTCAACGACAGCGCAGAAAGCCTTCTGTAAAGGTTCTGACGCGGTTTTACGTGAATTTCCATTTCCATCCAACCATTTTGTGACTGACTATTCTTTAAGCAAACAGGCGCGAATTTTGAGTTTTCCTACAGTCTCAACGACAGCTTGAGCGGCGCGGGCCACGGAGACAACAGGAAACAGTGCGCCGTATCACCGCGTCCGCCTCCAAGCACTATTGACACCTGTGTAAGTAATGTCCTATCTTCTGGGCAGGAGGTGCACGAT
>CAYJBG010000085.1:0-8750 GCA_964368085.1 uncultured Acidiferrobacterales bacterium | reverse complement strand
CCTCCATGGATGGAGTAATGCCGCGAGAGGGCAGGAGCCCGAAGCGGCCGCCATCAGTGAATGAGGCTTCATTCACTGTCGTCAGTGCTCGACACCGGCGGCTTCCCGCGCCTCGAAGCTGAAGACAAGCTCGCCACCCGCCTCGGTCACGTCCACGGACCCGCCGTGCGCCAACTTGCCGAACAGAATCTCGTCGGCCAGTGCCTTCTTGATCTTCTCGCGAATCAGGCGCGCCATCGGGCGTGCACCCATGGCCGGGTCGTAGCCATTCTTCGCGAGCCAGGCGCGGGCGCGCTCGTCCACGTCGATCTCGACATGTTTCTCCTCCAGCTGCGCTTCGAGTTCGAGCACGAACTTGCTGACCACATGGCCGAGGGTGGCGGGCGACAGCGGCTTGAAAGGAATAATCGCATCCAGGCGATTACGGAATTCCGGGTTGAAGACGCGCTTGATCGCTTCCACTTCGTCGCCGGCGTGATCTTGCTTGGTGAAGCCGATGGAGGCGCGTCCCAACTGCTCAGCGCCCGCGTTCGTGGTCATGACCAGAATCACGCTGCGGAAGTCGGCCTTGCGGCCGTTGTTGTCGGTGAGCGTGCCATGGTCCATGACCTGCAGCAGCAGGTTGTACACATCCGGGTGGGCCTTTTCGATTTCGTCCATCAGCAGCACCGCGTGCGGATGTTTGGTGATGGCGTCGGTCAGCAGTCCGCCCTGGTCGAAACCGACGTAGCCGGGCGGCGCGCCGATCAGACGTGAAACGGTGTGTCGCTCCATGTACTCGGACATGTCGAAGCGGATCAGTTCGAGCCCGAGGATCTTGGCAAGCTGACGCGTGACCTCGGTCTTGCCCACGCCGGTCGGGCCGGAGAACAGGTAAGAGCCGATCGGTTTTTCCGGATGCGCGAGGCCGGAGCGCGCCATTTTGATGGAGGTGGCGAGCGCCTCAATGGCCTCATCCTGACCGAACACCACCATCTTGAGGTCGCGCTCGAGGGTGCGCAGCGCCTCCTTGTCGGAGCTCGACACGCTCTTGGGCGGAATGCGCGCGATCTTGGACACGATGTTCTCGATGTCGGACAGGCCAATGGTCTTCTTGCGCTTGCCCGGCGGCAGCAGGTGCAGGCTGGCGCCGGCCTCGTCGATAACGTCAATCGCCTTGTCCGGCAGATGCCGGTCGTTGATGTAGCGCGCCGAGAGCTCAGCCGCCGCGCGCAACGCGTGGCTGGTGTACTTGACGCCGTGATGCTGTTCGAAGCGACTCTTGAGTCCTTGCAGGATCTGCACGGTCTCCTCCACCGAGGGCTCGACCACGTCGATCTTCTGGAAGCGGCGTGACAGCGCCCGGTCCTTCTCGAAAATGCCGCGGTATTCCTGGTAGGTGGTCGAGCCGATGCACTTGAGATCGCCCGAGGCGAGTGCCGGTTTCAGCAGGTTGGAGGCATCCATGGCGCCGCCCGAAGCCGCACCCGCGCCGATGATGGTGTGAATCTCATCGATGAACAGGATCGCGTGTTCCTGCTTGCGCACCTGATTCAATACCGCTTTCAGGCGCTTCTCGAAATCGCCGCGATACTTGGTGCCGGCCAGCAGTGCGCCCATGTCGAGCGAGTAGATCGTGCTTTTCTTGAGGATGTCCGGGACCTGGCCCTCGACAATCTTCTTCGCCAGACCTTCGGCGATCGCGGTCTTGCCAACGCCAGCCTCCCCCACGTACAACGGATTGTTCTTGCGCCGACGGCACAAAATCTGGATGGTGCGCTCCACCTCGTTCTCGCGCCCGATGAGCGGGTCGATCTTGCCCTGGCGGGCGCGCTCGTTGAGGTTGACGGTGAAGACATCCAGCGGGCTCTTTTCT
The DNA here is from genome assembly GCA_964368085.1 of uncultured Acidiferrobacterales bacterium. Taxonomy (GTDB): domain Bacteria; phylum Pseudomonadota; class Gammaproteobacteria; order Acidiferrobacterales; family UBA6901; genus UBA6901. The sequence continues at coordinate 6,895 of CAYJBG010000085.1, read as the reverse complement.
GTGGCCGCGGCCTCCTCGCCCTCTTCCGGCGGCGGCAGTTCCGGCTGGCCTTCGCCCGGCACCTTGGAAATGCCGTGCGAGATGTAGTTCACCACGTCGAAACGGCTGATGTTCTGCTTGTGCAGAAAATACACGGCATGCGAGTCCTTCTCACCGAAGATCGCGATCAACACATTCGCGCCATTCACTTCTTTTTTTCCCACACCCTGCACGTGCAACACGGCGCGCTGGATGACGCGCTGGAAACCAAGGGTCGGCTGGGTATCGGTCTCGCTCTCCGGCGGCAGCACCGGGACGTTGTCACGCAGGAAGGCGACGAGGTTGCGGCGCAACTCGTCGAGGCTGCCACCGCAGGCGCGCAACACGCGCGCGGCGCTGGGATTATCCAGCAGCGCCGACAGCAGGTGCTCGACGGTAATGTACTCGTGCCGCTTTTCGCGTGCCGATTGAAACGCGGCGTTGAGCGAAAACTCCAGTTCCTGGGACAACATGTTGCCAACCTCCCCGGACGCGGTCCGGACACTGCCAGTCTATACCCGGGAAGACCAAAACCTCCCGGCCTAATCGGGCTCCATCGTGCACTGCAGCGGGTGCTGGTTTTCGGCGGCGTACAGCATTACCTGCCGCACCTTGGTTTCCGCCACCTCGCGCGTGAACACACCGCAGATGCCCATGCCTTTCTGATGCACATGCAACATGATATGCGTAGCTTCCTCGCGGTTCTTGTGGAAGAACCTTTCCAGCACTCTTACCACGAACTCCATAGGTGTGTAATCGTCATTCAACAGGATAACTTTGTAGAGCTGTGGCTTCTTGAGCTTCGGCTTGGCCTCCTGCAACACCAAGCCGTCACTGTGCTGTGTAACCTTGTCGCTCATATCCTTCTGCTTTTAAGACTAGTCGAATCTACGTCCATTTCTACATTTTGCGACGCGCCAGCGAAAATTCAAGCTGTGGGATAGTAGGGATACCCGTGGCACACGATTTTGGCACATCTTTGCGCGTTCCGTACCCACCCCTCCCCGATGGGCGGCCGCTCCTGCGCATCTCGGCAACTGCTCCTGCGTTGCTCTACCTTCCGCCATCCATGGCGGTCGCCTGCGCTCGCGGGCCGCTTTTGCGCATCCTGCGCTCGCGGCACTTGCGCCGTGCAGGAAGCACAAGTGCCGCGAAGGCCAGGGATGGCCGAGAGCGGCCCCGTCCCTGGGCGGCGATTTCTTGACTTGCATGGAGAAAAGGGGAGCATAAATCACCTGCGTCGAGGCGTTCGGCCAGGGTCCGATGCGCCGGGCTGCCGGGACAGCGCGGTGCGACTCAATGGGGTATCGAGTTATGGCAACAGGCACCGTGAAGTGGTTCAACGCCAGCAAAGGCTACGGGTTTATCTCTCCGAGCAGCGGCGGCGATGACTTGTTTGCGCACTTTTCCGCGATCGAGATGGATGGCTACAAAAGCCTCAGAGAAGGCCAGCAAGTGGAGTTTGAAATCCAGGACGGCCCGAAGGGACCGCAAGCCGCTCGCATTCGCGTCCTGCCTTAAAACAGCCAGTCTTCGAAGATTGCCCATTCCTGCGCCGCCCAGGGATGGGCAAGTGCCGCGAGCGCAAGGATGCGCAGGAGCGGCCGCCGCCCAGGGATGGGCCAGTGCCGCGAGCGCAGGATGCGCAAAAGCGGCCCGCGAGCGCGGGCGACCGCCATGGATGGCGGAAGGTACGAGCCCATGGGATGGGCGAGGTAGACCGCGCCGGGAGCTGGCGGTCGAGAGCAATGCAGGAGCAGTTGCCAAGATGCGCAGCAGCGGCAAACCCGGTTCCGGCCGGTTTTTTCTTTTTTGCAGCGCCGTCAGACCGGCAAAGAAAATATTTTCTGCTACGCTTCAAAATATATCGGAACAAGGGATGCCCAGTACTAGGCGCGGTCGAGTGTTGACGAATGGCAGGGACTTCATGATCCATAACCTGAGCGGTGCCAAACCGAACGATGACGGCCTGAACCCGGAACAGCGCCTGCTCGAAGAACTCTACCGCCAGCGCGCCGAGCTGGGCGTGATTGCAGCCGAACTCATTTCCCTGCTGGAAGCAGCCGGGGTGAGTAGCCCGAATGGCCCGGACAACCGTGTCCTGGACAGTCCTCCTGAGTGATAGGTTTACGCCAACGCAAGCGGCGCCTTGAAGCCCCGGCCGGTCGGCCGGGGCTTTTTATTTGCGCGCGCGAACGCTCCGCAGACTAACGCCGCCGCGCCTTTTTCTTCTTTACAGGTACTGCCCGACGTGCGCGCTTCATTGACGATTTTTTCACTGCTTTTGCGGAGGCGCCGGCCATGTGTTTAATTATGGCCTCGCCAAACGCCGAACAACTGACCTGCTTCGCGCTCCGCATGTGACGCGCAAAATCATAGGTCACGGTCTTCGCCCGGATCGCCCCATTCATGCCTTTGACGATGAGATCCGCAGCCTCGAACCAGCCGAGGTGACGCAGCATCATTTCAGCCGACAGAATGATCGAGCCGGGATTGACCTGATTCTTGCCGGCATATTTGGGCGCGGTGCCATGCGTGGCCTCGAACATGGCAACCGTGTCGGAAAGGTTCGCGCCCGGCGCGATACCGATGCCGCCGACTTGCGCAGCGAGTGCATCCGAAATGTAATCGCCGTTGAGGTTGAGTGTGGCGATCACGCTGTAATCTTCCGGGCGCAGCAGGATTTGCTGCAAGAAGGCGTCGGCGATCACGTCTTTGATCACGATCACCTTGCCACTCTTCGGATGTTGCATGCGCATCCACGGGCCCTGGTCAATGAGCGTTGCACCGAACTCGCGTTTCGCCAGATCGTAGCCCCAGGATTTGAACCCGCCCTCGGTGAATTTCATGATGTTGCCCTTGTGCACCAGCGTGACCGAAGAACGGTTGTTATCGATCGCGTACTGAATGGCCTTGCGCACCAGACGCTCGGTACCTTCGCGCGACACCGGTTTGATGCCAATCGCAGATGAATCGGGGAAACGGATTTTCCGCACGCCCATTTCACCCACCAGGAAGGCGATGACCTTTTGCGCCTCGGGCGTGCCGGCCGCCCACTCGATGCCGGCGTAGATGTCCTCGGAATTCTCGCGGAATATGACCATATCGGTCTTGTGCGGCTCCTTCACCGGGCTCGGCACGCCCGCGAACCAGCGCACTGGCCGCAGACAGACGTACAGGTCGAGTTCCTGACGCAGCGACACGTTGAGCGAGCGCATGCCGCCGCCGACCGGGGTGGTGAGCGGTCCTTTTATGGACACAACATACTCACGCAACGCCGTGAGGGTTTCGCCCGGCAGCCAGGTATTGCCGCCGTAGACCTTCACCGCCTTCTCGCCGGCATACACCTCCATCCAGAAAATCTTGCGCTGGCCGGCGTAGGCCTTGGCCACGGCGGCGTCCACCACCTTCCTCATCACCGGCGTGATGTCCACGCCCGTGCCATCGCCCTCGATAAAGGGGATAACGGGATAGTTCGGGACATTGAGGGAGTTGTCGCGGTTGACGCTAATCTTCTCGCCCATGGGGACGACGATCTTCTGAAAGGCCATGTCTGCTCCGGAAAAATGTTGGCGGGGCCGCTCCTGCGCATCCTGCGCCCGCGGCACTTGCGCCGTGCAGGAAACACAAGTGCCGCGAAGGCCAGGGATGGCCGAGAGCGGCCACATCCCTGTGCGGCGAATTCTAACACCGCTGCGAAAGTCCTGATAATCTCATAACCATGAAACATGAGCCTCTGGAATGCTCATCCTGTTCAACAAGCCGTTCAATGTCTTAAGCCAGTTCACCGACAAGGCAGGTCGGCGCACGCTTGCTGAATTTATTGCCGTACCGCGCGTGCACGCGGCCGGACGACTCGACTACGACAGCGAGGGCCTGTTGCTGCTCACCGATGACGGCCGGCTGCAACAGCGCATCGCCGACCCGCTGCACAAGCTGCCCAAGACCTACTGGGTGCAGGTAGAAGGCATGCCGGACGATCCGGCGCTGCGGAAACTGTGCGGTGGAATCGTACTGGACGGCCAGCGCACGCGCCCGGCCGAGGCGCGCGTGCTGGCCGAGCCCGTCCTGTGGCCGCGCGACCCGCCCATCCGCTTCCGCAAAAATATTCCGACCACCTGGATCGAAATCATTATCCGCGAAGGCCGCAACCGCCAAGTACGGCGCATGACCGCGGCCGTGGGTCTCCCGACGCTGCGCCTGGTGCGCATTACTGTCGGTCCGTACCGGCTCGATGGCCTTAGCACCGGTGCCTGGCGCGAAGCCAATGCGGCGCTGGTACAATCGGCGCATGTCCTGGAAACCGAACGTGGTGGTGGCGGCGCTGATCGAGCGCGACGGAAAGTTCCTGCTGGTCGAGGAGGAAACGGACGGCGCGCTCGTGCTCAACCAGCCCGCCGGCCATCTCGATGAGGGCGAGTCGCTGATCGACGCAGTAATCCGCGAAACCCTGGAAGAAACCGCCTGGCATATCGAGCCGCAGGCGCTGCTCGGCGTGTATCGCTGGCCGCATCCCGCGAAACCCATCACCTATCTGCGTTTCGCGTTCGTCGCCAGAGCGTTGCGCGAGGAGCCGAACCGTACTCTCGACGCCGGCATCGTGCGTGCCCTGTGGCTGACAGCGGAGGAAATCCGCGCGGCGCGTGCACGCCATCGCTCCCCGCAGGTAGAGCGTTGCCTCGACGATTATCTCGCCGGCCGCTGCTATCCGCTCGACCTGCTCATGGAGTACGCGCCCGTGACGCGCAACCACTGAGCATGGCGCGCGTCGTGGTTGGACTCTCGGGTGGCGTGGACTCGGCGGTCGCCGCCCTGCTGCTCAAGCGCGCCGGCCACGAGGTCACCGGCCTGTTCATGAAAAACTGGGAAGAGGACGACACCGACGCGCACTGCGCCGCCGAAGATGACCTGAAGGAAACACACGCGGTATGCGAACGGCTCGACATCCCGCTCCGGACCGTCAACTTCTCGGCCGAGTATTGGGATCGGGTGTTCCAATATTTTCTCGATGAACTCAAAGCCGGCCGCACGCCCAACCCGGACGTGCTGTGCAACAAGGAAATAAAATTCAAGGCGTTTCTCGATCACGCCCTCACGCTCGGCGCCGATCGGATTGCGACCGGCCACTACGCACGCGTGCATGAGCCCGACGGCCGGCTCCAACTCCTGAAGGGCAACGACCCCGACAAGGATCAGACCTATTTTCTCTATACGCTCGGCCAGGCGGAGCTTTCCAGAACCCTCTTCCCGATCGGCCATCTCGCCAAAACTGATGTGCGCGCCATCGCGCGCGACGCACGCCTGCCCAATCACGCGCGTAAGGACTCAACCGGGATTTGCTTCGTCGGCGAGCGCGACTTCCGCGTGTTTCTGAAACGTTATCTGCCCGCACAATCGGGCGACATGCGCACTCTGGCCGGCGAGCACAAGGGGCAACACGAGGGTGCGCTGTACTACACCATCGGTCAGCGTCAGGGACTTGGCATCGGCGGGGCGGGCGGAGCGTGGTATGTCGTGGACAAGGACATCGAGGAGAACATTCTTTATGTTGAACAGGGCGAACACCACCCGGCGCTTTACAACCCGGCCCTGCTCGCCAGCCAACTGCATTGGGTGTCAGGCGCACCTCCTGCCCTACCACACGCCTGCACGGCCAAGGTGCGCTATCGTCAGACTGGCCAGGACTGCACCATAGGGCAAATTGCGTCCGACACGGCACGCGTCATCTTTGCGTCACCGCAGCGCGCCGTCACCCCCGGCCAGTCCGTGGTCTTTTACGACGGTGAGGTCTGTCTCGGCGGCGGAGTCATCGACCGGCGCCTGAAGGACGCGGCCTTGTCTGATAGAATATCTGCCTGACCTTGGCACCCAATTGCTTCCTGCGTCCGGAGCCCCATGAACAAGACGCCCGATAGCCTGACCCTCTCGTCGCTCACCGCCCTGTCGCCGCTCGACGGCCGCTACGAGAAGAAGATCGCGCCGCTGCGCGCGCTGTTCAGCGAATACGGGCTGATCCGCTTGCGCGTGCAGGTTGAGATCCGCTGGTTGCTCGCATTGGGCGATCGAACCGAAATCAGGGAAGTACCGCCGTTCTCGCCGTTGACACGTGCGGAACTCGAAACCATTGTGGACGGCTTCTGCGAGGCCGATGCGCGGCGCGTGAAGGAGATCGAAGCCACCACCAATCACGACGTGAAGGCCGTGGAATATTTTCTCAAGGAGAAAACTCTCGCTAACGCCGAGGTCGCCAAGGTCGGCGAATTCATCCATTTCGCCTGCACCTCCGAGGACATCAACAACCTGGCGCACGGCCTGATGCTCCGGCACGGGCGTGACGACGTCCTGCTGCCGGCGATGGACAGATTAATTGCCGCGATCGAAGCCCTGGCAGTGAAGTTTGCCGATCAGCCGATGCTCGCGCGCACCCACGGCCAGCCGGCTTCGCCCACCACGCTCGGCAAGGAGATGGCGAACCTGGGCTACCGGCTTGCGCGCCAGCGCGCACAGGTCGCCGCTGTAACCCTGCTCGGCAAAATGAACGGCGCCGTCGGCAACTACAACGCACACCTCGCCGCCTACCCGGAGCTTGACTGGGAAGGGATCGCGCGCGACTTCGTCACCGGATTGGGGCTGGTCTGGAACCCGTACACCACACAGATCGAGCCGCATGATTACATGGCTGAGCTGTTCCATGCGCTGGTGCGCTTCAATACCGTCCTCACCGGTTTCAACCGTGACCTGTGGGGTTACATCTCACTCGGCTACTTCAGACAAAAGCTGAAAGACGGCGAGGTCGGTTCCTCCACCATGCCGCACAAGGTCAACCCGATCGACTTCGAGAACAGCGAGGGCAATCTCGGGCTGGCGAACGCGCTGT
>CAYJBG010000084.1:0-8765 GCA_964368085.1 uncultured Acidiferrobacterales bacterium | reverse complement strand
CCAAGAACGTGATCGAGAATTACCAGCGTACCCCGGCCGTGGAAGAGGCGCTCGGTCTGCAGGCCCGAGCCTACCGGGAGATGGGATTGGCGGATCTCATGCACGACACGCGCCGAGTTCTGGAGAAGAACTTCCCGGACAGCCACTATCTGAAAAAAATCGAGGCCTCGAAGGACAAATAATCAGATACAAGATACAAGATACAGGCAAACCGGTATTCGGTCGGTGGCTGTGACTTGTATCTTGTATCTTGAACCTTGTATCTGATTTTATATTGCTTCCGGACCGGTTTCACCAGTACGGATGCGAATCACCTGTTCGACCGCGTAGACAAAGATCTTGCCATCGCCGATCTTTCCAGTACGCGCGGCGGTGCTGATCGCCTCGATGCTGCGCTGCAGCTGATCCTCCTTCACCACCAACTCGAGCTTCACTTTCGGCAGGAAATCCACGACGTACTCAGCACCGCGGTAAAGCTCAGTGTGACCCTTCTGCCGGCCAAAGCCCTTGACCTCGGTCACGGTCATGCCGGTAACACCGATCTCGGACAACGCCTCACGTACGTCGTCGAGCTTGAACGGCTTGATGATGGCTTCGATCTTCTTCATGGCGGGGCCTGGTAAATGATTGTTGTACTGAAGAAGTTATCCGGGCGCGGGCGGATTTGCAAGTAGGCGCAACTGACATGGCTGACTACCCTCTCCCCATCCCTCTCCCGCAAGCGGGAGAGGGGGAGCAAGACAGAATCCTTTATTCGATCGGCCCCTACTTCTCCTTGTAGCCGGAGGTGATCGGGTAGCGCCGGTCGCGGCCGAAGGCGCGGCGCGTGATACGCACACCGGGCGTCGCCTGGCGACGCTTGTATTCGTTGCGATCCACCATGGCCGCTACGCGCAGCACGGTTGCGGCATCAAAACCGGCGGCGATGATCGCTGCCGGCGACTGGTCTCGTTCCACGTAGCGCTCCAGGATCGGGTCGAGCACGTCATAGGGAGGCAGTGAATCCGAGTCCTTCTGGTCCGGTGCCAGTTCGGCCGAGGGTGCGCGCTCGATCACGCGTCGCGGAATCACCGGCTGAACCCGATTCCGGTATTCCGCCAGCCGATAGACCATGGTCTTGAACACATCCTTGATCGCACCGTAGCCACCGGCCATGTCGCCGTAAAGCGTGGCGTAACCGACCGCCATCTCGCTCTTGTTGCCGGTGGTGAGCACCATCTTGCCGGTCTTGTTCGACACTGCCATGAGCAGCGTGCCGCGGATGCGTGCCTGGATGTTCTCCTCGGTGACGTCGGCGGAAAGACTGCTCCTGCGTTTTCCGCACTTCCGCCATCCATGGCGGTCGCGCGCCCGGCCCTGGAACTCGTCTTTCAGCTGCGCCATGAACGCCTCGAACATCGGCTCGATGGAAATGCTGTGATAGATCACACCCATGGCCCTGGCCTGGGCGGCGGCGTCTTCCAGACTCATGGTTGCGGTGAAGCGCGACGGCATCATCAGTGCTTCGACGCACTCCGCGCCGAGTGCGTCCACGGCGATGCACAACGTCAACGCCGAGTCGACGCCACCGGACAGGCCGATGGCAACACCCGGAAAACGGTTCTTGCTCACGTAATCGCGCACACCGAGAACCAGTGCGCGGTAAATTTCCTCTTCCAGCGATGGAATTGGCAGCAGCGGCAGTGGTTTGGGTACGGCCTTTTCATTCTTGAGTTCAATTTCGACCTGATACAGACCTTCCTCGAACGCCGGGCAGCGCTGCGTTACCGCGCCGTGTGCATCGGCGACGAACGACGCGCCATCAAAAACCAACTCGTCTTGCCCGCCGACCAGATTCACATACACCAGTGGTATGCCGACCTCGCGCACGCGTGCCTGCACAATGGTTTCGCGCTCGCGGCTCTTCTCCATGTGGTAGGGCGAAGCGTTCAGGGCGAGCAGCAGGCGCGCACCGGCATCGACCGCCTGGCGCACTGGCTCCGGCTGCCACACGTCCTCGCAGATGCTGAGCCCGACCGGAATGCCGCGGATCTCGACCACACAGGCGTCGTTGCCGGGCGTGAAATAACGCTTCTCGTCGAACACGCTGTAGTTGGGCAGAAGTTGTTTGCGATAGGTGGCGTGCACGCGTCCGTCGCGCAACAACGAGGCGGCGTTGAACAACTGGCCGTGCCCGGTCTGCGGATAACCAAGTATCACGTCAATACCGCGTGCTTCGTGCTCGATACGGCGCAGACTCTCTTCCACCTGCAAGCTGAGCGCCGGGCGCAACAGCAGGTCTTCGGGCGGGTAACTGGTGAGTGCAAGCTCGGGGAAGACGATGACGTGCGCCTTCAGTGCGTCGCGCGCTTGCTTGGCGGCGACGATCACCCGCTCGGTGTTGCCGGCGACATCGCCGACCAGCAGGTTGAGCTGTGCAATGACAAGATGGAGTTTTGTACCCATCAGGAAAGAAAACAGTTCATGTTACTTGAGCACCGCGTGCATGCGCGCACCCATCTCCGTGGGTGAATGCACGGTATACACTCCGGCCGCTTCGAGTACACGAAACTTCTCGGCGGCCGTGCCCTTGCCGCCCGAGATCACGGCGCCGGCATGGCCCATGCGCCGTCCGGGCGGCGCGGTGACGCCGGCGATGTAGGCCACGACCGGCTTGCGGACGTGCTGCTTGATAAATTCGGCGGCCTGTTCTTCTTCCTGGCCACCGATCTCGCCCACCAGAATTATTCCTTCGGTCTTGGGGTCGTCCTGAAAGCGGCGAATGCAATCGATGAAGCCCATACCGTGAATCGGATCGCCGCCGATGCCGACGCAGGTACTCTGGCCGAGACCGGCGAGCGTGGTCTGGTGCACGGCTTCATAAGTTAACGTGCCGGAACGCGACACGATGCCGACTACACCCGACTTGTGGATGGCGCCTGGCATGATGCCGATCTTGCATTCACCGGGCGTGATGACGCCCGGACAATTCGGGCCGACGAGCACCGTGTCCGGATAATTCTTGAGTGCGGTCTTCACTTTGAGCATGTCGAGCACCGGTATACCCTCGGTGATGCAAACGATCACCTTAAGGCCGGCATCCGCCGCTTCGAGGATCGAGTCGGCGGCAAATGCCGCTGGCACGTAGATCATGCTCGCCTCGGCGCCGGCGTCGCGCACCGCGTCGCGCACGGTGTTGAACACCGGCAGATTCAGATGCGACTGCCCGCCCTTGCCGGGCGTCACCCCGCCGACCATCTTCGTGCCGTAGGCGATCGCCTGCTCGGAATGGAACGTGCCCTGCTTGCCGGTGAAACCTTGGCAGATGACTTTGGTTCTTTTGTTGACCAGTATGCTCATTCAATGACCTTCAATGTAGAAATTCAACGCAAAGGCGCAAAGGAACCCAACTCATGTAGGGTGCGCCCTGCGCACCGTTCCAACGGTAGCTATACATTTGCGCTGCTGTTGGTGCGTGGGACGCACCCTGCGTTAACTGCGTTATCTAAATCACGATTGCATTCAGTTCATTTCCCAAGTCGAGCCAGAAATGTCGTTTCCCATAACTACCACTCGAACACCGCTTCATACAAGGCTATGGAAGCGCTAAGAGGGACAACCATCGCATCCAGGAAAAAGCTAAACGGCAAATCGAGCCAAGGGTATGACGGTGGCTCAGTCTTGAATTTTCTTAACCCACTGTCATTCTGAAGAATAGCGTGCACATCCAACCGCGTGCCGCTGAAAACCAGAGGCGTGCCACGCTCTGCCGTGGAGATCGTGCGATAAGAGGCGCAACCCACTGTACACAACATGGCTGTAGCGACCGCTGCCGTCACAAATATTGCTGTAACGTTTTTCATATGACCGCGCTCCTTAAGCCAATCGTACTTTACTTTATTGACGCCACAACCTGCTTGGCGGCATCTGTAAGGCTTTCGGCAGCAGTAATCGCCAAACCGCTCTGCTTGAGCAACGCGCGCCCCTGCACCACGTTCGTGCCTTCGAGGCGCACCACCACCGGGATCTTGATGCCGACCTCTTTCACGGCGCTGATAATGCCCTCGGCGATGAGATCGCAGCGCACGATGCCGCCGAAGATATTGACCAAAATCGCCTTCACGTTCGGATCGGACAGAATCAGTTTGAAGGCCTCGGCCACGCGTTCTTTCGTGGTTCCGCCGCCGACGTCGAGGAAGTTCGCCGGCAGGCCGCCGTGCAGTTTGATCAGGTCCATGGTCGCCATGGCGAGTCCGGCGCCGTTCACCATGCAACCGATGTTGCCGTCGAGGGCGATGTAGTTGAGATCGTGTTCGCGCGCCCTGGTCTCCTTGGCGTCTTCCTGTGCGACATCGCGCATCGCCGCCAGCGGCTTCTGGCGATACAGGGCGTTGTCGTCGATATTGATTTTGCCATCCAGCGCCAGCAGACCGCCCTGGTCGGTAACAACCAGCGGGTTGATCTCGACCAGGCTCAGATCACGGTCCATAAACAGCTTGTAGAGGGCGAGCAAAATCTGGGTGAAGGCATTTACCTGTTTGTCGACCAAACCGAGTGTGAACGCCAGCTCGCGACACTGATAGGCTTGCAGGCCGGCCACGGGATCGACGAACGCTTTCAGAATCTTCTCCGGCGTTTTCGCGGCCACCGCCTCGATGTCCATGCCGCCCTCGGTCGAGGCCATCACCACCACGCGCTCGAATGCGCGGTCCACGAGACAAGCAAGATACAGTTCGCGCGCGATGTGGCAGGGCATTTCGATCAGCAGCTTCTCGACCGGCTGACCACCGGGGCCGGACTGGTGCGTGACGAGACGCGTGTCGATGAGCGCCTTCGCCGCCGCTTCCAGTTCGGCGCGGCTTGTCACCTTCTTCACGCCACCGGCCTTACCGCGTCCGCCGGCGTGCACCTGCGCCTTCACTACCCAGGAATCGCCGCCGAGTGCTTCGGCCGCACGCACCGCTTCGGCGACGCTGGCGACCGGCTTGCCCTGGGGGATTGGAATACCGAACTCGACAAAAAGCTGTTTGGCCTGATACTCGTGCAGGTTCATGCGCGCAAAGTCCTTAACGATTTTTGAGTTATTGTGGAGTATGACGCCGTTTTAGGCAAAATAACGGACAACATGCGTCTGCGGCGATACAAAAGCTTTACCGAGATACCGGCAGCGGCCTGGAACGCGCTGGCCGGCACGGATACTCCATTCCTGCGCCACGAATATCTGCTCGCCCTCGAAACCAGCGGCAGCACCACGTCCGCGACCGGCTGGACGCCCATGCCGATCACCGTTGAAGACGATCGCGGGCGCACACTCGGCGCTGTGCCACTGTGGCTCAAGAGCCATTCCTATGGCGAACTGGTGTACGACTTCGCGTGGGCGCAGGCGTACGAGCGCGCCGGACTCCGGTATTACCCCAAACTGGTCGCGTGTGTGCCGATCGCGCCGATTGCCGGTCCGCGCCTGCTGGTGGCCCCCGGTGCGGATCGCAGCGCCGTGGTTCAGGCACTGACGCACGGTGCACGCGCATTGGCCGAGGAAACAAACGCCTCTTCCCTGCACTGGCTGTTTACCAACGCCGAGGATACGGCCGCGCTCGAGCATCAGGGAGATTTGCACCGCACCAGCTACCAGCTCCACTGGCACAACCGGGACTACACGAGCTTCGATGATTTTCTCTTGGGCTTCACCGCGGACAAACGCAAAAAACTGAAACGCGAACGCCGCCACGTTGAGGAAGCGGGCATTCACATGGAAGTGCTCTCGGGCAAAGAGGTAACGCCGGAGCTCTGGAACCTGTTCTACGGATTCTACACCGGCAACATCCGGCGCCACGGCGGCATGATTCATCTCACGCGCGAGTTCTTTCACCTGCTCGGGCGCAATCTGCCGGAAGCGGTGGTGCTGGTGCTGGCGCGCCGCGGGGCAGAATACGTGGGCGCCGCCATCAACCTGCGCAGCCGGGATACGCTCTACGGGCGCTACTGGGGCGGGCGCGAGGGTTTCAACAGCCTGCACTTCGAGGCCTGCTACTACACGCCGATCGAATATTGCATCGCACACAATCTCAAACGCTTCGAGGGCGGTGCGGGCGGCGAGCACAAACTGGCGCGCGGATTTCTGCCGGCGATCACGCATTCGCTGCACTGGCTACGGCATCCGCAGTTCGCACGGGCGGTGGCGGATTTTCTGGAACGCGAGCGCAACGGCGTCGAAGTCTATATGGATGAACTCAACGAGCATGCGCCATTCAAAAAGGCAGAATAATATTTTAGTCACAGATGAACGCAGATAAACGCGGATAAAGCTGAAAACAAAAATTTTGTTTTATAATCTGTGTCCATCTGCGTTCATCTGCGGCTAAGCTGGAGTCATGATCATCCTGCGCCCGAGCGCCCACGCCCCGACCTTCCCGCCGGTGGAATCCGCGACACCGGAGGGCTTGCTGGCGGTCGGCGGCGACCTCTCCAGCGAGCGCTTGCTTGCCGCCTACCGGCACGGCGTCTTTCCCTGGTACAACCCGGGGCAACCGATCCTGTGGTGGTCGCCCGATCCGCGCGCCGTTCTCTACCCTGAAAAACTGAGAATCACACGCAGCCTGCGCAAGACGCTGAAGCGCGGCCACCTGCGTGTGACCTTTGATACCCATTTTCGTGAGGTGATGCTGGCCTGCGCGGCGCCCCGACGTACACGGACGTACGAGTGCCGCGAGAGGCAGGATGCCGAGAGCGGCCGCGAGCAATATCCAGACGGCGGTACCTGGATTACCGACGACATGGTAGAGGCTTATACTCGGCTGTATGAAATGGGCTACGCACATTCAATTGAAACCTGGCGCGGGGACCGGCTGGCAGGCGGCCTGTACGGCGTGGCGCTGGGTGGCGTATTCTTCGGGGAGTCCATGTTCGCGCGCGCGACCGATGCCTCGAAGGTCGCACTGGTGGCATTGATAAGCAAACTGCGCGAGTGGAAATTCGTGCTGGTCGATTGTCAGATTCCCTCGGCGCATCTGACCAGCCTGGGCGCGGAGGAAATACTGCGCAGCGTGTTTCTGACCGGGCTCGATCGCGCATTGAAACTGCCCGGGCAGCCGGGCCGCTGGCAAATAGAAATTGCGACCCAAGCCCTGACCGGCACGGGAAGTCAGCCATGACCATCCGCCAGAACAAGCCGGACCTGTATCTGTCCATGCCGCACCCGTGCAGCTATCTCGACGGGCGCACAAGCACCATCCTGTTCGTCGATCCGCAGCGCATCCTGGACGAAGGTGAGTACGGGACATTCGTGCGCCAGGGCTTTCGCCGCAGCGGCGACCTCGTCTATCGCCCGCACTGCCAGGGGTGCAGCGCCTGCGTGCCGGTGCGCATGCCGGTGCGTGCGTTCGTGCCGTCGCGCAGTCAGCGCCGGGTGTGGAACCGCAATAGCGATATCGAGGTGGTGGAGAAACCGGCGCGCTTCGAGGCAGCGCATTTTGAGCTCTATCGCCGTTACCAGGCCGGTCGCCACCCGGATTCCGGCATGAACGACGCCGATCCCCAGAAGTATCTCGGCTTCCTCGCCAGCCGCCAGGTTGAGACTGCGTTCTTCGAGATGCGCGCCGCGGGCCGCCTGCTGGGCGTGGCGGTGGCCGACGTGCTGCCGGACGGCCTGTCGGCGGTCTATACCTTCTTCGACCCGGATGCGCCTCAGCGTGGGCTGGGCGTGTATGCGTTGCTGTGGGAAATCGCCGAAACCACGCGGCGCGGGCTGAATTACCTGTATCTGGGCTACTGGATCGCGGAGTCGCCGAAAATGTCCTACAAAATCAGCTACCGGCCGCTCGAAGCGCTGCGCGGCGGACACTGGATCAGGCTCGCACCGCCGACCGCCATGGACGGCGGAAGTGCTGAGCGCGCAGCCGTCAGTGAATGAGGCTTCCTTCACTGGACAAACGCAGGAGCAGTTTTTCCGCCACGCTGACTTGTCATCTTCGTGCAACGTCAGCCACGCACACTTCCCCTGGCATTGTTCTTGCCGTATCTCCAAGGATGGAGTGTATGCCGGTCGCTCTCGGCTCCTGCCTGCCGCGACACTTCCCACGTCCCTGTGGGTCGCGTGAGCGGCCGCTACGGCCATCCGCCTTACGCGGGCCGCTCTTGCGCATCCTGCTCTCGGCCGCTTCGGGCTCCTGCCCTCTCGCGGCATTACTACGTCCCTGTACGGCACGGCATTGGCACATCCATGTGCGGCACATTCGCACATCCTTGTGCATCACAGGAGGCGCGGAGCGGCTATTTTTTCACCAAGGTGAGCCGATTGCCCGCTGCCTGGTCTTAAAGTTTAAGTAAAGCGAATGGAGGATCCATCATGCTCAGCTTCCTCTACCGGCTTATCCGGGCGTTCCGCCGGGAACACGGCTACAGCCCGAATACGGTTGTCATGAGTGCACAGCACTACCAGCAACTACGCGCGGACATCCCGGGAATGCAGGATAACGACAGCGTGTCGCGCTTTCTGATGCTGGAGATCATCCTGAGTGAAGACAGCGTGCACCCGCACGTCGGCTGGATGCCGCAGGCGCAGCAGCGCTCTTCGGCCAGCTGATCGTCCCCGCCCCTGCCCGTCCAGGCCGGGCGGGTGAACCCCTCTTTCACAGCGCTTTACGCCCGCACAGCCATGGGGCATCATACGCCCGCCATGGATGGCGGAAGTGCGGAAAACGCAGGAGCAGCTTTTCCGCCGCCCGCCATGGATGCGGCCGCTTCGGGCTCCTGCCCTCACGCGGCATTACTCCATCCATGGAGGGCAG
>CAYJBG010000083.1:0-8793 GCA_964368085.1 uncultured Acidiferrobacterales bacterium | reverse complement strand
GCGACATGCGCCGGGTGGCTTGCCGTGCAGCAGTTGGCGATTTCACCGATGCGATTTTCATCGCGCTAATTTATGCGTTTGCCGGCATTCCGGCAATGCCGCGTGTTACCGTTCATTTGACAGGACATGAGTGTATACTCATAATATCAATTCAAAGAGGAGTAGAAGCCATGACGCGTAAAGCCAAAGTCGAAATGAGCAGTGGCAATATTTTCGCCGACCTCGGCCTGCCGGACGCCGAGACCCATTTTCTTAAGGCGCAAATCGTCTCGGAAATCTACCGGCTTAGCCATGAGCGAAAATTTACACAAACGCTAGCGGGAGAACGCATGGGCATCAGCCAACCCGAGGTGTCTCGCCTGTTCAAAGGAAATTTCCGCGAATACTCCGTCGATCGGCTCATGGGGTTCCTCACCGCGTTTGATCGTGACATCGAGATCGTGGTGAGGCCGCACAGGAAGGCCGGTAAAGGTGGCCGGATTACTTTCAGGCCGGCAGCGTAACGGTGACCGGACCCGCGCGGTTGATGTAGTTTTTCGTTCCTCCCGGTACTGAACAGATTCCGAGGCCCTCTGTAGGTCGCCCTTCAGGGCGACACGTCCGCCTGAAAGACCCAAGTAAGCCGTAGGGTGCGCCCCGCGCACCGATTCAGGCTCGACGGGCCAATGGTGCGTTGAACGCACCCTATGTTACGCCGCGCGCTTCGAACTCGGCCACGGCTTGATCTTGGCCAGGGTCTTGGCCAACGCGCCCTTGGCCAACGCGGTGTCGTAATCCGCCTGCAAGCGCAGCCACCAGCCGTCCGACAGCCCGAAGAACCGGCACAGCCGCAAATCCGTGTCGGCGGTGACCGCGCGCTTGCCGGTCACGATCTCGCCGATACGGCGCTGCGACACGCCGATCTCCTTGGCCAGCCGGTATTGCGTAAGCCCCATCGGCTTGAGGAATTCTTCGAGCAACATCTCGCCGGGTGAAACGGGGACCAGTTTGGTTCTCTTGGTCATGGTGAGCCTCGCTCAGTGGTAATCGACAATTTCAACATCCTCGGCACCGCCCTCTGCCCAGCGGAAGCAGACGCGAAACTGGTCATTGATGCGTACGCTCCATTGCCCGGCACGGTTGCCCGAAAGTTTTTCCAAACGATTCGCGGGCGGTACGCGCATGTCTTCGATGCGCCGCGCCAGATCGAGTTGTTTGAGTTTGCGCAACGCCGGGCGCTCGATATTGACGAATCGTCGCACGCGTCCAAGCTTGAACAAGGTTTCGGTGTCGGCGTCCTTGAACGACTTGATCATATGCATATACTAACGCATAGCGTTAGTAATGTAAAGCGTCGCCATTTCGGCTCTCGAAAGCGTTTTTTTAAGTGTAGTGCTTCATCCTGTTTGGAACCTATTACGATGTACCCGGAGCCCCTGTAGGTCGGGCTTCAGCCCGACAGGTCAACCTGAAGGCCAACCTGCCTCCCAATGAGCCCCAAGTACGCGTAGCGTGCACATCGCTTTTCTCCCAAAGTAAACGAGTGCGCGCCCATGCACGCATCGGCTCGCCTCGACCGAATATGGATTCTCACCAACTTCCCCTCTCCCTCTGGGAGAGGGCAAAGGGTGAGGGCCCTGTGGGAGAGGGAATGAGGGTGAGGGCGAGAGGGCAGGGGTGAGGGCCGGGTTTCGAGTTTCGTTCGGATATTTAATTTCTCTGGGTGTAATTCCCCGCCGCTTGCGGCGTAGCGATCTTTAGTAGGTTGGTGCTGAGGCTGCAAGCCGAAGCCCAACATGGCGGCTGGATGCTGTTGGGCTTCACGTTGTTCAGCGCCAACCTACCCACCAATACCCCGCCGCTCGCGGCGGGGTATTTTATTGAATCCAAGAGTTCGCACCCCGCCAGGCGTATAGTGAAATCAAGAGGCCACCCTTTGGCCGCCACAATAAGGAGTCACGACAGTGGAAGGAATCAGTGATATCAAAATCGCAGGCATGGACGAGAATCGCCCGCCGCGACTCGGCAAGGAACCGTACATCAATCTCTATTTCCGGCTATTGCACAAGGCGCCACCGGACTGGTGCATCGGTTTCAACGAACTGCTCGTAAAGCACGAGTACACGCCGAAAATAAAAACCGCTGAGGGTCTGTACATCGAAACCTGGGTAAGACGCCCGGACGAGATCGCCGGATTGTTTCAGATTCTCAAAGAGACAGTGACAGCGTGCACCGCACAATACATAGAGAAGATAGCCATCAGTAAGCGTGATGCGGACAGTGACAATGATCTTTTGCAGAAGGAAGGCGGAGGCGAGCAGGGACGGCTGAACAAGATTATTGCCGGGCTTGATTTTGATGCGTAATCGCTGCTGCGCGCGTCTATCTGTTGGCCGGAGTGGAGATTCGCTTGCACATTGTCAACGCAAGTCACGCTACTTGTAAAATAGTGTTTGAAAAACGCTTCCCGGAAGGTTTTTGCTGAGACACATACGACCGCTTCCGACCCGGAGCGGTCATTGCCATCTAAGGCTTGGTCTTCTCGATACCGGTCATTCGTGCCCCGCCTCGATTGCCTTGTCTGCTCCCGGCTTCTCACGCAGAATATCCCCAGGAAGCAGGTGCGGGTCCGCATTTGCAGGGAACGAAAACAAGGCGGTTATGCGCTAACTACTGAGAAGAACAGGGAGATGTCGATGGAAATCCTGATTAACGAATCCTGCATATGCGGACCGGTGGGTCCGCATATCACAAGTTAGCCAGAAACAGAATGACGCAGTTTTCCCTCGATAAGTTTCCGTCTGAAGTCATTGATGAATGGCTTTCAACCTACGTTGAGTCTGAAGGTTGGCCTCCGGCTATTGGAAATGATGGCATTCCTACGGATAGGTGGCGCTATCTATTGTCGAAGAGACCTCTTGAGTGGTGGTTTGAGGGGGTCTGGGAAAAGCGCAATGGTCATATATCGTTCCACGATTTAACCGAGAAGAATAAAGAATCTATTGTCAAAATGGCCTTGGCTTACTTAACGGGTCACATTAATGAATACAGCATGCAGATCGGCGATTTGAAACCCAGAATTACAAGCATCATCGAATACATTAAGAAAAACAAAACAATACCTGGAACACCGGTGCTGTATCTGGAAAATGGAAAGTACGCAATTTCCGATGGCAATCATAGACTGTGTGCTTACTACATTTGTTATGGGTACTTGAATATGCCCATCCCTAAAGAGCTGGAGTTGTTGCCTGATGAGAACTTCAATTACTGGGTATACAAAAATGGCTAACAAGGCGGTCAAGCCGTTCGCCTACGGCTCACTCGGACGTTCAGCACTCCGCGCTGAACGCCGCTTACCTTGGCGTTGGGCATCAAATCGATAAGCGCAGCAGAAGCGCCAAGGAGAGGAATAGAGAATGACCAAAGAAGAAATCAAGGGGCTTATTTTCTTGCTTCTAATGATCCCAATAGGGATTCGCTATTTCATCAAGACTGGGAACAATGATCTGAGTTTAAACAAGGTTGACTACGCAATTGCAGCCGGAATCGTGGTCGTGGTTGTACTCATTAACCTCTAATTGGATCTAAAACAGAGCTGTTTTCATACATGGCCGCGAAAATAACTCCGCGCTTCATTGAGCTGACATATGAGGCGGCACTCAAGTCGTACTGGAGGAAAGAAGCTCTGCGAAAGTTTCTTCGCGCATCCCACGTAGCTGAGGCCCATCTGGCGACCTGGGCGCCGGATGAAAGCAAGCGAGACTTTCTAGATAGGACGTTTCAGAAGCTACAAGGATCAGACCGGGGAAAAGCTCTCGTCTTTGAAATGGCTCGCAGTTTGTCTGAGCAAACCACGTTCCCTGATCTGCGTAATTGGGAGGACTCTTCTCAGAAGATCGCCGACGCGACCAAGGCAGTCGCGGAGCTAAAGGCGTACTTAAAAGCGCAGGACGAAGAAGTTCGTAACGAGCGCGAACGGGAAGAGGCGAAAGCCCGTGCGAGAGAAGTGCGCAGTCGAATTCAACGCAGTCTTACGGACAAGTCAAAGCTACAGGAGCGGCTAGATGCATTACACCCGGCTGTCGGAACGCAACAGGGTGGCTACGACTTTCAGGATTGGTTCTACGATTTCCTGGACTTCTGCGAAATACAGAATCGCCGCCCCTATGTAAGCAATGGTCGTCAAATCGATGGCTCGCTGACACACGAGGGAACGACATACCTTGTCGAGCTAAAGTTCACTGGCGAGCAAGCCGACGCCACAGACATCGATTCGCTACGTTCGAAGGTTGATGACAAGGCAGATAACACCATGGGTATCATGGTTTCGATTTCTGGCTACTCCAGCGTTGCCATCGCGGGAGCCTCAGGCAGGCAGTCTAAATTGCTGGTCTTGGACGCAACCCATCTTTACCTGTTCCTTGCAGGCTCTCTCGCATTCGGAGAGATCATCTCAAGAGTTCGTCGCCATGCATCGCAAACCGCAGAAGCTTATCTTCCAGTGGCGAAGTTCAGTGGCTAACAACGGGTGCAACAATCGCTTCCAGCCGACGTGTTTGTCGCCGCTTCGCTCTGGCAAACAAGCGGTTGAAGCGGGGCATTGAATGGGTGTCCGTTTCCGGATATTTCGAACGTCCCTTCTGGGAAAAGTGAGTGACCGGTATTGGCCGGAAGCGGTCTTACCAACATAAAAAAGGTATGGCTCAGCGTAATCACGCCTGACCATAGTGGCCCGACACGGAGAAACGAATTCAAAGAGAGATTGGTAAGCATTGGTAACGGCATGGCCGACGTCCGTACTCTGCCGATCGCTTAGTGAGCTTTTGTAACGCACACCATTGCACCACGATGGGGATAACGGCGATGCCGACACACTCATTTGGTGCGTAATAATTGCCCGCACCGCTATGAACCATTGTTTTACTTGAAGAAACCATATTGGCACAGCCATTGCTCTATGACAGGGCACAATCGCGCAAGATGCACGGTTTTCTTTCAGGAGAGCAATATGAATTGGCGGGAGTTCAGCAAGGAAGGGCACTGGCCGACGCTGTTGTCGGCCTTTTTGTATTTCGATGTGAGTTTCATGGTCTGGGTGGTGCTGGGGCCTTTGTCGCTGTATCTCAGCCAGGACCTCGGGCTTTCCATTGAGGAAAAATTCAGCATCGTGGCCATTCCGATTCTGGCCGGCGCCTTGTTGCGGGTGCCGCTCGGCATGTTGGCCGACCATATCGGCCCTAAGCTCACCGGCAGCATCGCGCAAATCATCGTCATCATCGGCATGGCCTATGCCTGGATCTTCGGCTTGCACTCCAAACTAGAAGTGGAACTGCTCGGCGTGGTGCTGGGTCTCGCCGGCGCCAGTTTCGCCGTGGCGCTGCCGCAGGCCTCGCGCTGGTATCCACCCAGATATCAGGGCGTGGTCTTGGGGATTGCCGGCGCCGGTAATATGGGGGTCGTGCTCGACTCCATGTTTGTGCCGTGGATGGCCGAACACTGGGGCTGGCAGTCGGTGTTTGGTGTGCTGCTGATTCCGCTGGCGATCGTGTTGTCGCTGTACATGCTGATGGCCAAAGACGCGCCGGAACAGCGTGCGCCGGTAACACTGGCGAACTATGCGAGCGTGTTGCGCGACCGCGATACGTGGTGGTTCATGTTCTTCTATTCCATTACCTTCGGCGGTTTCGTGGGTCTGGGCAACGCATTGCCGTTGTATTTCACCAATTGGTATCACACCTCCGGTATCGCGGCCGGTCTGATGGCGGCCCTGGTGGTCTTGGCCGGTTCGATGGCGCGCCCCATGGGCGGCATGCTGGCCGACCGATTTGGCGGCATTCGCACCTTGCAGCTGTTGTTCGTGGTGGTCGCGGCTGCATACCTGACGGTGGCGATGCTGCCGCAGGGACCGGCGCCGTTAACGCTGGGCAACGCCAAGGTTGCCGGCTGGGCACTGACCGAGTTGCCGGGGATCGCGTGGGTGGCCGTGGTGGTGTTTTTTCTCGGCGCGACCGCGCTCGGCATGGGCAATGGTTCGGTGTTTCAGCTGGTGCCGCTGCGTTTCCGCAATGAAATCGGCGTCATGACGGGGCTGGTCGGTGCGGCCGGCGGGCTCGGCGGTTTCTTTCTCGCCAAGGCGCTGGGTATTTCCAAGGGCATGACCGGTGGTTTCATGGGGGGGTTCCTTTTATTCGCCGGGCTTGCGGTTGTTGGTTTGTTTGGGCTCATGGCGGTTAAGACGCGCTGGCGGACGACTTGGGGCGCGGCTTCGGGTGCGCAGGTTTAAAGGTAGGTCGTTAAAGAAGCCCTGAACAAGTGGCAGAAATTTACTCCCTCTCCCTTCAGGGAGAGGGCTGGGGGAGAGGGTGAGACAGATCAATGAATTGAACCGCCCCCTCTCCCTCGCCCTCTCCCCCTTTCAGGGGGAGAGGGGACTTGTTCAGAGGTTCCTTAAGTCAGGTCGGCCCTTCAGACTGGGGCGCGGCTTCGGGGGCGCGAGTGTGAAGCTCGGTTAGATAGGTCGCCCTTTAGGGCGAGTTGTCGGCCTGAAGGCCGACCTACAAATGACGGGAGCGCAGGTGTGAGTCTGTGCTTGTGTAGTGCGCCGCCACACCGCTAATCTCATGGCATGAGTGGAAATCAGCTCGAAGTCCGGTTCGGCCAGGCGAGCGAGCGCGGGCGGCGCGAAACCAACGACGACTTTGCGTGCGTCCGTGAGCAGGATGGCAGCGCCCGCTGCGTGGTCGCGGCGATAGCCGATGGCGTGAGCGGTGCCGGCGGGCGGTTGGCGGCCGAAACGGTGGTGCGCGGTTTCCTCGATGGTTTTCAGAGCGAACCGGCCACGCTGACGGTGGAGCGTGCCGCCGGCCGGGTGCTGGCGGCGATGAACAGCTGGGTGCATGCCCAGGGCCAGCAGGACGCGTTGCGACGCGGCATGGCGACCACTTTTACCGCCGCCATTCTGCGCGGCCGGCGTCTGCATTCGATTCACGTCGGCGACACCCGCATGTACCGGTTGCGTGACGGCGCCCTCACACTGCTCACCCGCGACCATACCCGCGACCATCCGGACCTGCGACATGTCCTGGTACGCGCGGTCGGGCTTGAGGAAACCATCCGCCCTGATTACAGCGCCTCGGACCTGATCGCGCATGACCGTTATCTGCTGTGCTGCGATGGCGTGCATGCCTCGCTCGCCGGTAAACGGTTGCAGAAACTTCTGGCGGAGCGCACCGCGCCGGACGAAGTGGCGCAGCGTATTGTGGCCGCGGCGCTCGAGGCCGGCAGTCACGACAACGCCACGGCGCTGGTGCTCGATGTGCTGGCGGTGCCGGCGGTGGCCCGGCTCGATCTCGAAGCGGCGATTGCCGATCTGCCGATTTTGGAACTGCCGAAGATTGGGGATACGGTGGACGGGTTTCGACTCGATGATCAGGTGTCGGACGGTCGATACAGCCGGCTGTTCCGCGCCGAGGACATCGAGTGCAAACGCGAAGTGATCGTAAAGTTTCCGCATCCGCGCGTGATCGCGGAGGCGGCCTACCGCAATGCATTTGTGCGCGAGGCCTGGGTCGCCTCGCAGGTGCGCAGCCCCTACGTGAGCGAGGTCATCGAACTCACCGCCGGGCGCCAGACGCGACTGTATTCGGTGATGCCGTATTACAGCGGAGAGACGCTCGAGCAACGCCTCAAGCGCGCACCGCGGGTAACGCTTGAAGAGGGCGTACGCATCGGCATCTTGCTGGCCAAGGCGGTTTACGTGCTGAACCGGCGCGACATCGTGCATCGCGACATCAAGCCGGACAACGTCATGCTGACGGCGGACGGCGGCCTGCGCTTGCTCGATCTGGGCGTGGCGCGCCTGCCGGGGTTGGAGGCCGCGCCGGACGAAACGATTCCCGGCACACCGAGTTACA
Organism: uncultured Acidiferrobacterales bacterium; assembly: GCA_964368085.1. Lineage (GTDB taxonomy): Bacteria > Pseudomonadota > Gammaproteobacteria > Acidiferrobacterales > UBA6901 > UBA6901. The sequence goes on along the minus strand of CAYJBG010000083.1, from coordinate 898 downwards.
TGGCGCCGGAATTGTTCGGCGGCCAGGCCGGCGACGAGCGTTCTGATCTTTACGCGCTCGGCGTTACGATCTATCGGATGTTCAGCGGCCACTATCCGTATGGCGAGGTCGAGGCATTCTCGCGGCCGCGCTTTGCCAAGCGTGCACCGCTTAACACGTACCGGCCCGATTTGCCGGCGTGGCTGGATGTGCTGCTGGCGCGCGCCACGGCTGTCGATCCCGCGCAGCGCTTCGGCGACGCCATGGAACTGGCCATCGAGCTTGAGCACAATCTGGCGCACGCCCCGCGTATCGTGATTCAGCGCCGGTCGCTGTACGAACGCAATCCGATGCGCTTCTGGAAGATCATTTCCCTGCTCCTGTTTGTCGCATTGCTGGTCTCGCTGATACTGCGCTGACGCACACTGTATTGGTGCAGGATAGAAACACCTGCACCATGATGGATCGGTGGTTCGCATCAGCGGAATCTGTCCAGGTTTATCTCCCATCTATATCAGTAACTTATACATATTCTGTTATTGGCATATGGCTTGCTATAGGGCAGTTAAGACTACGCATGCCTGGAGATGCTGGATGAAGGAACAACTGGTGGTGGTCGGCAATGGCATGGCCGGCATCCGCACCATCGAAGAGCTGCTCAAGCTGGCGCCGGAGAAATACAGCATCACCGTGTTCGGCGCCGAGCCTCACGTTAACTACAACCGTATCCTGCTTTCGCCGGTGCTGGCCGGTGAGAAAAAATTCGCTGACATCGTGCTGAATGACGATGCCTGGTATGCCGACAACGGGATCACCCTGCACAAGGGCAAGGAGATCGTCAGCATTAATCGCCGCAACTGCAAAGTCGTGGCCAAAGACGGCACCGAGGCCGGCTACGATCGCCTGCTGCTGGCAACCG
>CAYJBG010000082.1:0-8833 GCA_964368085.1 uncultured Acidiferrobacterales bacterium | reverse complement strand
CGGGTACTGCAGGCCGATCAGGATGCCGATGAGAATATAGAGGATGATCTTCACAACAGGAGAATAAACTATCCGGGCGCCGGCTTCGAGGCGTTGCCGAAGCGGGATACCCAATCCCGCAATACGCGCTCTAACGGCCTGCATGGACCGTTGGGCGCAACGGCATGCGGCGCTGTTGTTGACCGGGTGGACGCGATGTCAGACCAAATGTTTTCAATGCTTATGGGAATGGTCCGATGTTGCTCCTGACGTATAGCCGCGAAGTTCATCGTACTTCGCGATTTGCGTCTTCGTCAGAACCGCTCGCTGTGTGAGGTGAGCCTCAAGATGAGATCGACGAACCTCAGCCTGTAACGCGCCGATCTGCTTGAGGGTCGAACGCAGGCTGTCCGTGGTTATCGCCCCTGTAGCAAACAGCCGATCTAATTCTTGTTCCCTTTTAACCAGGACCTTTCCATGGCGCACCGCCTCTTTCTGCATGGCGTCAAATATCGCCTTGGTCTGCGATTTTTGTGCCTCGCTGAGCTGCAGCTTGTCGGCCAGTTCCAGTACATGTATCGGGCCGGGGTAATGATTAAGCTCCGCGGCCTTGGCTAAACCGGCGCCCTTGCCCGCGAGGTAACTCTCAATTTCTTCGGGAGAAAGCGCCTTGATTTCACGCTGCTCCTGTCCGGCATAGGAACTCGGTTGCGTAGCGGATGCGGTGTTTATGAAAGCGAACGCAGAAAGAACAACAGCACTGGAAAATTTAATCATGACGAATCTCCCGTTGAAAAGGTTTGATTTGCCCTAACCTCGCCTTCAGCGGCCATTGAAGCGCGGTAGCGCGGTAGGTTGGGCTGAATGAAATGAAGCCCAACATCTGCATTGGCTCGCCGGTATCGCATGGCTTCGTTTCCCTCCGTGATGTTGGCTTCACAAAAACCGTTCAGCCCAACCTACCGCTGCAATGCAACGTTTTGACACTTAGCACGCGCGTTCTTTTTTAAAGGGAAGCGTCCCCTTATCCATCTACAGCATCTTGAACGCCTTGCGGCCCGGGTAGACTGCGGCTGCACCCAACTCTTCCTCGATACGCAGTAGCTGGTTGTACTTGGCCACGCGGTCGGAGCGCGACAGCGAGCCGGTTTTGATCTGGCCGGTGCCGGTGGCCACGGCAAGATCGGCAATGAAGGCGTCCTCGGTTTCGCCGGAGCGGTGCGAGATGACTGCGGTATAACCAGCCTGGCGCGCCATGGCGATGGCGGCGAGGGTTTCGGATAGCGTGCCGATTTGATTGACCTTGATGAGAATTGAATTGGCGATGCCTTTCTTGATGCCTTCGGCCAGGATCGCGGTGTTGGTTACAAACAAATCGTCGCCCACGATCTGGATCTTCTTCCCGAGCTTGGCGGTGAGCATCACCCAACCGGCCCAGTCGTTTTCGCCACAACCATCTTCGATGGTGATGATGGGATACTTGGCGACCCAGGCGGAAAGTTTATCGGTGAATTGATCGGCGGTCAGGCTCGACCCATCCGATCCGAGTTCGTATTTGCCGTTCCGGTTGAACTCGGAGCTGGCCACGTCCATGCCGAGGGCGACATCGGCGCCCGGCTTGTAGCCGGCCTTTTCGATGCCCTGCAAGATCACCTGCAAGGCTTCTTCATTCGATTTGAGGTCGGGGGCGAATCCGCCTTCGTCGCCGACCGCGGTATTGAGCTTCATGCCTTGCAACACTTTCTTCAAGGCGTGGAACACTTCAGTGCCGGCGCGCAATGCCTCGGAAAAACTCGGCGCGCCCACCGGCAGGATCATGAACTCCTGAAAGTCGATGTTGTTGTCGGCGTGTGCGCCACCGTTGATGATGTTCATCATCGGCACTGGCATCAGCATGGCTACACCGCCGGCGAGGCCGTTGAGGTAACGATACAGCGGCAGGTTCATACTGGCGGCGGCGGCGCGCGCCGTGGCCAGCGATACCGCCAGCAAGGCGTTGGCGCCCAGCCGCTTCTTGGTGGACGTGCCGTCGAGATCGATCATGATCTTGTCGATTGCGCCTTGCTCGCGCGCATCTTTGCCCAGCAGGGCTTTCCTGATTTCGCCGTTCGCATTGGCACAGGCCTGACGCACGCCTTTGCCGAGATAGCGCTTCGGGTCGTTGTCGCGCAATTCTATGGCTTCACGTGCGCCGGTCGAGGCGCCGGACGGCACGGCGGCGCGCCCGCGCGCGCCGTCTTTGAGAATGACATCGGCTTCTACAGTGGGATTGCCGCGTGAATCGAGAATTTCACGGGCATGAATATCGGCAATGGCGGACATAGGCTAATCGTTGTTTCGGGGTGAGGTTAAAAAGAACATCTGCCGCAAAGGCGTAAAGGACGCAAAGAAGTTTCTTGATAAAATTTGTTTTTTTCTTTGCGTCCTTTGCGCCTTTGCGGCGGGTTTTTACATCAACGCCATTTCGGCAAACCCTTGGCGCTTGACGGCCGCGTCCAGCTCCCTGAGCGTGATGAGCAAGGCCTCCATGCGGTCGAGCGGCCAGGCATTCGGGCCGTCCGATAAAGCCTTCTCCGGATTCGGATGGGTCTCCATGAAAATGCCGGAAATACCCGTGGCCATGGCGGCGCGCGCCAGCACCGGCACAAACTCGCGTTGTCCACCGCTTTTCGTGCCCTGCCCGCCCGGCAACTGCACCGAGTGGGTGGCGTCGAACACCACCGGGCACCCGGTCTCCCGCATGATGGCGAGCGAACGCATGTCCGATACCAGGTTGTTGTAACCGAAGGACACACCGCGCTCGCAAACCATAATGCGGCCCTTGCCGCCGGCTTCATTGGCCTTGTCCACGACATTCTTCATGTCGCCGGGCGCGAGAAATTGACCTTTCTTGATATTCACCGGCTTGCCGCAGGCGGCCACCGCCTGGATGAAATCGGTCTGGCGACACAGGAACGCCGGGGTCTGCAAGACATCCACCACCGCGGCTACCGGCTCGATCTCCGGGATGTCGTGCACATCGGTGAGTACCGGCACGCCGATCGCCTGGCGCACGCTCTCCAGGATCTTGAGGCCGTTGTCCATACCGAGACCGCGGAACGACTTGCCGGAGCTGCGGTTGGCCTTGTCGAACGACGATTTGTAGATGAACGGAATGCCAAGCTTCGCGGTGATTTCCTTGAGACGCCCGGCGGTGTCGTGCGCCATCTCTTTCGACTCGATCACGCACGGACCCGCGATCAGAAAAAACGGTTTGTCGAGGCCAACTTCAAAACCACAGAGTTTCATCGCGAGGCTGCCTGTTTCGGGTTGAGTGCGGCGCGATTATCGCGCGCCGCCTGAATGTAGCCGGTGAACAGCGGGTGTCCATAGCGCGGCGTGGAGGTGAACTCGGGGTGAAACTGCACACCCACGAACCACGGGTGATCGGGCAGCTCCACGACTTCAACCAGATTGCCATCCTCGGAGAGGCCGGCAATCGCCAGGCCGTGTTGCTGCAAAATCTCGCGGTAGTTGTTGTTAAACTCATAGCGGTGCCGGTGACGTTCGACGATCTTGTCCTTGGCGTACATGGCCTGCGTGCGCGTGCCGGGCTCCAGGCGGCAGGTGTAACCACCGAGGCGCATGCTGCCGCCCAAGTCGGCCTGGGCACTGCGTGTTTCGACTTTGCCTTCCGCCGTCTTCCATTCGGTGATGAGCGCGATCACCGGATGCGGTGTGCGCGCATCGAACTCGGTACTGTGCGCGCCCTTGAGACCGGCGACATTGCGCGCGAACTCGATCACCGCCACCTGCATACCTAAACAGATGCCGAGATACGGTATCTTGTGGGTGCGTGCATATTCGACGGTTTGAATTTTGCCCTCGATGCCGCGCTCACCGAAGCCGCCCGGCACCAGGATCGCATCGACACCCTCAAGTAGCGCCGTACCCTCCGTTGAAATTCGTTCGGAATCGATATAGCGGATTTTGACGCGTGTACGTGTCTGGATGCCGGCGTGCACCAGCGCCTCGGACAGCGACTTGTACGATTCGGTGAGGTGTACGTATTTGCCCACCAAGGCGATCTCGACCTCGGCCTCGGGATGTTCCATGGACTGCACCACCCGCTCCCACTCGCCGAGCTTGGCCTTGGGCGCGTTAAAGTGCAGCTTCTCGATCACGATCTCATCCAGGCCCTGGTCGTGCAGCAGGCCGGGAATTTTGTAAATGTTGTCCACGTTCACCGCCGAGATGACCGCGCGCACCGGCACGTTGGTAAAGAGCGCGATCTTGCGGCGTTCGTCTTCGGGCAGCATGCGGTCGGCGCGGCACAACAGCACGTCCGGCTGAATGCCGATCGAGCGCAGTTCCTTGACCGAATGCTGAGTAGGCTTGGTTTTCATTTCGCCGGCGGCGCCGATGTACGGCACCAGCGTCAGGTGTATGTACACCACGTTGTGCGTGCCCATCTCCACGCCCATCTGGCGGATGGCTTCGAGAAATGGCTGCGATTCGATGTCACCGACCGTGCCGCCGATCTCGACCATGGCGATGTCCGCCCCGGTCGCGCCTTCCTGGATGCAGCGTTTGATCTCGTCGGTGATGTGCGGGATGACCTGCACGGTGGCGCCGAGATAGTCGCCACGGCGTTCCTTGCGGATGACGTTCTCGTAGATGCGCCCGGTGGTGAAATTGTTGCGCTTGGACATGGTGGTGCGCACGAAGCGCTCGTAATGACCCAGATCCAGATCGGTCTCGGCGCCGTCTTCGGTGACAAAGACCTCACCGTGCTGATACGGGCTCATGGTGCCCGGATCGACATTGATGTACGGGTCGAGCTTGAGCAGGGTGACTTTCAGACCGCGTGCTTCGAGGATGGCAGCGAGGGAGGCGGCGGCGATCCCCTTGCCCAAAGAGGAGACCACACCGCCGGTCACAAAGATGAATTTGGTCATGAATTCCGTTCGCTTAAGGGGCAGCTTCTTGGATCCGGAACAGGGTTTCCGGGAAGCGTCCGAACGGAAACAAAAGCTATCAGAATCGAGCTGCTTCCACAATGAAAATCCGCGAGTTGGGGAAGCTCTGAATAATTCCAAAACTAATATTTTTCGCCGCAAAGACGCAAAGAACGCAAAGGTTTTCTCGATAAAAACGCGTGTTTTCCTTTGCGTCCTTTGCGTCTTTGCGGCAAATGATAGTTAATCAGAGGTTCCTTAGCGGGCTTTTTCGGATACGCGGCCACGGTCCAGGGCGGGTTCCCAGACAATCGCCAGCCCGTCCTCGTCGGGACTTGCCGCATAGGGCGCGCACACCCAGCGATCCGCAACCGCCGCCAGCATGTCGCCTGCGTACAGGAGCGGCAAACGCGCACGCAACCACGGCGACACGCCCTCGGCCTGAAGAAGTTTCTTGAGCGCATGATGATGTCGGCGTCCGGGCAGCAGCAGGGTCTCGCCACCACGGCGCAGCCGGATCGATAACGCGCCATTCAGCCGGGCCGTCGCCAGGCCGCGGCCACGTACCGGTTCGGCGCGCAGGCGTCCGATCCCCGGAAGATCGAGCGGTGTATGCAGATTCCAGATCACATCGAGTGCCGGATCGGGCGCCGCTTGAACCGGCACCGCGACCAGCAGATCGCGGTAGCGCCAGATTTCGGCATCCGGCCAGCGCACACAGGCGTGTTGCGAACGTGGCGCGTGGCGCAGTTGCGCCAGCACCTGGTTCAGCGTGCGCGTGCCCGGCACCCGCAAGCCCTGCTGGCGCAGCCAGTAGCGCAACAGATTGCGTTGATGCGCCTCAGACAACCGGGCTACGGCCGCGACCGACAAGGCATGCGGCGAATACTCCGCCGCCTGCCGGCACGCGGAGAGATCCAGCGCAGCGGTTTCATCGAGCAGCTCCAGAGTTTCCGCCGCATAGCGGGCGGTACGTGCCAGCATGGCATCCGCCTCCGGCCACTGTGTCGCAAGACGCGGCAGAATTTCGGCGCGCAGGAAATTACGCCGCAGACGCGCATCGCGATTCGATGGGTCCTCGATCCAATGCAGCCGATGCTCCAGGGCGTAGGCATGCAATGCCGCGCGCGTGAACCCGAGCAGTGGCCGCAACAACTCTCCGGCGCCGAAGGCTGCGCGCACCGGCATGGCCGCCAGCCCGGCCACGCCGGCGCCGCGCAGCAGTTGAAGCAATACTGTTTCGGCCTGGTCGTTACGGTGATGCGCGGTGAGCAGAATTTCGCCGGGCGCAAGCAAAGCCCGCAGCGCCTTGTAGCGCGCGCGCCGCGCCGCGGCTTCGAGGCCGTGTTCAGCGGCGCCGCTGACCTCAGTGCGTTCGCAAACAAACGCCACATCGAGCTGCGCGCAAATGCGTGCGCAATGCTCGCCCCAGGCGGTGGCGGACGGTTGCAAGCCGTGATCAATATAGATGGCGCTTAACGCAAAGGAGTGGCTGGTGCGCAGTGTGGCGAGCGCATGCAGCAGGACGTGGGAATCGAGGCCGCCGCTGTAGGCAAGTTTGAAGCGTGTACCGGGCGGCAGGCGCAACTCGCCAAACAAAACCGCAGCCAGCGCGGCGGCGGAAAATCGTGGGTCAGGCTTCCTCAAATTTTCCATACTGCATCAGGCGCTGGTAGCGGCGTTCGAGTCGCTCGCCGGGCGGAATCCGGTCGAGTGTATCGAGCGTGGCCAGCAACGCCTGCTTGAACGCAGCCGCCATGGCGTCGACGTCGCGGTGTGCGCCACCCAGCGGCTCGCCGACAATTTCGTCGATGAGCCCGAGTTCGTGCAGGCGCACGGCGGTAATCCCCATGGCTTCGGCGGCTTCCGATGCCTTGCTGGCGCTCTTCCACAGGATCGAGGCACAGCCCTCCGGCGAAATCACGGAGTAAGTTGAATATTGGAACATCAACATGCGGTCACCCACGCCGATAGCGAGCGCCCCACCCGATCCGCCCTCGCCGATCACCGTGTTCACGATCGGAGTCTTGAGCGCCGCCATGACGTAGAGGTTGCGCGCGATGGCCTCGCTCTGACCGCGCTCCTCCGCACCCACGCCCGGATAGGCGCCGGGAGTATCGATGAAGGTGAGCACCGGCAGCTGAAAACGTTCCGCGGTCTTCATCAGGCGCATGGCTTTACGGTAACCTTCCGGGCGCGGCATGCCGAAATTGCGCTTGAGTTTTTCGCGCGTGTCGCGGCCCTTCTGGTGACCGATCATCATTACTGGCCGGCCGTCGAGGCGCGCGAGCCCCGCGACAATTGCGGGGTCGTCGGCAAACGCGCGGTCACCGTGCAGTTCTTCGAAATCGGTGAACAGGCGCTTTACGTAGTCGAGCGTGTATGGGCGCAGCGGATGGCGCGCGAGCTGCGAGATCTGCCAGGGTGTCAGGCTGGTAAAGATGGATTCGGTGAGCCGGCGGCTCTTGGCGTGCAAACGATTGATTTCATCGTTGAGATTGAGATCGCGATCGTTGCCGGTGGCGCGCAAGGCCTCGATTTTTGCCTCGAGATCGGCGATCGATTGTTCAAAATCTAGATAATTCGGATTCATGCGAAGGAAACGGCGATTCCGCTGCGGTGGTTTCCGGGCCGGCCGCGTCGGCCGGCCGCTGTTGCCGGGGTCAGTACCCGCCGGGTATCGGGGTAGACTAAACGCACCCGCCCCTCATCGGCAAGCCCGATGAGCCGGTCGAGCAGTGTTTGACTGGGGGTGATTTTCCATTCCGGCCCGAGCTCAATCTCGGCGCCGGCGGTCCCGGCGTCATAGCGAAGCACGACGGGACAGTTGCCGGGTGTGGCGGGCTTCAGGGCCTGCTCCAGCACCTGCATGAAACCGCCTGCGGCCAGTGCCGCGTCCACGTCGATCTCCAGCCGGCTGGCGAAGGTGGCGCGCGCCTGATCGATGTTGTAGATGCGCTCGGCGCTCATTTTGAAACCGCCCGAGTATTCGTCCATGCTCACCTGCCCTTCCACCACCAGCAGCGTGTCTTTGGCGAGCAGGTCGCGGTGGCGCTCGAAAAGTTCGGAGAACACCGCCAGTTCGAGTCGCCCGGTGCGGTCGTCCAGGGTCACGAATGCCATGCGATCCCCGCGGCGTGTCTGCATGGCGCGCATGCCGACCACGAGGCCGGCCACCACAATGGTTTTGTCCTCGGTGGGCTTGAGTGTGGAAATGGTGCTGTCAATGAAGCGCGCCAGCTCCTGCTCATAACGGGCGATCGGATGGCCGGTGAGGTACAGGCCGAGCGTTTCTTTTTCACCTGCCAGGCGCTGCTCCTCGCTCCACGGTGGCGTCTCCGCCCGCGGCACGACCGCTGGCGAACTCGCGGGCCGCTCCTGCGCATCCTCGGCAACTGCTCCCTGCGTTGCTCTCGGCCGCTGTTCCCGACGCGGCTCTACCTCCTCCATCCCTGGAGTCGTACCTCCCGCATCCATGCGGTCGTGCGCGCGCGGCATTGGTACGTCCCTGTACGGCACCTTCGCGCCGCTGCCCATCCCGAACAGATCGTCCTGACGCGCTTCCTCGGCGCGCCCGGCCTGATCGGCGGCGGCCATCGCCGTCTGGAGCGTGGCCAGGAGTGCGGCGCGATGCACGCCCAGGGCGTCGAGGGCGCCGGCCTTGATCAGCGATTCGAGCACGCGTTTATTAACGCGCCGCAGGTCGAGGCGTCGGCAGAAATCGAACAGGTCGGTGAACGGCCCACCCTGCTTGCGCACGTCGAGGATCGCATCGATCGCCGCCTGTCCAAGACCCTTGATGGCGCCGAGACCGTAAAGGATAGTTTCGGTATCCATCACCACGAACGCGTATTCGCAGCGATTGATGTCCGGCGGCAACACCTTGAGCTTCATGTCGCGGCACTCGGCGATCATGG
>CAYJBG010000081.1:0-8856 GCA_964368085.1 uncultured Acidiferrobacterales bacterium | reverse complement strand
AGGCCGGACGGCCCGGCCAGCACGCCGGCGCACAGGTAGGCCAGCACCTGCGGCAAATGCAGATAGCGAAACGCCGCGACCAGCACCACCGCCACACCCAACAGGATTATTATGTGCAGGAACGTGGTGTCGTACATGTAGGTGTTTCTGGGCGGTTTCGTTATACTCATCAACAGATTACCCGATCGCCCCCGAAATCACGACTGCCCCGACACATCGAAATGAAGGACAGCCTTACCCTGCAGCAACTCGGTCGCGACGTCATCGAGCTGGAGGCCGAGGCGTTGAGCGCGCTCGTGCCGCGCATCAACGATGACTTCGCGCGCGCCTGCTGCATCGTACTCGACTGCCGGGGGCGCGTGGTGGTGACCGGCATGGGCAAATCCGGACACATCGGCGGCAAGATTGCCGCCACCCTCGCCAGCACCGGCACGCCGGCGTTCTTCGTGCACCCGGGCGAGGCGCAGCACGGCGACCTCGGCATGATCACGCCCGGCGACGTGGTGCTGGCCATTTCCAACTCCGGCGAGACCGGCGAGATCCTCACCATCCTGCCGATCATCAAGCGCATGGGCGCCAAGCTCATCGCCCTGACCGGCAACCCGAAATCGAGCCTCGCGCAGCAGGCCGACGCGCATCTCGACGCCGGCGTCGCCAAGGAAGCCTGCCCGCTCAATCTCGCGCCGACCTCCAGCACCACCGCGGCGCTCGCCCTGGGCGACGCGCTGGCCGTGGCGCTGCTCAAATCGCGCGGCTTCACCGCCGACGACTTCGCGCGTTCCCACCCGGGCGGCAAACTCGGCCGGCGCCTGCTGCTGTATGTGCGCGATGTGATGCACAGCGGCGACCGCATTCCACTGGTGCCGGACACCGCCAGCCTGCGCGACGCGTTGCTGGAAATGACCGGCAAGGGTCTCGGCATGACCGGCGTGCTCGATGCCGGCGGCAAACTCGCCGGCATCTACACCGACGGCGACTTGCGTCGCACGCTCAATAAGGAAGTGGATGTGTACAACGCCAAAATCAGCGACGTGATGACACGCAACCCCAAAACCTGCCGCGCCGACCAGCTCGCGGCCGAGATCGTGCAGTTAATGGAAAAGCACAACATCAACGGCCTGATGGTGGTGGACGCCGACCAGCGCGTGCAGGGCGCGCTCAACATGGGCGACCTGCTGCGTGCGGGGGTGGTGTAAATGCACGACCATCCGCTGCTGGCCGCGGCCAGCGACGCACTCATCGCACGCGCCAAGGCCGTCAAGCTTCTGTTGTTCGACGTGGACGGCGTGCTGACCGACGGCAGTCTGTTTGTCGACAACCACGGCGAGGAATACAAGGCGTTCAACTCGCGCGACGGCCACGGCCTTAAAATGCTGCAACGCAACGGCGTGGCAGTCGGCATTATCACCGGCCGCACTTCGCAGATCGTGGCGCATCGCGCCAAAGAATTGGGCATCACGCACGTGCGCCAGGGCTGCGCCGACAAATTGCCGGTATACGAAGAGTTGCTGCGCGAACTCAGGCTCTCCCATGAGCAGGCGGCATTCGTGGGCGACGATGTGGTCGATCTGCCGATCATGCTGCGCGTCGGCTTCGCCGTCTGCCCGCAGGACGGGCATTTTCTGGTTAAACGTCATGCGCACTGGGTCACGCCGAGCGCCGGCGGGCGCGGGGCGGGGCGCGACGTGTGCGAGCTGCTGATGCTGGCGCAGGGCACGTACGCGGCCGAGATGCAGCGCCACTATTGAAAGCACGCCTGCGACCGCCATGGATGGCGGAAGTGCGGAGCGCGAAGCCGTCCCCACGGGGACAAACGCAGGAGCAGTTTTTCCGCCACAAAAATATCTATATGCATATGAGAGCAAGCCTGCACAAAAATAGTCATTTTGAAACCCGGCGACCGTGACCGAACACTTCAACCGCATCGCCATCGTCGCCGTGCTGCTTGTCCTGGCGGCGCTCTCCTGGTGGCTGCCGACCGCGTTGACCCCGCGCGGCGGCCTGTTCGATGGCGAGAGCCGCCACGACCCGGATTACACCATTGAGAACTTCGCCGCCACCGAAATGAACGCCCAGGGAAGCCCTAAGCACGAGTTGCGCGCCGCCAAGCTGGTGCACTACGCGGACGACGACACCTCGGAGCTGACGCAGCCCTACCTGATTCAATACTCGCCGGGCGCCGCGCCCATACACACGCGCGCCGACCGCGGGCAAGTCTCGCCGGACGGCAAGCAGATTCTCATGCGCGGCAATGTGCGCGTGACGCGCGGCAACTCCGGCACCGATCCCGGCGGCGAGGTTCAAACGCAGGAAATGCGTGTCATACTCGAATAATGAAGGCAATCCTGCACAAAAATAACCATTTAATAACGATGCCCCGCGCCGTGCTCTTTCTTGCTGTCCTGCTGGCCCCGCTGTACACGATGGCCGCCGGCAACGACCGGCGACCGCCAGGGATGGCGGAAGTGCCAAGCGCGAAGCCGTCCCCACGGGGACAAACGCAGGAGCGGTCTTTTGGCCTACAGCCGGTACACCTGCGCGCCGACCGTATCGACATCGATCAGAAAACGGGCGTGGGCCTGTACCGCGGCCATGTGCTCTTCACCCAGGGCACGCTTAAGCTCACCGCCGCGCGCGCCACGGTACGCAGCCGGGGCAGCGAACTCGAAACCGTAACCGCCGAAGGCACACCCGTGACCTTTCGTCACCGGCCCGAGGGGCTGGAAGAATTCATCGAGGGCGATGCCGGCCGCGCCGTTTACCACGCGCCGACGCGGCGCGTGGAGTTGTATAAAAACGTAAACGTAAGACGTGGCCGCGATACATTCCGCAGCGCTGTGCTGCACTATTCAATCGAAAACCGGAGCATAACCGCCGAGAGTACAACCGAACAACGCGTGTATGTCGCACTCGTGCCACGCGCCCGCGCGACCGCCAAGGATGGCGGAAGTGCCGGAAACGCAGGAGCAGTTTTCCGGCCGACCGCCAAGGATGGCGGAAGTGCGGAGCGCGAAGCCGTCCCTACGGGGACAAACGCAGGAGCAGTTTTTCCGCCGCCGACAATTCCCGGAGACCGCCGATGAGCGTGCTTACCGCCACCCACCTGAGCAAGCAGTACAAGGGGCGCAAGGTGGTGCGCGACGTGTCGCTGTCGATCGAGAGCGGCGAGGTGGTCGGGCTGCTCGGGCCGAACGGCGCCGGCAAGACTACCTGCTTCTACATGATTGTCGGACTGGTGCCGGTGGACCAGGGCGAGATCCATCTCGACAAGACCGACCTCACGCGCCTGCCCATGCACCAGCGCGCGCGCCTCGGCTTAAGCTACCTGCCGCAGGAAGCATCCGTGTTCCGCAAGCTGTCGGTGGAAGACAACATCATGGCGATCCTCGAGACTCAGACGGCGCTGACGCCGGCCGATCGCGAGCAGCGCCTCGAGGAACTGCTCCAGGAACTGCACGTCACCGATCGCCGCAAGAACCTCGGCATGAGCCTGTCGGGTGGCGAGCGGCGGCGTGTCGAAATTGCCCGGGCGCTCGCCACCCGCCCGCGTTTCATCCTGCTGGACGAACCGTTTGCCGGTGTCGACCCGCTTTCGGTGCTGGATATCCAGCAGCTCATCATGCATTTGAAACAGCGCGGCATCGGCGTGCTCATCACCGACCACAATGTGCGCGAAACCCTCAAGATCTGCGACCGCGCCTATATCATGTCCGAAGGCAAGGCGCTGGCCACCGGTTCACCGGCTGAGATACTGTACAACGAGGAAGTCAAGAAGGTTTATCTGGGCGAGGATTTCCGACTGTAACCGGCGGGAATGCTCGCCTTCCGCCGTTACGGTTGTAAATAAGCTGCCGATTAGTGAAGCCCTGTGCTGTAACAGGGACGTACGAATGCCGCGAGCGCAGGATGCGCAGGAGCGGCCCTGTTCGTCCTTCCATAAGCAGGTGAAAATTCAGCCCCCGGGCAAGCCGTGCCGGTCCCGGCGCGGCGAAATTTGGGCTAGACTTTGGCAAGACCGATGCACAACCGCGAGACCATCCGGTAACTCTTGACCATCCGTTAGGAAACGTCCAGCACGCTCATGAAGCAGTCGCTCGATCTAAAGCTCGGCCAGCACCTGACGATCACGCCGCAGTTGCAGCAGGCTATCCGCCTGTTGCAGTTGTCGTCGCTTGAACTCCAGCAGGAAATTCAAGAGGCCCTGGAAAGCAACCCGTTGCTCGAAGAAGTAGAGGACGAAACCACCGTCCGCGAAACGAGCGAGGCGCCGGCTGAAGAAGTTGCCGCCAGCAGCGACGACAGCGAGGCGAGTGAAGCGCCGGCGAGCGAAGAACTGCCGGTCGACGGCGACGCCGCGAGCGACGACGCACCGAGCGAAGATTCGACCGTCAACGACGATTGGGAAGACAACAGCGAATCGCTCAGCGCCAGCGCCACGCGTAACGACAGCGGCGACGGCCTGCCGGACATCGACGCGCGCAACAGCGCGCCCGCCACCCTGCGCGAGTATCTGCTGTGGCAGATGCAAATGACGATTTTCTCGCCCACCGACCGGCGCATCGCCGAGACCGTGATCGACGCCATCAGCGAGGAAGGCTACCTGACCTGCTCGCCCGAGGAAATTCAGCAGGTCCTGGCCCAGGAACTGGCGGTCGAGACCGACGAAGTCCAGGCGGTCGTGCACCAGATACAGAACTTCGACCCGGCGGGCGTGGCGGCACGCGACCTGAGCGAATGCCTGCAGTTGCAGATGCGCGCGCTCAATCCGGCCACGCCGCACCTGGATGCCGCGCGTCGCATCGCCACGCCCGAGAACCTCGACCTGCTCGCCGGCCGCGATTTCAAGCAACTCAAGCGCGCCACCCGGCTCACGCCCGAGGACCTGCAGGCCGCCATTCAGCTCATCCAGCACCTCAACCCGCGCCCCGGCAACAGCGTCACCTCAAGTCATGCCGGCTACATCGCGCCCGATATTACCGTCAAGAAAAACCGCGGCATCTGGCGTGCCGAACTCACGTCCAGCTCCACGCCGCGCATCACGATCAACCACCAATACGAGAAGCTCATCCGCCGCGGCGCCGATACCGCCGATAACAAATACCTGCAGGACAAACTGCAGGAGGCGCGCTGGTTCATCAAAAGCCTGGTCAGCCGCAACGACACCCTGCTGAAAGTCGCGCGCGCCATCGTCGACCGGCAACGCGCCTTCCTCGAACACGGCGCGGAAGCCATGAAGCCGCTGGTCTTGCACGACATCGCCGATATTGTCGGCATGCACGAATCCACCATCTCGCGCGTGACCACCAACAAGTATATGCTGACACCACGCGGCATTTTCGAGTTGAAATACTTCTTTTCCAGTCACGTTGGCACCGCCGACGGCGGCACCTGCTCGGCGACCGCCATTCGTTCGCTTATCAAAAAAATGGTGGAAGCGGAGAAGCCGAGCAAACCGATCAGCGATAACACCATCGCCGACATCCTCGCCGAGCAGGGCATTCACGTGGCGCGGCGGACGGTTGCAAAATATCGTGAGGCACTTAACATCCCACCTTCCAGCCTGAGAAAAACCCTTGTCTGAATCAACGCCAGTGGAGGCGCCATGCACATCAACGTCAGCGGCCAGCAGATTGAAATCACCAACCCCTTGCGCGACTACGTCTCCGAAAAAATTGGGCGTATCCAAAAACACTTCGACCACGTCACCAACACCACTGTCGTACTGCACTTCGAAAAGAAGAAAAACCGCCACTGCGCCGAAGCCACCCTCAACGCCAAGGGCGCGCAACTGCACGCCGATTCCGAAGGCGACGACATGTACGCCGTGATCGATGCGCTGGCCGACAAGCTCGATCGGCAGGTGCTCAAACACAAGGAAAAGCTCAGCCATCACCGTTGAAACGCGCGAACGCGCGAGCCGGTGACCCGCGCAATAACCGAAAAATCCCTGTGATTTTCGCTATTGGCCCGGCACGACCGTGCCAGTGCGCAAGCCCGGCGATGGGCGTCGCCTGGCTGCGTTCAAGAACAATCGTGCCGGGTCAATAGCGCGTACCGGCAAAAACACTACCCCCTCAAGTCTGGCAGAGGCATAATCCTCTTACCGCCGCGTTGCACCTCCGCGCGCCACCCGGAAACCGCATGAACCCGACTCTCACCGCCAGCGACCTGTTCGACGCCCAGCACGCCTCGTTGCGGCTGCGCTGGCTGGCCGGAAGCGCCGGCCGCGAGCGGTTGCTTGAGCCGGCCACCGCCCGCTTTCCGGGCATGGCGCTGGTCGGACATCTCAACTTCGTGCACCCGAACCGCGTGCAGGTCCTGGGCAGCGCCGAGGTCGACTATCTGCGCCGCCTGCCGCAAGCCGCGCACGCCGAGGCTATCGCCAACCTGTTCAGCAGCGCCACCACCACCATGGTGGTGGTGGCCAACGACGAGGCCGTGGATGCCGACCTGATCGAGGCCGCCGACGCCGCCGGACTGCCGCTGCTCGCGAGCGCGCTGGCCAGCCCCAAGGTCATCGATCACCTGCAACATTATCTGACGCGAGCGCTCGCGGTGCGCACCACTCTGCACGGCGTGTACCTCGAGGTCATGGGCTTGGGCGTGTTCATCACCGGCGAGGCCGGCATCGGCAAAAGCGAGCTGGCGCTGGAACTGCTGAGCCGCAATCACCGGCTGATCGCCGATGACGCCGTGGAGTTCTCGCGCACCGCCCCGGCGGTGCTGCTGGGCCGCTGCCCGCGCATGCTGTCCGATTTCCTCGAGGTGCGCGGACTGGGCATCCTCAACGTGCGCGCCATGTTCGGCGACACCGCGGTACGGCCGGAGAAAACCCTGCGCCTGATCGTGCGCCTGGAACAACCGAAGCCGGAACAGATGTCCCGCATCGACCGCCTGCAGGCGGAACAAAAGACCCGCGACATTCTGGACGTGGACATTCCCGAGGTGGTGCTGTACGTCGCGCCCGGACGCAACCTCGCGGTGCTGGTGGAGGCCGCCACGCGCAGCCACATCTTGCGCCTGCGCGGCGTGCACCCGCTTGAGGAACTGATCCAGCGCCAGCAGGCGTGCATGACCCGGGATAACCCATGACCCACGCGCCGCTGCCGCGCGCTTTTCCGTGCGCGCGTGAGAACCTGCATTCTCTCCAGACGAAATCCGCAAACGGGCCTGGCCTTATGGCAACACGAACGAGCACAGATGGTCTTATGAACTTTGTTCCGACAAAGACATGATCGGCTTCATTATATGAGTCTCCTGATTGTCAGCGGCCTGTCCGGCTCGGGGAAATCCATCGCCCTGCAGGCGCTTGAAGATTTGGGCTTCTATTGCATCGATAATCTGCCGGCCGGTCTGCTGCCGCACTTCGCCGAGCAACTGCTGGCCGCCGAACACGACGCCCTGAAACAGACGGCGGTCGGCATCGATGCGCGCAACCGCGCGTTTCTCGATGTGCTGCCGCACAGCCTCGCGCGGCTGGAACAACTCGGCGTGAACCACCGGATTATTTTTCTGGAGGCAGAAGAGACGACACTGGTAAAGCGCTTCAAGGAAACGCGCCGCAAACACCCGCTCACCGACAAGGACACGCCGCTGCTCGAAGGCATCGCCCTGGAGCGTAAGCTGCTCGAACCGCTGTCCTTCGACCCGGCGTTGCGCATCGACACCACCCACACCACGCCGCACGAACTGCGCACCCGCGTCCAGGACTTCGCGCGCGACGACGACTCCAGCGGCATGACCCTGCTGTTCGAGTCGTTCGGCTACAAGAAGGGTACGCCCGCCGACGCCGACTACGTGTTCGATGTGCGCTGCCTGCCCAACCCGCACTGGCAGACGGAGCTGCGGCCGCTCACCGGCCGCGACCCGCAGGTGATCGCCTTCCTCGAACGGCACACGCAGGTGCGGCAGATGTTCGACGAGCTGTGCGGCCTGCTGGAACGCTGGCTGCCGGGCTTCGAAGCCGAGCGGCGCAGCTACATGACCATCGCAATCGGCTGCACCGGCGGCCAGCACCGCTCGGTCTACCTGGCGGAGAAACTCGCCGCGCATTTTTCCGGCCAGGGCATCAAATCGCAGATTCGTCATCGGGAGTTGGCATGATCGGTCTTATCATTCTGGCGCAAGAAGAAATGGGCCGGGGATTGCTCAACGCCATCGAGCACGTCCTCGGCACCCGGCCGTCGGCGCTCGACATCCAGCCGATCGATTACCACCAGTCGCAGGAGGCGCTGACGCAGGCACTGGCGGCGCGCATCCAGAAAATCGACCAGGGCGATGGCGTGTTGATCCTGGCCGATATTTACGGTTCGTCGCACACCAACGCCGCCTGCCGGCTGCTGGCGCCGGGGCGCATCGAGCTGGTGAGCGGCGTCAACCTGCCAATGCTGGTGCGCGTGCTCAACTACCGACACCTGCCGATGAATGAGCTGCTGCGCAAGGCGCAGTCCGGTGGCAAGGAAGGCATTGTGCGCGCCACCCCGCCGGCGCGCGCCACGGAGGGCCAGCGATGAAGACCGCGTCCACCCAGATTGTCAACAAGCTTGGCATGCACGCGCGTGCCTCGGCCAAGTTCGTGACACTCGCCGCGCACTTCAAGAGCGACGTGACACTCGGGCGCAACGGCCAGCACGCCAACGGCAAAAGCATCATGGGCATCATGATGCTGGCCGCCGGCAAGGGCACACAGGTCGAGCTCGCCGTTCACGGCGAGGATGAGGACCATGCCCTGGAGGCGCTGCTCGCCCTGATCGACAACCGTTTCGGTGAGGACGAGTAAATGGGCTATTTTGTGGCGGAAGAACTGCTCCTGCGTTTGTCCCCGTGGGGACGGCTTCGCGCTCCGCACTTCTGCCC